>JAJFFD010000045.1 GCA_021776805.1 Planctomycetota bacterium
CGCCGAGACCGTCGCTGACAGAAAGGGTGAAGCTGCTGCCGAGAGTTAGGCTATCCGTACCCTCCAGCCTAGGAACGATTGCCCCCGAGCCAGCATTCCCCTCACCAAAGGGCTGGGCGCCGAATGGAATATTGAAGTAAACGTCCTCGCTGCCGTTGCGGTCATCGCTCCAGACCACATACACCGAATCACCGGATGAAGCGATTTGCGGAGCCAGAGACACTCCATCCACCGGATTCTCCGTATCCAGGCGGATGTCAGAATCCAGCCATGTGAGCCCGCCATCGAGAGAGCGATCGAAGTAGATGTCCTCTTTCCCGTCGCGATGACTCAGCCAGGTCACATAGATCGCATTCTCTGCGGCTGTGATTTGAGGACGAGGCTCTACGAGTCTTCCGGGCACCCCCGAGTCGATCCGAAGATCGGATGGCAACCAGCTAGCGCCGCCGTCGAGCGAACGGTTGAAGTAGACTTCTGTGTCTACTCCAAGAGATCCGCGCCTATCCTCCCAGATCACATAGATCGAGTCCCCTGAGAGAGCTATCTGCGGACGACCCCTTCGCGTATCCGGGTCCGAGACATGATTCAGAACATTGTCCGCAGGCAACCAGGTGGCGCCGGCATCCACCGAGTGATTCGATTCGATCTCCGCCCAGCTGACATCAGATGCCTGATACCAGTTTGTCCAGAAAACATGGACGCGGTCGCCTTGGGCCGCAATCTGCAAGTTTGCAACTACGAAGCCTGAGTCTCGACCCGCTGGAATAGCATCGACTCTGACTTCAGAGGCCAGCCAGGTTGCCCCGCGATCCTTCGAGCAGTTGAGTTGTGCTCTAGAAGAGTAGCTGGGCCACTGGCCAGGTGGATTGAAGTTAATACGATCCGCCCAGACCACATAGACCGAGTCACCCGAGGTCGCAATCTGTGGAGCAAAGGATGGGTACGATCCAGGTGCATCCGAATCCAAACGGATGTCATTGGCTCCCCAGATGGCACCAGCGTCGGCGGAACGGTTGAGGTAAACGCCCTCACTTGCATTGCGAGCATCCTGCCAAGTGACGTAAACGCAGTCCTCCGAAACTGCGATCTGCGGCAGCTCCGATGCAGCGGATCCAATGGGATCCGTATCCAGTCGGAGGTCGGAGCTCAGCCAGGTGAGCCCGCCATCGAGGGATCGATTGAAGTAGATGTCCAGCTCGCCATTCCGCCCGTCCTCCCATGCCACATAGACTCTGTTTCCTGATGCCACAAGTTGCGGAGAGCTCGAGATCGCTACTCCTGCCAAGTCCGTGTTCAATCGGATGTCTGACTCGAGCCAGGTCGCTCCACCGTCGAGGGAGCGATTGAAGTAGATGTCGGATTCGCCGTTGCGCTGATCCGCCCAGGTCACGTAGACCGAGTCGCCGGATGCGGCGATCTGGGGGGACAGGGAAGCAGCTGTACCAGGCAAGTCCGTTCCCAGGCGAAGGTCCGGCGTTTTCTGCGCCATGGCAGGGGCCGAGAGGATGGCTGTGACTAGCAGGAGTCCGAGCCCTAGTCGTGCTGCTCTCATTTCCATGCTGCGCTGACTCCTTCCGAACCTGGTGGCGGGCAGGAAGATGGTAGATGGCAGTATAGACCTGTCAACCAACCCAGGAGACCCAAACAGACAGGCACAGACAGCGGAATCAAAAAAGGCCCGCACTAGGCGGGCCTTCTTCTTCGACTGACGATCCGGAACTCAGTCCCGACTCGACATCAGGGCCAGGAGATGCTGGAACAACAAAACCACATCCACGAACAGCACCGCCGCCGCGGACACATGCGCCGTCACCGGATAGTGATGCAGGATCCGGCTAGTGTCGTACAGGATGAATCCGGAGAACAGCATGGCGCCGATGACCGAGAACCAGGTGCCCAACACAATGCCGAACAGCCATGCGCAGATGGCAATTCCGATCATGGAAAAGAGCACGATCGAGAGCACTCCACCCATGAAGGAGAAGTCTTTGCCGCTGACAAACACATAAGCCGTGAGTCCGAAGAAGATCAGGGCCGTGATTAGGCTGGCCTGACCGACAACTCCCGGCTGCGTCTGGCTGGCATACATAACCCAAGGGGCAATGAGGAGGCCAAAAACAAAGACGTAGGCAGCGAAGGCGATGGCATTGATCCCAGGCTTCTCTGCGACCGCGTGCACTGCGTAGGCACCACCCAGCATGAAGACAATCGCGATGATCGGGTTCTGGACTATGCCCCAGGCGAAGTCCCGTAGAGCCGGAATTTCCTGCACCGCCCACATGGTCGCGCAGAACCCCAACACACCCATCAGCAACCAGGTGTAGGTCTTCTGCAGGAAAGCTGCCCGCTCATTAACAGCTGCCTCAGCAGCGGGAACAGCCTGGTTCATGGCGTAAGGATTGGACGGATTCTCGTTCATGCGTTCTCTCTCTTGGATCTCAGCTAACGGGCTCCGACAATAGCTCCGGGCCGCAGGTAGGCAAGAAAGGGTCGGAAGACCCGATCCAGTCCAAGCGGCAGGCCGAACCCGGCCATCCCCCCACCCAGGAGAACTGCCATGCTCAGCCTCAGCGCCGTCTCGAAAGCCACGGTCCCATTCCTCTTCGTCCTCCTCCTGCCCGGAGTTGCATCAACTCAGGACAAGTCTCTCAGTCTGAGGCAGACTCTGGGCTCCGCGGTCCGCTTCGCGCCCGAGCCGGCGAACGTAAGTTGGGGCCCGAAAAAGGACTTGCTGATCATCAAAGGAGCGGGGGAGGGTGGGGCTCTGCAGGCCCGGGAGCCGGGAACCTGGGCGCAGCGTGAGGTCTCTCCAGAGGCCCGCCAGGCTGCCGAGCGTCGGGCTCGGAACGCTGGTCGAAGGGGCGGTCGGGGACGTCGTGGAGGAGCTCCGGCCGCGCGGCCGAATCCAAAGGAGGTGAGCCTGACTCGGCGGGCTCGAGAGGGCGACTATCTATTGAACATCCCCGGGAAGGAGCCTCGGATCATCGGCAAGCGCGGCGAGCGTGAAGCGCATCTGAGTCCGGACAAGGCGTCGGTGAGCTACGTGCGCGATCACAACCTGATCATCAGCAACCTGGCTGGCGACTTCGAGTGGTCCGTGAGTCGGGATGGTCACGAGCGCCTTCTCTACGGCTACCTGGATTGGGTCTACCAGGAGGAGGTCTATGGTCGTGGTGACTTCCAGGCCCACTGGTGGAGTCCGGATTCGGCCAAGGTGGCCTTCCTGCGCATCGACGAGTCCGCAGTGAAGACCTTCACGGTGATCGATCACGTGCCAGAGGACGAGCTGGCAGATGAACGTGCTGTGGTCAACGAGACCACCAACTATCCCAAGGCCGGCGATCCGAACCCGACGGTGCGTCTTGGCGTGGCCATGCCGGAGGCCAAGGCGGTGAGCTGGATGGATCTGGACAAGTACGCGGACGAGGAGTTTCTCATCGTGCGAGTGGGCTGGACCCCGGATGGCAGCAGGCTGGTCTTCCAAGTGCAGAATCGCATCCAGACCTGGCTGGATCTCAACTTTGCCGACCCGGTGACTGGCGCGGTCGAGACGGTGTTTCGTGAGGGGTCGAAGAGCTGGGTGAATGTGCTCGAGACTCCGCGCTGGCTAAAGGATGGCGGCTTCCTCTGGCATAGCGAGCGCGATGGCTACCAGCACATCTACCGCTATGGGGCGGATGGGAAGCTGCGCAATGCAGTGAGCCGGGGCAAGTGGCCCGTCAGTAGCGTGATCGAGGTCGATGAGGATCAGGGGCTGATTTGGTTCACCGGTGCTCAGGAGAAGAAGATCGGCAGCTATGTCTATCGAGCGAAGTTGGATGGCAGCGAGATGCTCTGTCTGACGCCCGAGTTCGGCAGCCACGCGGTGCAGCTGAACAAAGACGGGAGCTTCTTCATCGATCGCTTCTCGTCTTTGACGAGTCCAACCGAGGTCCGGCTCTGTGACGCCACTGGGGAGATCCTGCGTCGCTTCGAATCGACGCCGTCCAAGGCCATGGGCGAATATGCCTTCGCCTTGAAGGAGCATCAGCGCATCGCCGCGCGGGATGGCTTCGAGCTGGATGTGACCTTGATCAAGCCGAAGGGCATGGACGAGAGCGAGAAGCACCCGATCTGGATCGACACGTACTCGGGGCCGAATGCGCCGACCCTGCGCAACTCCTGGAACTACAGTGCCTGGCATCAGTTCTTGGCGCAGAAAGGAGTGCTGGTGCTGCAGGTGAACGTGCGCTCGGCGAGTGGTCTCGGGCAGGTGACCACAGCGACCTGCTACAAGCAGTTCGGGGTGCAGGAGCTGAAGGACATCGAGGATGCAATCGCCTGGGTCGGCAAGAACCCCTGGGCCGACACCAGTCGGGTCGGCATCTACGGTTGGAGCTACGGCGGTTTCATGACCGCCTTCGCTCTCACTCACAGCAAGGCCTTCCGCCTTGGCGTTGCGGGCGCAGGCGTCTATGACTGGCAGCTCTACGACACGATCTACACCGAGCGTTACATGGACACGCCGCAGGCGAATGCAGCCGGCTACTCTGCGAGCTCTGTGCTGGAGGCAGCCAAGGATCTCAGTGGTCACCTGGTGCTCCTGCATGGCACCATGGACGACAACGTGCACTTTCAGAACACGGTGCGCTTCGTCTACGAGCTGCAGAAGGCGGACAAGGAATTCGATCTGATGATCTATCCCAAGTCACGGCACGGTGTGCGAATGGAGGAACAGACCTGGCATATGCGTAAGCTGATCTGGAAGCAGATCAGTGAACAGCTCCTGGGTGAGTCCTAAAAGGCATGACACGGGGGAAATACACCCAGCTGTTAGTTGCCCTCGCAGTCTTGGGGGCGATGTACTCGATCATGGGGTATCCAACAGGCCGGGTGATCTGGAGTATCTCCTTCTGGGTGGTCCTGCTCGTTTCCCTCCAAGCCTGCGCCAGCTCCCGACAGAAGCTGTTCGCCTCGGCCCTCTTCCTGGCTTCCCTGGGAATCGGTATCCCAGGGCTGGTGTTCCTACAGCAGAAGGGGGCGCAGTTCTACGTGGATCACACCTGGATGGTCGCCTCGACCTCAGTGTTGCACCTGGTCTTCCTTGCACTGGTCGGGTGGCTCATCCTCAAGGACGTGTTCACCGGCTTTTCCGTAGACGTGCAGCGCATTGCCGGTGCCGCCTGCTTCTACGTCTTGCTGGGCCTGGCCGGAGCTTGGGCCTATCAGCTCATCGCCTGCTTCGGCGAGACGGCTGCCTTTCGCGAGCATGACCTCGACATGCACATCCAGGACGACAGCCTGCCCACCTTCCTGTACTTCTCCTTCGTTACCCTCACCACCTTGGGCTACGGGGACATCCAACCGGTGAATCCAATCGCCCGCCTCTGTGCCGGTGCGCAAGCCTTGGTCGGTCAACTCTATCTGACCATCTTGGTGGCGCGCCTGGTCGGGCTGCACATTTCCCAGCGCGGACTCGAGCGGGACGAGGCCCAGGAGTAGGGGCCTAGAGCTTCAACCCCTCGTAGCAGCCTCGTCCGGGGCGGCAGTCGTCCACGTCGACGATCTGATCATCCGGGCCGATCTCCGTGCAGGTACGCAGGCACCAGTAGTAGCCATCCCCTGGGCGATCCCGATAGTCGTAGATCTTCTCATCCATCTGGTGGGTGAGGATCTGCTTCATGATCATGGCGGGGCAGAGATCCTTGGGAGTCAGGTCCCGGTGAGTAGGCAGCTCGGCATCTGTGTTCTTGTTGAGCTTTTTGGCGTTCATGGCATCACCTCAGTCCGGAAGCCTGGGCCAGGGCATCGCGGAGCACCGCCTTGCCCAATTCGATCTTGTACTCGTTCTGTGCGAGTGGAACTGCCTTGGCGTAGGCGGCAGCCGCGACCTTGCCGAAGAGTTCCATGCTCGCATCCTGACCGGCCAGCATCTCGGCGGCCTGGTCACAGGGAATGGGGTTGGGCGCCACTGCTCCCAGGCAGATACGTCCGGAGAGGATTGCCTTCCCCTTCATCACCAGGAGCACGGCCGCTGCGGTGGTGGCCCAGTCGAAGCTGAGCTTCTCCCGGCTCTCCACATAGGCTGTGGATGTTCCGGTGACAGCTGCGGGGATGTGGATGTGAGTGAGGATCTCGTTGTCGCTGAGAGTGTGCTCCGCTTCTGAGGCCAGGGGTAGCTCGGGATAGAGCTCGGCGATGGGGAAGCGATTGCTTTCCTCACCGGATTGGGTGGAGAGCTCAGCTCCCAGGACGTAGAGGGCCGGAGCCAGGTTGCTCGGGTGGACCCGCATGCAATCGAGGGTGCCCATCACCGAGTGGTAGCGGTTCTCGCCATCCACGGCCAGGCAGCTTGGGCCGCGGCCACCGTGCAGACACTTGAAAGCTTCGGAACGCAGATACCAGCAGCGAGTCTTTTGCAGAAGGTTGCCGCCGAGAGTGCCGCGATTGCGAATCTGTGGGGTCGCCGTGGTCTCTGCGGCTTGCTTGAGCGCGCGCCATTCCGGGCCAGCAAGGCTTGCCGAGCTGGCGATGTCGTGGATGCTGGTCAAGCTACCGATGTCGAAGCCACCGGCCTGAGGATTGATCCCGGCCAGATCCTTTTTGAATTCGAGCAGGTTGATCAGAGTCTCCGGATTCTCGATGCGTTCCTTGAGTCGGTCGAGCAAGTCGGTGCCGGCAGCTTTGAAGACCGCGTTGGGGCCGCCGCGCAGGCTGGCGTCCTTGATGTTGTCGGGCAGGAAGAGTTCGAATGAATGCATGTCAGCTCCTCACTTCTTCTTGCTGTGCAGGGCCGCAAGGACCTTGTCGGGGGTGATTGGCATGGAGCGCATGGGCAGGCCCAGGGCGTTGCTCACCGCATTGGCGACGGCGGCGGGAGCAGCTGTCGAAGGAGGCTCGCCGAGGCCGGCGGCGCCCACGTTGTTCTTGCCGTTGGCGACGGAATACATGATGGCTTCCATCTCAGGCATGTCGAGAGTGCCAGCGATTTTGTAGTTTGCAAAGTCGCCGTTGAGCATGCGGCCCTGCTTGGGGTCCATGATGCGTTGCTCGTGCAGCACGTAGCTGATGCCTTCGATCATGGCGCCGATCACCTGGCTCTCGGCGAGCTTCTGGTTGATCACCAGGCCGCAGTCCTGTACGCCGAGCATCTTCTCGACCAAGACCAGCCCGGTTTCGCGATCGACTCTGACAGCGGCGAATTGGCAGCCGCAGACGTTGTCCTGGTAGCCATCGTAGTTGGCCTGGCGGATGCCGGTTGCTTCGATGGGCTCGGCGCCGATCAGCTTGCAGGCTTCCTGAAAGGGGATCATCTCCCCGCCCTGCAGACCGATGTGGCCGTTCTGCCAGATGATCTTGTTTGCGTCGACTTGCAGCCGCTCGGCGACCTTGGCGCCGAGCTCTTGCTTGGCCAGGCCCGCTGCATGGCGCACCGCCGGGCTGAGGCTCGGCGTGGTCGTGCTGCCGCCGCTCGCCGGTCCGGGGGGATCGTTGGTGTTACCCATGCTGACCCGGATCTGCTCCGGGCTGATGCCCAGCTCTTCGGCGGTGAGCATGGCCATGAGGGTTTTCATGCCCGTGCCGATGTCCTGGGCGCCGTTGCGCGACTCGACGCTGCCGTCACGATGGATGCGGCAGGTCACGCGATGCTTGCCGCCGCCCATGCCACCCCAGAATGCGGAGGCCATGCCGGCGCCGCGCAGATACCTGGGATCCTCGCCGGAGCCGGGGCTGGCGTTGTAATGCTCTGCCCAGCCGAACTTCTCGGCGCCGAGTTGCCACTCGGCCTTGCGTAGTTCCGAGTTGTCGTTTAGCAGGCGGAAGGCCAGAGGATCCAAGCCGCATTTCGCGGCGAGGATGTCCATCATGCCTTCCATGGCGAAGACACCCTGGGGACGGCCTGGTGCGCGCATGGCCCGTGAGGCGTCCGTGTCCGTAGCCAGGTCCACATGGATGCGACGATGCTTGGCATTGTCGAAGTAGTTGGTGTGGTGGGAGGTGCTGCCGCCGCGGCCATTGCAGCCAGGCCCACCAAAGGAGCGTGTATCCCAGGCCACGACCGTGCCGTCCTTCTTCGCGCCGGCACGAATCTGAATCACTGCCGAGGGGCGGTTGCCAGTGCAGGTGTGTTCTTCGAAGCGGTCGAGCATGAGCTTGACCGGGGCATTCGCCTGCTTGGAGAGGAGAGCACAGGCCATGCCTTCCTCGCCGGGGGTGAACTTGCTGCCGAAGCCACCGCCGACGAATTCGGCGCGAACCGTGACTCGGTCCTGGGGGATGTCGAGGGCGCTGGCCAGCGCCTGGCGAGCTCCAAAGGTGGCTTGGGTGGAGGCCCAGATCTCGGCCGAATCCGTTTCCTTCTTGTACCAGACCACATTGCCGTGTGACTCCAGACTGGAGTGAGTCTGCACTTCCATGCTCCAGGTCCCTTCGGCGGAAACATCGGCTTCCGAGACTTCCAGCTCCATGTCCGGATCCGCTGGTCGACGGCGGGCGGCCGGGCGCGGTACTGGCCATGGATCACTGATGTTGTTCTCGTTGAGGTTCGGCGCGCCTTCTGCTGCGAGGAGCTCGACGTTGTGGGCCTCGATTTCATACTCGGCCACGATGGCGCTGAGAGCATCTCGGGCCTGGTCGAGGGTGTCGGCGGCGATGGCGGCTACCGGATCGCCAACGTAGCGAATGCGGTTGCGCTCGCCTTGCTTCATGACGACCGCGGCTTTGACTCCGGGCATGTCCAGAGTCTTGCTGAGGTCAACGCTCTTGACGCTTCCGCGCGGGTGTGGGGAGCGCAGGATGATGCCGTGGAGCATGCCGGGCAAATTGATGTCGTAGGCATACTTGGCTCTGCCGGTGACCTTGGCGAAGGCATCTATGCGATCGCTACGGCCGCCGACGGACTCGAGCTTGGTATCCAGGTCCCAGGGAGTCAGGTCCCCTTCTGGAACATCGACTTTGATCTTGCGATTGTCACCGGCAAAGCCGACGCGCATCTCGTGTTCGTTCTTCATCGTCCGCCCTCCTTGCCTGCGGCTTGGATGGCCTTGAAGACCCGCGGATAGGTGCCGCAGCGGCAGATGTTGCCGGACATGTCGTTCTTGATCTGGTCCATGCTCGGACTGCCGCCGTGGCGCTTGCTGCAGGCGACGGCACTCATCACCATGCCCGGCGTGCAGAAGCCACACTGCAAAGCATCCTCTTCGACAAAGGCCTGCTGCATTGGATGCAGCTCATCGCCCCTGGCCAGCCCTTCGATGGTGGTGATTTCGGCATCCACAGCATCGAAGGCGAGGGTCATGCAGGAGTTAACCGGCTCGCCATCGAGAAGCACGGTGCATGCACCGCAGGCGCCGCGATCGCAGACCTTCTTGCTGCCGGTGAGATCCAGGCTGTCGCGCAGGGCGTCGAGGAGGGTGCTGCGGGTCTCGATCTTGAGTTCCCGCTTGCTGCCGTTCACCTGCAGGGTGATCGGGTGGCTGCCCTTGTCCAGAATGCTGGAACTCTTATCGAGCTCGGCGCCCTTGCTGAACTCGGTACCAACTCTGCTGCCGACGGCGGCAACAGAGGCACCCTTGAGGAAGGCCCGGCGGCTGAAATTGGCCGGGTCGGAGGGGTTCATGGTCATGATGCGCTCCTGACAAGCCCTGGCAATGGCTCGAGAGTTGCTAGTTTATCAGCTTGCCCCATCAGTCGAGAGGGCGAGCTGGAAGGAATTTGCTGTGGACTCATGCGGCCAGGGGGCATGGTGGATTGGGAAGGATTCCTGACCCGCTCCTCGCGCCTCGAGGATCGATTTCGGGCATGATGTTGGCATGAAGGTTGGAGTCACATCCCTATCCCTCGTCCTTTTTCTAGCGGTCGCAAGCTTGCCGGCGCAGCGCTTCAAGACCCACAAGTTGCCCGAGAAGGGTCTGGAGTTGAAGGTTCCGGCCTTCATGGAGGTGGTGCCGACCAAGCCCAACGACCTCTACACCCTGGCCAAGTTTTCCGGCAAGGCGGAGGCGAAGTGGGGTGGGCACAAGGGTGATTATGAGTTGACCTACTATGTCTTTGCGATGGGGCGGCCGAACTGGGGGAAGACCGGTCCGGATGGCGATGAGATTCCCGACGAGCTCAAGGGGATGCCGGAGAAGATCCGATCCGCCTCCACCCTCGAGCTCTATCTCATGCTGCAGCACTTGAAGAACGATCTCACGGAGAACGACAAGCTCTTCAGAAGGCCCTTGGTTGACAACAAGAAGCGGGCCTATCGGATCTTCGAGTTTGTGGGTTCTCTTGGCTACGACGTACGGGGCTTTCCCCTGCAGTCCGCGTTGATTCGAGCTTTCGTCCAAGAGGAAGGCGAGATGACCTTCGGTCTGGTTGCCGTTGGCGCTGTCGAGCCATTCGTCGACCTGGTCAATCGCACGGTGAAGAGCATCGAGCGAGAGGAGATTCAGGCGGCGGCCCAGGCGGAGACGGCGACGGCCGGCGGCGAGGAGGACGACTTCTACGCCGACAAAGCCCTGCTCGGCATCGAGCACCGGCGCAAGGTTCGGGCGAATCTGGTGCCGGGCTGGGAAGCCTACGACAGCGATAACTATATCCTGGTCACCAACGTTCAAAAGCAAAGCGTCATCGACAGAATGCTGACTGATCTCGAGATCATGCGTCTCGCTTATCTCGATCGATTCCCGCCGATCGATGACATCGAGGCGGTATCGACGGTGCGCGTCTGCGACGGCTATGACGACTACATCCGCTACGCTGGTCGCGGAGCCTACGGCAGCGGCGGCTATTGGGCCTTTGCGGAAGAGGAGCTAGTGCTCTTCAATCCGGAGCGGAAGGTTCCCGAAGCGCACGAGTGGCTCAAGAAGGTGGATGCGCTTGGCATCCTGTATCACGAGGCCATGCATCAGTACTTCTTCTACGCCAACGGGGAACTCTCACCGGGTTCTTGGTTCGGTGAAGGTTACGGGGAGTACTTCGGTGGCGCGGTCGTGGACCGGAGGAAGCGTGCGATTCGAGATGTCAAGACGAACAAGTTCCGCATGGACTGGATCAAGCAGGCTCGAAAGGAACGAGCCTGGCCCGATCTCCGGGCCTTTCTGAAGATCGATCGCCGTCGCTTCTATGGCACGGGAAGTCTGCAGAACTACGCCTTCGCCTGGGCCTTCTGCTACTTCCTCGAGCTCGAGGGCGAGAAGAAGGCAGGCAAGCGCAACGATCGTTGGGCGGCCATTCCGGATGACTACTTGATCCACCTGCGGCGGATCACGGAAGAATACAAGCCAGATCAATCCGAGGATCTGCCGAAGGGGTGGCTGACTCAGTATGAGAGTCAGATCCAGGAGGAGGCCTACGAGGCGACCTTTGACGGCATCGACATGGCTGCTCTGGAGAAGGCCTGGATCGCAGAGATGAAGACCTGGCGCTAGTCGCCGGCGACTTCGGCCAGAACGCTGATAGCGACCCCTCTCACCAGCTCGGCCATGTCGCGGAGCTGGATGGCCCGGTCATCACGCAGCATCCAGTCCTCGCTGCTGCGGTTGTTGATGCGGCCGTCGAGCATGGCCAGGAGCGCGTCCCGGTCCCGCTCCATGATCAGCTCCTGGACCTCACGCATGGAGTCCTTCTTCCAGGCCAGGAGGAAGTGCATGCGCGGAATCATGACCTCCACGATGCTGTCCACCTCGGGTTTTTCAGCGACAGCACCAGCGGCGAGGCTCTCGCAAAGACTGCGGTGCTTGCGTAGGCGCAGAAAGGCCTGGCCCATCAGATCGTAGAGGGCATCGCGAGTATGGTCAGCGGCCAGCGGCGGCTGGTAGCTATCGTCATCGAGAATGCTGCGCGCAAAGCGCACGGCCTCGTAGTCACCGATCGTGAGGAGTTCGGCGGCTGCCGCATGCCACATTTCGTATTGAGTGATGTCGAGGTAGGCGACTGCTTCGCGACTCACGTAGCGGTGGGCGAACCAGACCGAGATCAGGCGCAGCTTCTCATCGGCCTTCTCATCCACGGCTTGGAGGATGTTGGCGACCGCCGCGTCGCTGCCCGGCGCATAGCCCGCGAGATAATTCTCGAAGACCTGCTCGAAGCTGAGCGAGGGGTTCTTGACGACCTTGCCGGAGAACCAGTCGTACTCCACCCCTTTGTGCAGGTCCGGGAGGAAGGGCACCTCGGGGAAGTCCTGGCGCAGGACTTCGTGCATGCTGTCGTCCTTCGCGACGATGGTATGTGCCGGAGTGTCCGGGGCGACTGGCAGACCTTCTCTGGCCGCGGGGAGCGGGCCCTCGATCTTGCCAAGCTCGTGGATTCTGGAGATGGCTGGGTTGGCTGCCCAGAGAAGTCGTCGTTCGATCCGGCGGACCACGCTCGCCTTCTGCAGGTTGCTCAGGCCCTTGAAGGTCTGCCCTGCGTCTGCATCACTGGTTTGTGCCCCCTGGGGCAGCAGGCCGAAGAGGAGGCTGCAGGCGATGCTGGCGGGGGTGATCATGGGGCATTTGCTCGCGGGTCTGACTCTAGCGACCGGAAGCCCGACGTAGAACCATACCGGGTCGGTTTCCCTGGTGTTTGCCGTCCTCGATGACGACTGCACCATTGACGATGACGAAACGCATTCCTTCCGGGCGAGCCAAGGGATCCTCGTAGGTCGCACGATCACCCACAGTCTCAGGGTCGAAGATGCAGATGTCCGCGAAGGCGCCTTCGCGCAGCTCGCCGCGGTCACGCAGCTTGAAGGTGTTGGCCGGGAGGCTGGTCATCTTATGGATGGCGAGTTCGAGGGGAATGATCTCGAGCTCGCGAACGTAACGTCCGAGGACGCGCACGTTGTTGCCGGCGCCACGGGGATGGGGCTTGCTGTCCGTCTTGTAATCGATGATGCCGGCATCCGCAGCTACGGCGACAAAGGGCTGCTGCATGATGCTGGCCACGTCCGCTTCGGACATCTTGTGGTAGACCATGCTGACCCGAGAACCCTTGGCTTCGACCATGAGTCGGATGGCAGCATTCGCCTGTTGCTCCCTACTGTCATCAGCGAAGAACTCTTCCGCGGCCTCGCGCAGGTTCAGGCCGTTCATGCTCTTGTTGCCCGGTGCCGATGCGATTTGGCAATAAGAGAGATCGCCGAATCCCTGTTGCGCCATCGTGCCATGTAGGGCGGCCATCATCTCCTGACGGAAATCGGCGTCCGTGGCAAGCTGCTCAGCAAAGGCCTTGCGGCCGATGGCCAGACTGCTGCTGGGGAAGAGCACGTCCAATGAAGTGCTGCTGGCGGTGTAGGCGTACTGGTCGCCGGTGACTCGTCGGCCGGAGTCTCGGGCGGCCGCAATCATGGCAACGATCTCCTCGCCTCGCCCCCAGTTGGGTTTGCCGCTGGCCTTGAGGTGGGAGAGGTGCACGGCGACGGCGGCTTCCTCGCCGATGCGCAAGGCTTCGTCGATGGCGACGAGAACCTGATCCGATTCATCGCGCATGTGTGAGGCGTAGATGCCCTCGAATTCTGCCAATACCCGGGAGAGGGAAATGAGCTCTTCGGTCTTGGCGTAGGTGCCGGGAACGTAGATCAGGCCGGTGGACATGCCCACCGCTCCATCTTCCATGGCCTGCCGAAGCAGGGCGCCCATGGCCTCGAGTTCCGCCGGGCTTGGATCCCTCTCCGCGGTGCCCATGACCTTGCTGCGCAGGCTGCCGTGACCATAAAGGCTGGCGTAGTTGATGCTGATGCCCTGCTCATCGAGGATGCGGAAGTGTTCGCCGAGGTCCAGTTCCGAGCTCCCGCAGTTGCCGGTGACCACGGAGGTGACTCCCATCAGCAGGTAGTTCTCCGCTTCCGGTCGCTGTCGGGCGGTACGGTCTGCATGGGCATGGGCGTCGATGAATCCGGGACTGATGACCAGGCCACTGGCGTCGATACTGCGCCCAGCGCTGGCCGAGCTCAGGTTGCCGATGGAGCTGATGCGCTGGCCCTTGATGCCGAGATCTGCCTGTTTAGGAGGGTTGCCGCTGCCGTCGACCAGGAGCCCGCCGCGGATTAGCAGATCGAAGCTTGCCGCCTGCTTCTGTGCTGAGAGAGGAACTGCGCTGCCGAGCAGCAAGATGATCGACGCCAGCAAGGTCTTGCGCATGTGCCTCCTCCGCGGGCCGAGCCAAGTCCAGGTGGCGATCGATCCCGTGGTTGCGAATAGAGTTACGCGCGAGAGCCTGGGATCGCAAGCCCTGCTCTTGGAGAGGCTAGTCAGGAAAAGTGCCCGGTCAGGAAACCTACCTAGTGAGCCCTGCTAGTGGCCTCTGCTCACACGCTGCGTTCGGCTTCGTGAGAGCAAGCTCAACGCAAGGTCTTCCATCCACAGGAGTTTCCGGCACGGTGCTGGAGCTCCGGGGGCGAGATGGTAGGCCTTGCGTTTTTTGTGGCGGTCCTGACCCATCTCGCAGCTGCGCAAGCTATTCGTGCCGCAGGGCTTCCACCGGATCCATGTTTGCGGCGCGCCAGGCGGGATAGATGCCTGCAGCGATGCCCACGAGGGCGGAGATGCTGAAGGCCATCAGGACGTGCGGCATGCGGGTGATTGTCATCTGGCCTGAGAACTCCTGGACCAGAATGGGGATCAGCAGTCCGAGGCCCACGCCGAGGATTCCGCCGCAGGCACTGAGCACCAGGGTCTCAACCAGGAACTGATTGACGATATGGGACTTCTTGGCACCAAGGGCACGGCGGATACCGATCTCGCGGGTGCGTTCGGTCACCGTGGCGAGCATCACGTTCATGATGCCGATGCCGCCGACGAGTAGAGAGATCGCGGCAATGGAGCCCAGAACGATGTTGAAGATCTGCGCGCTGGCCTCGGCTTGACGGAGGAGTTCGAGGGGGACGGTGATGTCGATGTCCCCGGCGTCGCCGTGTATGTCATCCATCATGGTGCGCAGCACCCTGGCCGCGGGGACGACTTCTTCCGGGCTGGAGAGTCGCACCTTGACCTCATGAAGTTCCACGCGCTCGCGGCTCATACTTCCGCCGGAGGTGATGTTGCGTTCATCGCCGTAGCGCTTTCTAGAGGTGGAGAGAGGAATGAAGAGGCAATCGTCGAGGGAAACGCCGGCGGCCTTGCCGCTGGTGCGACCCAGAATCTCGAGAACACCGACGACGACAAAGCGCTCGGTGCCTGCCTGCACGGTCTGGCCGAGGGGCACCTCGAGGGGGAAGAGCTTGCGCGCGGTGTTGCCGCCGAGGACGGCCACGTTGGCCCCGATGTCGTCGTCGACCTTGGTGAGCCAGCGGCCCTCGTCCACGGCCATGTTGACCACGCCCAGGTAGGTGGGGCTGGTGCCGACGAGGACGCCGCTGGACCAGTTGGCACCATGGCGGAGATCGACGACCGCCTCGCGGACTTGGACTACATCCAGAGCCTGCGGCAGGGTCGCTTCGATGCGATTCGCATCGTCGTAGGTCAGTCCATAGATCGTGGCCTGCCAGACGCTCTCGCTGCTGCTCGCTTCCGTGGCCGCTGGCTTTTGGCTGCGGAGCAGGATGTTGCTCGAGCCCATGGCCTTGAAGGTCTCCTGGGCTTCAAAGCTCGCGCCCTCGCCGACGGCGAGCATGGCGATCACCGAGGAGACGCCGAAGAGAATGCCCAGGGTAGTGAGAGCCGAGCGCAGCTTGTGCAGCAGCAGGCTCTTCAAGCCCAGATTGAGAGTCTGTACGGATTCGCGAATCATCGGAGGGCCTGCCTGCCTTCGGTGATCCGGTTGTCGACGATCTTTTCGACTTCACCGTCCTTGAGCCAGACAGTGTTGTCTGCGCGTTCAGCGACCTTGGGGTTGTGAGTGACCATGACGATGGTCATGCCGTCAGCTTGCAGTTCTTCGAGGAGGATGAGGATCTCCTTCTCCGTGCTGCTGTCCAGGTTGCCAGTCGCCTCGTCGGCGAGAAGATAGAGCGGGTCGTTCATGAGTGCGCGGGCGATGGCGACACGCTGTTGCTGACCGCCGGAGAGTTCCATGGGCTTGTGATCCAGTCGTCCCTCGAGGCCAACTCGCAGGGCGAGCTCTTCGGCCTTGGCCCGCGACTCGGGTCCTACCCGATCCTGGTAGAAGAGGGGAACTTCCAGGTTTTCGAGGACGGTGAGTTGGGGGATGAGATTGAAGGACTGAAAGATGAATCCGATGCGTTGGCCGCGAGCTTCGGAGAGCACGTTGTCGGTCATGCCGGAGACATTTTCCCCGCCCAGCATGTACTCGCCGCCGGTGGGGCGATCCAAGCAGCCGAGGATGTTGAGCATGGTGCTCTTGCCCGAACCGCTTCGGCCCATGATGGCAGTGTAGTCGCCTCGGCGAATCTGGAGGGAGACGCCGTTCAGCGCCTTGACCACGTTGTCGCCCATCTTGTAATGGCGGTGGACGCCGACGAATTCGGCGATGACTTCGCGGTCATCGCCGTTGCTGTTGCCGTTCTGGTTCATGCTCAGCGTCTGCCGCTTCGGCCTCGGTTGCGACCACCACGGCGGTCGCGGTTGTCGTCCCGCTCGGACATGCCGCCCACTGAGGCCATCCACTCGGTATGCATGGCCTTGAGTTCCGGGTCCGCTTCGATGGCGGCTTGAATGTCCGGTTCGGCCAATGCGCGCATCCAACCACGAGCTTGCTGTAGGGTCGGGTTGTCCGGGAACTTCTCGAGAAGAGCTGCGCGGATCTCACTGACGATTCCGCCGCCGCCTGGGCTGTCCAAGCCTTCGCGGTCCTGCGCGCGCTTGGTGGCGGTCATCTCTGCCTCGGTGGCGGGTCTGACCTTTTCTGGCTGCGCAAACTCGGGGAGTGGGAAACCCTCTGGGACAGCGATGATCACTTGATCGCCCTCTTCCAGGCCCTCCAGGATTTGAATGGTCTCCATGTTATTGGCGCCGGTCTGGACCTGGCGGGCTTCCGGCCCCTGCGGGGTCATAAGCCAGACATAGTTGACCACGCCCTGCACGTGCACGGCGGCGATCGGGACCTGGAGAACATCTGCCAGGTCATCGATTTCGACGACAACGGTCGCTGACATGCCTGGTCGCAGGACCTCATTCTTGCCGTCGATAAGAATCTCGGTCATGTAGATCTTGAGGTCCTTGTTCTCGTAGCGGGACTTGGAGTCGGGGAGAGGCGCCACCTGGCGAACCTGACCCTTGAACTTCATGTCCTTGAAGGCGTCGAGTTGGATCTCGGCGTTCAGTCCGATCTTGATCTTGTCCACATCCGATTCCTGGACCCGAATGGTGGCCACCATTCGGCTGACGTCTGGCAGGATCATGAGCGCCTGCCGGTGATAGACCTCGGAACCCTCTTCCAGGGTTTCACGGCGGTGCATGCTGCCCTTGTTGTAGTAGACCACCAGGCCATCGGTGGGGGCATAGATCACCGCGTGGTCGATCTGGTAAAGGAGGTTCTTGAAGCGTTCCTCAGCGAGTTTGAACTCAGCCTTGCGGCTACTCAGGTTGGCGATTTCTCGGGCCTTCTTGGCCAGGTTCGAAGCCGCAACCTTTTGTAGATCCAGTTCGGCGTTGCTGTAGTCCTGGGCGAGCTTGATCTTCTCGGTCTTGAGTTCGTAGTTGATCAGAATCTCGAGCTTGTTGAGGGCCAGGGTGACCTTGGATAGCTGGCTCTGGTGCTCGTAATGGTCGGCCTCGAGATCGCTGCGGTTGACGAAGTTCTTCTCGAAGAGCTTCTCGCTCTGGCGCCATTCCTCCTCCTTGATCTTGAGGTCGGCCTGCATGAGCCGGACCTGGTCGATTTGCGAGACAATGTCCTGGGCCATCTTGCCGAATTCGGCCTGCCTGTAGTCGCCGGATACGTGCTGAAGGAGGTCTTCCTCAACGGTCTTGACCAGGTCGCCCTCGAGCTCCTGCGCCAGATTCTGGAGCTTCTCGTCCTCGATCAGTTCACGAAGATCCCGCAGCATCTCCTCGTTGGTTGCTTTGATGCCGTCCTCTTCTGGATCGGTGAGACGGCCGAGGAACTTTTCCAGATCCAGTTCGGCGATCTTCAGCACGCTCTCGGCAGTTTCCTCGCTGGCGACGATCTCCTTCTCCAGAATGCCCAGGCTTTGCTCGGCCTGAACCAGGCGTGCTTTGGCTCTGGCCAAGTTGATTTCGCGCCGGGCCTTGCGGTCGATCAAGTCGCTGGCGTCGAGCTCGACCAGCTTGTCGCCCTTCTTGACCTCCTCACCCTCGCCAACCATGGAGATGATCGAGCAGCGGCTCTCCACCTCGGAGGTGATGACGGTCTGCGTGGCGGCCTTCAGCTCGCCGGCCTCGATCAAGCGAACAGCCATGGGGCCTTTCTCGACAGTCACAATGGGGCCGAGGCTTGCCTCTTCCTCGCCTCCTCCTGAGCAGGCAGGCAGGATGAGAAGCGTTCCGAGAATCCAGCTGCCAGTTCCGAGCTTCATTAGAGATCTACTCATGGCATTACCTATTGCTTCCCACTGCTGTCACTTGGGCCCGGCGTGGCTTTGGATCGTTCGCGACCCTCGGAGGATTGCCCGCGATCACCTCTTCCGCCGCGTCGGCCACCTCGACCGCGACCCTGTGAACTCGACTTGCGCCAGTCCTCGATCATCTTGCTGAGTCGGGGGTCTTCCGCGATGGCCTGCTTGATATCTGGCTCGCGCATGGCTCGCACCCAACCCATGCCCTCGGCTTTCAGGTCGTTGCGATCAGGGAACTTGGCAGCGAGGGCCTCACGAATCGCAGTCATGGCTGAGTTTCCCTGGGAGGAGGCGCCGGTAAAGCTGCCGTTCATGTCCCGGCCACCGGAGCGAGCGCCGCGGCGTCCGCCAGCCTCAGGCTTGCCGGCGGGGCTCTTCTCCTCCTGCATGTCGTCGAACTCAGGTTGTTCGTAGACCGGAGCTTCCATGCCCGGAGGCGGCGAAAGGAAGACGTTCTCCCCTTCCTGCAATGGATCGAGGATTTGCACGTGGGTGAGGTTGTTCTCGCCGACCTCGACGCGCACTGCTTCGGGCCCGCCTTCCTTGGCTACCCACACGAAGCGGACGGCACCCTGTCGCCGGACCGCTTGGATAGGCACGTAGAGCGCGTCTTGGACTTCGGAGATGACGATCTCAACCTTGGCCGAAACTCCGGGACGGAGCACCGAGTTGATGCCATCGAGAGCGATCGTGGTCTTGTAGACCTTGCGGTCGTTGTTGGTCCAACGATCACCGGAGTCGGGCAGGGGTGAGACTCTCAGGACCTTGCCACTGAAAGTCCTGCCGTCGAAGGCGTCGACCTTGGCCTCAGCCGTCTGCCCACGGAGCACCTTGTTGACGTCGGCTTCCTGCACCTTCAGATCGCAGAGCATGCGTGAAACGTCTGGCAAGACGATGATGTCCTGGCGCTCGCGCACCTGGCCACCTTCCTCGACTACTTCGCGTCCGCGTCTGCCATCGCCCTGAGTGGCGTAGACCACCAAGCCGGGGTTCGGCGCAGTGATTATCGTGTTATCGATTTGGAAGACCAGGTTCTCGAAGCGTTCCTTGGACAGGTCGCGCTCGGCTCGCGCGCTCTGCTGATCCGCTTCTCTTCGCGCCCGGTCGGCGATGTTGCTGGCCTTGACGCGCTCCAGTTCGAGGATTGAGTTCTTGTGGTCCTGACTTAGCTGGATGTGAGTGGTCTTCAGGGTGTAGTTGATCAGGATATCGAGCTTGCTCTTCTCGAGAGTGACCTTGGAGAGCGAGCTGTCGAACTTGAAGCGATCCGATTCGAGCTGATTCTGACTGATGAACTCGCGTGCACGCAGCTTCTCGCTCTGCTCGTACTCTTCCTTCTTCAGCTTGAGGTCGGCTTCAGCTAGCAGCACGCCATCGATCTGTTCGAGGATGTCTTGTGCCATTTGGCCCATGTCACGTTCCAGGTCCTCGGTAGTCAGCAAGTCATCAGTGACCTTCGCGACCAAGGGGAAGAGCTCCCGGCTCTCCTCCTGGTTTACCAGGAACTTGAGCTTGTCGACCATGTCCTGGTTGGTGCCGCCGACCAGGGCGGGAGCGCCTCCGGCAACGGCCGTGGGAAGTTTGCCGAGAAACTTTTCGAGATCCATCCTGGCGATCTGCACCTTGCTGGCAGCGGTCTCCTCGCTGGCCTGAATCTCCTTGTCGATGATGATCAAGTCCTGCTCAGCCTGAACCAGGAGAGCTTCGGCCTTCTCCAGTTCGATCTCTTGGTCAGCCTTGCGATCGATGAGCTCACTGGAGTCCAGCTCGACGAGCCGATCGCCCTTTTCGACATAGCTGCCCTCGGGGATCAAGAAGATCACCTGGGCGCTGCCCTCGACGAGGGATCGCACGCGAGTTTCCTTGGCCGCCCGCAGCTCGCCGTCGGCGTTCACTGTGATGCGCAGGTTGCCGCGCTTGACCGTGAACATGTCAGGGGTGTCATCTCCCAACAGGCTGCGTCGCTCGCCGCTGCAGGAGGTGAGCAGGCAGAGGATCCCCAGGCTGCCGCAGAGAGCGACTCGGCCGAGGAGTTGAGTCTTGAGATTCATAATTACTTGTCCCTTCATTGCCCACTCCCCTGAGTGACCTGATCTTCGGAGAGTGCACCCTTGGTGATCACGCCTTCCTCACGGGGTCCGCTGGGGAGCGGCAAGGCGGGATCGAAGCGTAGGCCGCGGGGTTCGATGACGATCCCCTCCAGATCACGCACGAAATTCAATCGCGAGACGGCGAAGCCGACCAATGCCCCGGTTACCGCCAACTGACTGTCCAGCAGGTCGTCCTGGGCTTCGTTCACGTCGCGCTGAATGGCGCGACCAGCTTCGAGGAGAGCCTTGCTGCTCTCCACTCGTTGCACGGAGAGTGTCTGAGTTTGCAGTTCGATCAGATAGCTCTCGTAGGCTGCATTCATGTTGCGGAGGGAGGCGCGGACTCCGGCGGTAATCTGATCCTCGAGTTCTTCGCGGTCGCGCATGGCGGCGTCCAGGTCGATCAAAGCTCGCCGGTAGGCGTTGCGTTCGATGAGTTTGTCGAGAGCGAGGTCGAGATCGAAGCCCGCAGACCATGAGATCTGCGACCAATCGAAGTCGAGTGGTGAGCCCGGATCGGTGGGGACAGCGATGACGGATCTGAAATCCAGACTGCTACGCAGCATGTCCTCCGCGACGATGATTCGCCTGGCGGAATCCTCAACTCGATCGAGAGCAGTTCGATAGTCGTAGCGGCGGGAGAGGGCTAAATCGACAGCCTCTGCCTCGTCCATTTCAATGGGCTCAAGGCCGACATTGGCCAGGTTGTCCAGCTCACCAACGTCAAACATGATGCGCGACTCGACCGGCAGTCCCAGGCTGAATTTGAACTGATCTTCCGCGTCCGAGATGTTGTTCTTGGCGATGATCACCGCGTTCTCGCGGTCCAGTTCCTGATTGCGAGCCTGATCGCGTTGATTGATGTCGGATCGACCGGCATCGAAGAGGGCGTCGCTGCGCTGTCGATCGAGCCGGACGCTCTCATAGCTCGCCTCGGTGGAGGCCAGATTCTGAATGTCCTGGGCGACCCGCCAGTACTCACTGACGATTGCCACTGCCTCAGAAACGCGGAAGCGTTCGAAGCCGCGGATCTGGTAGACGACGTTGCGTTCCGCCTGGGTCAGCTGGTTGCGATTCACCACCGGGTTCAGGCCGGCGAGGAGGGGCTGGGTGATATCCAGGCTTAGGATGCTGGGTAGACTCGACAGGTCTCCGCCGGAAGTAAGGGAGCGAAAGAAGGTGTTCACGAAGTTGAACACGATGCGCGTGCCGGCCACGGATTCGATCGAGGAGGACAGGTCATCGCTCAGGGTCAGCCCGGCGGAATCGTCACCGACTCCCGCCGCTGTAGCGCCGCCTCCACCTCCCCAGCGCAGAGCGAAGTCGTGCTGCTCGGTGGTTAGGGCAAGGGCGGCGAGATACAGGGCTTCCTTCTGATCCTGGAAGGACCTGCTGTTCTCCGCAGCCACATCCAAGGCACCCTGTAGATCGAGTTCGATCTCCAGGTCTTCCTCGAGCAGCTGCTGCCGGAGGGTGCTCTCCGGTCGCACTACGTCGAAGGTCTTGGCTTCACCGGTGACATGACGAGAGGCCCGTTCGAGGATGCTGTAGACCTGTCGGTCCGCTTCATCCGCGTACATGGCTGCAGTGCAGCCGGTGAGGGCACAAACTGGTACTAGGAGAAGATAGCGCAATTGATCGACAGGGATGGGGCGCGACTCGCCGCAGGGTTCGCCTTCTACGGTACCTGAGATGCGCTGGAGAGGGAATTCTCCACGCTCAGGGAGGCAGGGCGAGGGACTCTAACTTCTTGTTACAACTTGTCGAGCGGGTTCCCGGTCCGTCCCTGATGCGGACCGGGAGAGGGGCCTGGTTCCCCTTGGAGGGTTTTCCTCAGCCGCCGATCTTGAACCGGGAACCGTTGCTCAGGCGGAAGACCCCCATGGGGGGGTCGAAGTAGAGGAATTGGATGAAGAAGTCCTTGCCGACCAGGCTCTCATCGTCGGGGAGGAAGATGTCCTTGCCAACGAATCCGAAGCCCGTATCCGCCGGGATACTGCGATCTGGGGTTACAAGAAGGTTGCAGCCCGGGATCCCAAAAGGAGTGAGATCCAAGGGCAGGCTGACGCCCGCAGCGGCCCAGTTGCTGTCCGAGTCACCGATCAGCATGGCGCCAGTCTGGAAGGCGGGGACGCCGCCCACGTTCACGCGCATGGTCTTGCCGATGAGCGGCATGTTGCTGATGGATAGGAGTCCCTGCCCCGCACTGCCTGGGCAAGAGCTGCCGAAGCTCTGGGATTCACCGAGCACATCCGGGGGATCGAGCCTCTCGATGGCAGCCTGCAGGTCATTGCGATCGATGCGGGTTCCGCTGTTGGCGCCGGCGGTCGGGTTGCAACCTCCATGGGTGTGGATGCCCACGGCCATGCCGCTGGTCTCGTCGATGACCGGTGAACCGGAGTTGCCGCCCGTGGTGTCGGCCTCATATTGCAGAGCAGTGCTGCCGGTGCTGGCCAGAGCGCCGATGTGGGTCTTCTGCACCTGGGTGTGCGTGCGTGGCAGATTGCTGCTGCTGGCGACGCTGCCATAGCCGGTAATCCGAATCTGGTCGACGCCGATCTGCGTGGGAACCGGACCCAGCTCGTACCAACCCTCACCGTAGGCCTGAGGTGGCAGAAGGCCTGTATTGCTGTTTGGCAGCACTCTCGCTGCGCCCCAGTCCTTGCCAACGCCCTCGTTCATGGACTCCATGACGTTGTAGGGATACTGGTCGTCCGGATGTGGTTGGACCAGGCCTCCGTTGCTGGTGGAGAGCGGCACATTGAAGTGGATGAAGATGTTGGATCCTGCCGAAGCGCAGTGGCCAGCACTGAGGCCCATGTCCGGCCCGATCATCCAGGCTGTGCAACCCACCGGGAAGGTCCGCCCCTGACGGTTGTCAAAGCTCAGTACCCGGTCATCCAGGTCGCCGCAGATCGTGTCGGTCTCTGGAGCGATCTCGCCGGCAGATATGCCCGTGATCTCGACGCGGTTGGCTTTGCTGCCCGCGGCGGCGATCAATTCGACCCGCACCTCTTCGCCGTTGAAGTAGCAGGAGCGATAGGAGTAGTCCTCCATGCTCATGGCATCGAGTCGCTGATGAACCTCGTCCTTCAGGCCGGTGATGCGCAGATAGCTGCCCAAGGGCAGATTGACGATGCCGAAGTGGACCTGAATCCAGGATGCATCCTGCGCTCCGAGGGTCTCGCTGAAGACCACCTGCGAGCCCTTGCCCTGGTTGTCTCGGTAGCCCGAGTCCAGTTCCTGGTCGTGGTCCCTGTAGGCAGCGGGCGCCACCTGGGCGGGAAGGAGGGAGGCTAGCAGAAATGCGCCGGTGATGAGGGAGAGGGGCTTGATCACGGGGTGCTCTAATGGGGGTTGGGTTGGAGCCGGGGGGCTGTTGGCAATGTACCAGCTCCCCCGGAATCTGTCTCCTCCATACGAGCGGCTTTGCAGTCTGCCGCCGCCGCGGGCTAAGATGTGCCCAGCCATGTGTCCGGCAGGAAGGCCGTCGGGCGGTCAGCCATGGCGAGGCGGTAATTTTGAGGGTTCATGACCACGATTCTGGTCACGGCAGGTCCCACGCGGGAATACCTGGACGATGTGAGGTATCTCACCAACGCCAGCAGCGGGCGTATGGGCTATGCCATCGCAGCTGCAGCGGTTTCCCGCGGCCATCGCGTCCTGCTGGTGGCTGGCCCGAATACACAACCAACTCCCGAGGGAGTTGAGCTACGAGCAGTGATTTCGGCCCAGGAAATGCACGAACAAGCCCTCGAGGCCTTTGATGCCGCCGACGTCGCCATTGGTGTTGCCGCTGTGGCCGATTTTCGCCCGGCAACGAGGCATTCCGGGAAGATGTCGCGGGCACGGGATCAGACCCGTCTCGATCTTCTCCCCAACCCGGACATCATCGCTTCTCTCGGCGGCCGCAAGGGTCATCGGGTGGTGGTGGGCTTCGCCCTCGAGTCCGCCGCCCATGGCGGTCGCGCAGGTCTGCAGGATCGGGCGGAGAAGAAGCTCCGCAGCAAGTCCCTCGACATGATCGTAATCAACGAACTAAAGGCGGTTTCCGCCGAAGCGTCCCAGCTCAGCCTTCTCTACGCGGATGGTCGCCAAGAAGATCTTCCCAGCATGAGCAAGGAGGAGAGCGCGGCTCTCCTCATCGACCGCGTCATGGCTCTCTTGCCGGGTGGGCAGGGAGCTGAGGAAGCTTGAGCCGAGTGGATACAGGCGTGGAGCTCGATGGCCTAGAGGTTCAGGGGGGCAGCATGCAGGACCGTCTGCGGGAGCTGCTCGCCCTCGTGCTGCTGGGATTTTCCCTCTTCGCCCTCCTGGCCCTGGCGACCTTCGATCTGAAAGCCCCCGGATTGTCGGCAGAGATCCCTCGTGGGGGTCTCGCAAACTTGGGCGGTGTCGCCGGCTACTACCTGGCGCATGGGCTGAATTACGTCTTCGGCTGGGCTGCCTTCGTGCTCTTTCTCTTCGCCTTCGCCCGTGGCATCAGCCTTTTCCTTGGCCAGGCACAGGATCGCATCGCCCTGCGTCTGCTCGGTGCTGTGGTCTTCGTCGCCAGCCTCGCCCTGCTCCTCGCCGGTGCCGATGGTGGGGAGCCCGGTCGGCTCACACCCTATGGGCCAGGGGGCAAGTTTGGCGCCAATCTTTCACCCGCGCTCTACGACGCCTTTGGCGGTCTCGGGCGCATTCTCCTGCTCTTCCTAGGAGCCCTCATCGCCCTCTTCTTTGCGACTGAGCAGCTCTACTCGAAGATGTTTGGGGGTGCCCTGAGCCTCCTGCGAGGTCCACTCAGTCGCCTGCCCTACTTGCAGGGATTGGCAGAATCGCGGGACGTGGATCCCCTGGAAGAAGAAGAAGAAGAGGAAGAGGACGAGGAGTGGGAAGAGGAGGAGGAAGAAGAGTGCGAAGAGGAAGAAGCCGAGGAGGAAGAGGAAGATGAGGAAGAAGAGGAGGAGGAAGAAGAAGAGCCGGTGGTCGTGATCGAGGCCCCCGAAGTCGAGGAAGAGCAGCCAGAGCCGTTGACCCCGCCGCCGGTCAGCCGCCCAAGAGCAGCGCGAAAGCGGCGTCGGCAGGCGATCAAGCAGCCAGAACTGCCCTATGCGGAGCCCTACGAATTCCCGCCAACGGATCTCTTCCCGCTCTCACAGGAGAAGGATCCCGACTCATCGAGTCGAGCGATCGAGTCCAACAAGCGAGCCATCGAGCGTCGTCTGCAGTCCTTCAATATCAAAGCGGAGGTCGTCGCGGTCTCGGTTGGTCCAGCGGTCACCCAGTACGAAGTCAGGCTGGGCGAGGGCTTCAAGCTCTCCCGCATCACCTCCTATGAGGCTGACCTCGCCGCCGCTCTCAAAGCGGTGAGCGTGCGCGTGGTGGCGCCTATCCCGGGCAAGGACACGGTTGGTGTCGAGGTGCCGAATCTCACCCGTCAGACTGTGGTAATGCGCGAATTGCTCGACTTTGCCGGCAAGGCTGAGGATTTCGCAATTCCCTTGTTCCTCGGCAAGGATGTGGCCGGCGCCCCAATTGTCGAAGACCTGACGCGGATGCCGCACCTGCTCATCGCCGGTACCACCGGATCGGGCAAGTCGGTCTGCATCAACGTCATCTTGCTTTCGATCCTCATGACCCGCTCACCACAGCAGGTGCGAGTCATCCTCATCGACCCGAAAATGGTCGAGTTGCAGGCCTACAGCAAGATCCCTCACCTCAGCTGTGCGGTCGTCACCAACATGAAGAAGGCTCCAGGCGTCCTGGAATGGGCGGTGGAGGAGATGGAGCGGCGCTACACGCTTCTCTCCGCGGCTGGGGTCAACCACATCACCAACTACAACAAGCTCGGGCAGCCAGTTCTGGAGGAGCGGTTTCAGCGGCCGATCGAGCCCAAGGACTGCTACCTGCCCTACCAGGTGTTGATCATCGACGAGTTGGCGGACTTGATGGTGATGGCGCAGAAAGAGGTGGAGGACTCGATCCAGCGTCTGGCGCAGAAATCCCGTGCGGTGGGTATCCACGTGGTCCTGGCCACCCAGCGGCCAAGCACGGATGTGATTACCGGCATCATCAAGGCCAACCTGCCTTGTCAGATCGCATTCAAGGTGAATCGCAAGATCGACTCACGGGTCATTCTGGACTGCAACGGAGCGGAAAAGCTCCTCGGTCACGGTGACATGCTCTACGTCGCTCCCAATTCCCAGCGCCTGGTCCGTGCCCAGGGTGCCTTCGTGGGCGACGACGAGGTGGGGGGAGTCACCCGCTTCCTGGCGGAACGCGGGAGCAAGCCAGCTTTCATCCCGGATCTGGCGCAGGCCAAAACCGGCCGTCGGCGCCGACCCGAGAACCGAGACAAGCTCTATACGGAGGCAGCCGAGGTGGTCTTGGGGCAGCAACGGGGCTCGGCGACCCTGCTGCAGAGGGCTCTATCCGTGGGCTACACCCGTGCGACCCGACTCCTGGAGATGATGGAGGAGGACGGCATCGTCGGGCCCTTCGTTGGCTCCAAGTCCCGGGAGGTGATGCTCACCCTGGAGGAATACCGCGAGCGTGAGGATGCGGTGGCGACCGAGCTTGGCGAACAGGAACCCGCGGAGGATGCCGCAGAGACCGCAGAAGCTGGGGAATGAGATTGACCGCGCTTGTTCCTCCTGCAGCAGGTGGCTACATTGCGTGCCGGTCAGTGGGGCCTAAGTCCCCAAGATTCTGTAGTGGGCGTCTAGACTCTACTCAGGATTTGTAAACAAGAAGGCATAGGGAGGCAGTGATGGCGTCGATCCCCTTCACCGGGAGGACGGAGCGAAGCAAGGACTCTTGGCATTGGGCGTTGCCGCTCCTGCCCATCGCGATCTCCGTTTTCTTGCTCTCCGCACTCACCTGGCAACGCACTCAGGGCGATCTGGGTGATGGTCTGCTGCCTGGCCTGGTGGTGGGCATGAGCGAGTTCCTCGGCTTCCAGCCGGCCTTCATGCTCTGCCTGCTGGTCATGGCCTGGTCCTCGATCTGGTTCTTCAGTTCGCGAATCGAGAAGCCGGGATCCAGGGTGCTCAAGATCCTCGCCCTGACCCTCTGCCTGTCCATCTTGGTCAGTCTGAAGACTGAGGGTGTCAACCCGGAGCAAGGTGGAATCCTGGGCAGAGCTCTCGCCGGTAGACTCATGTATGTCTTCGGCTACACATTCACCAGCCTGCTGGTGGCTGTGGTTGGTATCGCCTTCTTCCTGCTGTCCACGGACTTCTTCTTCTACAGCTACTTCGAGGGGATCGGTCGGGATGCCAAGCGCAGCCAAACCAGTCTGGATGACGAAGGCGTGGAGACGGCGACGGTGCAGGCCTTTGAAAGCTTGGCCGCCAAGTCGGTGGAGAGCAGCCTGCTGCTCGAGCCCCGACCCCTGGTGCGGGGCAAAGTGGAGTCCGGTCTGAGTGAGCCTGAGGCAAGTGAGCAAGAGGCAGGTGAACTGAGCCCGAGAGAGCGGCGGGCTGCCATGCGGCGCCGTGCTCCCAGAGGCCGCCCGACCCAGGTGATCGAAGAGGATCCCCTGGATCGCGTCTTCCCAGGTCCCCTCGAGACGACCGTTGCTGAGCAAGCGGTTGCTGACGAGCCCCTACTTGACTCCGAGGACTTGGAGATCGCGGCCCTTGCCGGGCTGGAAGATGATGTCGAGGACATCCGCGTAATCGAGCGACCCGCGTCTACGATCAAAGAGGAAGAGCCTGTCGCTGACGTGACCGCAGACTTCGAAATCGCGGTGGCCGAGATTTCGGAGGGCTTGGAAGCAGAGGAAGAGGAAGAGCTCGAAGACGAAGCTGAGTTCGAAGACGAAGAAGACGAAGAAGAGTACGAGGAAGAGGAAGAGGAAGAGGGAGAGGAAGAGGAAGAGTACGAAGAAGACGAGGAGGAGGCTGAAGAAGAGGAAGAGGAGGAAGACGAGGAGGAAGACGAAGACGAAGACGAAGAGGAGTACGAGGAAGAGGAAGACGAGGAAGACGAAGAGGAGTACGAAGAAGTCGGGTTTGAAGAGGAAGAGGAAGAGTCTCCCGAAGAGGAGGCTGTTGAACTCGTTCTCGATGCGGGGGAGGAAGAGGAAGAGGCAGAGGAGGAAGAAGAGGACGCTGAAGAGGCTGAGGAGCTCGCTGTCGAGCCGACCGTCCTACTGCCCCGACCGCGACGCCACCCCAAGCGGCAGGGGAATCTATTTCCCAGCGCTGAGGGCGATGGGAACTTGGTCGATGAGGCAGCCCGTTTGGTCATCGCCAACGACCGCGCCTCTGCCAGTTTTCTGCGTCGAAGGCTGCGGATTAGCCGTCAGGAGGCCCTGGGGGTCATCGAGGCACTATCTCAAGAGGGAGTGGTCGACTGCGATGCCGGCGCGTCTCAGGGTCGGGTGATCATGGATCTGGCGCAGTGGGAGTCGCGCTAGGACAGCAAGGCGCTGGACCTGCAGTTTTTTTTCTACGGCAAGCGCCGTTGCAGGGCCGGAAAGTCGCCAATTACACAGGTTGTCCACGGGTTCTCACGAGAACGCAGTCTTGCTTGCAAGTGCGAGGGAGGTCAATCTGCCTGACTGTGATCGGGACCTCGCCGATCGATGCGGTGAGCCTTGGCGGTGCGGGCCCTGTGTCTTCCAGAATCGCCGCAGAGAGGCAGTTTAGCGCATTCGCAGCAAGGATCATGGATATGGGAGGGGCTGGAACGAGTGGTTGACTTTCATCCGTCGACAGAGCAGCGCGGTGTGCCGAGAAGCGTCGAGGCGGAGCGCTCCGTCTTGGGGTCTCTTCTCCTCGATGCGAACTCCATCGCCGATGTTTCGCAGAAGCTGCGCTCGGACGACTTCTATGTGCCGCAGCACAGGTTGATCTTCGAAAGCATCGTCGAGACCTACGACAAGAAGTACCAGGCGGACCTGATCATGGTCCAGGAGACCCTCTCCCGACGCGGGCAGCTCGATGAGGCCGGTGGTCGTGAAGTGCTCTTGGAGCTCGCGGGCTGCGTGGTCTCGGCCGCAGGCGCCGACTATCACGCGGAGATCGTCCGGGAGAAGGCGATCCAAAGGAACCTACTGGAGACCTGCCTGGAGCTCTCCAGGCTGGCCTACGAGAACTCGGTGGATTCGCGGGATCTCCTGGATGAGGCCGAACGGCGGATCTTTGAGATCTCCCGGATGAACCTCGCCTCGGAAATCGACGGGATCGAGGCCATCCTGCAGAAGACCTTCGAGCGTATCGACTACTTCCGCTCCCAGGCCGGGGCGCCCACGGGTCTGGTCAGCGGCTACCACGATCTGGACGAGATGACCGGCGGTTTTCAGCCGGGGGAGCTGATCATCATCGCTGCCCGCCCGTCCATGGGTAAGACCAGCTTTGCCCTCAACCTTGCGGAGCGCATCGCACACAGTCGGGAAGGGGTGGTCATCTTCAGCCTGGAGATGTCCTCACAGCAGATTATCTCCAACATGTTGTGTTGTCGGTCGCAAGTCGACGGTCAGGCAGTTCGCCGTGGTCGGCTCACCGATGAGCAGTACCGTCGGCTCCAGGAGGAGGCAGCGGTGCTCTATGAGTCTCCGCTCTTCGTCGACGACAGTGCTGGTCTCTCGCCCACGGGCCTGCGGGCAAAGTGCCGGCGGCTCAGTCAAAAGCACGAGATCAAGATGATTATCATCGACTACCTCCAGCTCATGGCGACGGGCAAAAGAGAGGAGAGCAGGCAGCAGGAAATCGCTACCATCTCCCGGTCCATGAAGAGCCTTGCTCGGGAACTCAACGTGCCGGTTGTGGCGCTCTCCCAGCTGAATCGGGATGTCGAAAGCCGCGAAGATCACAGGCCGCGAATGAGCGACCTGCGTGAATCCGGGGCGATCGAGCAGGATGCGGATGTCATCATGCTTTTGCATCGCGAGGACTACTTCAAGCGCACCGAAGAGAATGCAGGTCTGGCCCAATTGATCATCGCCAAGCAGAGAAACGGTCCTACCGGCGATGTCACCCTGCGCTTCTTCCGTGAGTTCATGCGCTTCGAGAGTTTTCAGCGACGGTCGGAGCCCATGAGCTAGCCGCTGCGTTCTGCGCAGAGACGCAGCATGCCGGCCAGAGTGTCAAAAGAGAGATCGACGTCGAGATGCCAGCAGGCGAGAGCCACGCTGGGCGCCGTCCTATGCTTCCTCTGGGCGGCGATTTCCCTCCCTGCCCAGAATCCCGGGCAGGATCCTGCCGGGGCGCAGGATCCCCAGCAGCTGGTCCTGGCCGGCGAAGGGCAGATCGTGCGGGACATCGTGATCGAGCCGGCATCTGAGCCCAAGTCAGACCTGATCCTCCGCCTCCTGCGGACCAAGGTCGGCGAGCCTTTGCTGCGCGCCAACATCACCCAGGATGAGGAGACTCTCTGGACGGTCCTCAATTACCTGGCCGGTATCGAAGTCGAAGCTGTCGACGGCGGGGTGAGGGTTTTCTACGTCGTGCAGGCATCCCAGGCCTTCGATCAATTCGAGTTCAAGGGCCTGGATCACTTCAAGGAAGCGGATGTGCGGGCCCTTCTCGGCCTGGGGCCCCGCAAGCGTATGAACCGCCTCACCGCTGAGCAGTACGCGGCCAACCTCGAGGCACGCTATCGTCGCGATGGTTACGCCTTTGCCAAGGTGCGCTTGGATACGGATGAGTTGGCCAACAAGCTGACCTTCTTCGTCGATGAAGGTACCGAGGTAGAGATCGGCAAGGTCTATTTCCGCGGCAACGCGACCTTCCCCGGTGACAATCCCTGGTATTGGTTCTTGGGTGATCAGACCCTGCTCGACAATTCTGGGATCAAGAGCCAGCCCTCGGGCTTTCTTACCGGCAGCCCCTACTCGGTGGAAATCGTCGAGGAGGATCTCGAGAACCTGCGCTTCTTCTACCGCAGTCGCGGCTTCCGTGATGCTGAGGTAGAGCTCGCCGGGCGTCGTTTCTATGACGACTTTTCGCTTGTCGATCTGACTTTCCGAATCATCGAAGGACCCCGCTACACGATCTCTAGGGTCGACTTGGAGCAGATTCCGCCGCCGGGTCAGGATTCACCTCTCTACTCCAAGGAGGAGGTGCTCGCGGAACTCAGGACGAAAGTGGGCGCCTTCTACGAGTACGAAGTGATCGCCCGTGACAATCTGGGCATCGAGGAGTTCTACGGCAAGCGGGGTCATCCACCGGCCAATCGATACGGGCGGAACCTACAGAACGCATTCGAGGCTCTCGAGCCTTCCGAACTCATCGACTTCGAAAACCACGAGATTGATCTGACCTTCCGCATTCGCGAGGGAACGCCCAAGATCCTGCGTGACGTGAAGATCAGCGGTAATCGCTTCACTGAGGATCGGGTCATCAGGCGGCGGGTTCTCGTGTATCCCGGTGAGATCATCGATATCCCGCGAGTGCAGCGGTCGATCAACTCCCTCGACTCCCTGCGCTACTTCCTCGATCCGGAGGACTTCAGTGGTGTTCGATTCGAGATGGAGCAAGTGCCAGGGGAGCCGGACCTGGTGGACCTGGGAGTTGCGGTCAACGAGGGGGATACGGGGCAGTTCTCCTGGGGCGCTGGGCTCAGCACCGGTGCCGGTGTGCAAGGGCGCTTTCAGTTCATCAAGCGCAACTTCGACATCACCAGTCTTCCTTCAACCTGGGCTCCCATCGGCCTGATCGGCGAAGTGGCACGCAACGAGGCCTTTCATGGTGCCGGGCAGGAGCTCGAATTGCTGCTGGCACCCGGCACAGAACTGAGTCTCTTTCAGGTGCGCTTTACCGATCCGGACATCTTTCGGCGGCATGTGAACACCATCGGTCTGGGTGTCGATGCCTTCCGCAATATCGTCTTCCGCGATACTTATGACGCCGACTCTCTCGGTGCCCAGGTCAGCCTCTCGCGGAATTTTACCGAGCACACCAGCGTCACTCTTTCCTTCTTGCAGCAGACCACGGATATCGACGATATCGACCCCAATGCCCCGACGATCGTCTGGAATGCGGAGGGCAAGACGGAGATGCGTGGTCCGCGGATCGATATCCGTTACAGCGATGTCGACTTCCCTCTGCAGCCATCCAAGGGCCTTGACGTGCGCGCCTACTATGAAGTCATCGGCGGACCCTTCGGCGGGCAGACCAATTTCTTCACGACCGGCATCGGAGTGGACTACTACCACCCACTGCATCGGGATTCCCTGGATCGAGCTCACGTCCTTTACCTGCACAACCGATTCGATTTCGGGCAGGCCTTCCGCAACGATCACGATCTCTACGTGAACAACCGTTGGTACATGGGCGGCAGCAATCTCCGCGGTTTTGATCAGCGCAAGGCTGGGCCCACTCAATTCGAGGAGCCTCTGGGCGGTGAGGCGAGATACCTGGCTGGAGCCGAGTACCGCTTCCCCCTCGTCTCCAACAAGAGCCAGAGTGGGCTGCGGGAGCAGGAATTCCTCCGGGGGGTCGTGTTCACCGACTTCGGTCTCTTGGGCACCAGGCTCAACGACTCCTCGTTCACCGAACCACGCATGAGCGTAGGCTTCGGCCTGCGGATCACGGTTCCCCTGCTGGGCGTGCCTATAGCCCTGGATCTGGCCTGGCCCATCCGCAAGCAAGACACGGACGAGCAGCGGCAATTCTTCTTCAGCCTCAGCCGCTGATAGCAGTCCGATATGGCGGTGACCTGCCGGTCTTGGTTAAGTGTCCCGCATGCCCCCTGTTGCTCTCGGTGCCAAGAATCTGACTCTCGCTGACTGTGTCGCCCTGTCGAAGCTGGGCACAGACCTGCGCTTCGACAAGTCTGTGGCCGCCAAGGTGCGGGCCTCACGCCGAGTGGTCGAGGCGGCGGTGGCAGATGGTCGCTCGGTCTACGGGGTGAACACAGGCTTCGGCAAGCTGTCCAGCGTGCCCATCCCCAGAGAAAAGCTCGCGACCTTGCAGAGCAATCTTCTCCTAAGTCATGCCTGCGGCATGGGTGAAGCTCTGCCCTTGGAAGTAAGTCGACTCGCCTTCGCCCTGCGCATGAACGCGCTCTGTCTGGGTTGCTCAGGGGTGCGCATGGAACTCCTGAAGCTCATGCGGGAGTTCTACAATGCGGACTTGGTGCCGGTCATTCCCTCGCTCGGATCCGTGGGAGCTTCTGGCGACCTGGCGCCACTCGCGCACATGGCCTTGCCGCTTATCGGCAGGGGAGAGGTTCATGACGGTCGACGGCGCATCTCAGGCATGGCAGCCCTGAAGAGAATCGGCGCTGAGCCCATCCTGCTGAGCGCGAAGGAAGGGCTGGCACTGATCAACGGCACCCAGATCATGACGGCCCTCGGGATGATTGTGCTGCATCAAGCCCTGCTCCTGGGTAAGGCCTCCGATATCGCTTGCGCCATGACTCTGGAGGCATTGCGCGGCACGGACCGGCCCTTCGTCGCCGCCGTCCATGCGGCGAGACCACATCCAGGTCAGCAGAGGACCGCCGCGAACCTGCGCGCTCTCTTGCGCGGCTCGAAGATCCTGCCGAGTCATGCGGACTGCGGGAAGGTGCAGGATGCCTATTCTCTGCGCTGTTCTCCGCAGGTGCATGGGGCGGCCAAGGAGTCCTTCGAATTCGCCCGCTCGGTTCTCGAGGTTGAGGCAAACTCGGTCACGGACAACCCCTTGGTTTTTGCAGACGGCGAGGTGGTATCCGCCGGCAACTTCCACGGTCAGCCGGTCAGTCAGGCGCTGGACTTCTTGACGATCTCCGCTGCGACTCTGGCGAACATCAGTGAGCGGCGCACGGAGAACCTGGTGAATCCGGATGTCTCCGGCCTGCCCGCCTTTCTCGCCGTCAGCCCGGGATTGGAGAGCGGCATGATGATCCCGCAGGTGGTGGCGGCAGCTCTGGTCTCCGAGAACAAGACCCTCGCTCATCCTGCCAGCGTGGATTCGGTGCCGACCTCCGCTAATCGCGAGGACCACGTATCCATGGGGGTCACCGCCGCTCGGCATGCCAGCATGGTGGTGGAGAACGCCACCAAGGTGCTCGGCATCGAGCTGGTCGCCGCTGCTGCTGGTCTGGACTGTGGGGAGCCGCTGGCTCCAGGCCGTGGCGTTGCCGCTGCCTATGCGGCAGTCCGGGCGCGGGTGCCTGCCCTGAAGGGCGATCGAATCCTGGCCGGGGACCTGGAGAACGCCGCCGACCTTGTTCGCTCCGGATCCCTCTCCAGAGCCGTTGAGAAGAAGACCGGAGCCCTGGAACCAAGATCATGAGCAAGACCTACCGCGCTCCCCGAGGCAGCGAGTTGAGCTGCGCGAATTGGCAGATCGAAGCCGCCTATCGCATGCTGCAGAACAATCTGGATCCGGAAGTCGCCGAGGAGCCCAGCCGTCTGGTCGTGTATGGCGGCTCGGGAAAGGCCGCACGCAATCACGAGGCCCTCGAAGACATCCTGACGACCTTGCGACGACTCGACCCGGATGAAACCATGCTGGTTCAATCCGGCAAGTGCGTCGGAGTCTTCAGAACCCACAGCGATGCGCCCCGTGTGCTCATTGCGAACAGCAATCTGGTGGGTGACTGGGCCAATTGGGAGGAGTTCCGTCGACTCGAGGACAAGGGGCTGACCATGTTTGGCCAGATGACCGCCGGTTCATGGATCTACATTGGCAGTCAAGGCATCGTGCAGGGCACCTACGAGACTTTCGCCGTTGCTGCCCGCCGCCACTTCGATGCGGACTTATCAGGCAGACTGGTGGTCACCGCAGGCCTGGGGGGTATGGGCGGCGCGCAGCCACTGGCAGTCACCATGGCCGCCGGTGTTTGCCTGGCCGCGGAGGTCGACGCGGAGCGCATCCGCAAGCGCTTGGAGACGCGCTACCTCGACCATCTGGCCAAGGACTTGGACGCGGGGATCGATCTCGCTCTGCAGAAGAAGGCGGCGGGCGAGCCCTACTCGATCGCCGTGAACTGCAACGCGACCGAACTTCTCGCCGCATTGCTCGCCCGCGAGGTGGTCCCGGATTTTCTCACCGACCAGACCAGTGCCCACGACATGCTCAACGGTTACGTGCCCGACGGAATGCCCCTGGCGCAAGCTGTGGAGCTCCGGAAGGAGGATCCTAGGGCCTACCTGGCCAGGGCCAATGACACGGTTGCGCGCCATGTGCAGGCCATGCTGGATCTACAGAGCCGAGGGGCGATCAGCTTCGACTACGGCAACAACATCCGCACGGAAGCCAGAGATGCGGGAGTTACCGATGCCTTCCGGATCCCCGGATTCGTGCCCGAGTACATTCGTCCGCAATTCTGTGAGGGGCGCGGACCCTTCCGTTGGGTGGCGCTCAGCGGCGAGGCGGCGGACATTCATCGTACCGATGAGCTTCTCTTGGAGATGTTCGCCGGTCGGGTCGAGCTCGAGACCTGGATCGAGAAGGCCCGTGAGCAGATCGCCTTCCAGGGTCTGCCTGCCCGCATCTGTTGGCTAGGCTACGGCGAGCGCGATGCCTTCGCCCTGCGCGTGAACGAGTTGGTTGCCAGCGGCGAGATCTCAGCGCCCATCGTATTCGGCCGCGATCACCTGGACTGTGGGTCCGTCGCCTCTCCCTACCGTGAGACCGAGGCCATGCTGGACGGATCGGATGCCATTGCCGACTGGCCTCTGCTCAACGCCATGTTGAGTACCGCCGGTGGGGCCACCTGGGTTTCGATTCATCACGGTGGAGGGGTGGGCATCGGACGTTCCATTCACGCTGGTCAGGTCACCGTGGCGGATGGCAGCGAGGCCGCCGGGCGTCGATTGCAGCTGGTCCTGCGGAACGATCCTGGGATAGGCGTGGCCAGGCACGCGGACGCGGGCTACGACTTGGCAGCGAAGGTGGCCCGGGAGCGCCGGGTGGATCTCGGTGGACCCAATAAACCCTGAGTCCCATCCGGTGGGGAGTTCGAGACTGGGGCTTTATGGCGGAGGAGCGAATTTGTAGGCTGTCCACCGCAAGTCTCTCCCAGGGGGGTTAACCTCCTCCAGAGCCTGCGCCATAACTTCTATGCGGCGGGCGGAGAGACCTTAGGAAGGAAACTGTCAGGATGTTTCGGCGCAAAGCAGAGAAGCAAGACGAAGCCGGCGAAGTGCCGAAGATCAACGAGGACATGATGGTCATCGTCGATCAGGCGGTGAACCCATTCCTGGTCCTCTTTCACGACCCGATCAGTTTCCGTGCAGAGCAGATCCGAGCTCTACGCAACCAACTGATTGCGCTCAATTCCGATGGGGCCGCCAAGACGCTGGTGGTGACCTCGGCAATCAAAGGTGAAGGCAAGACCGTCACTGCGATCAACCTGGCTTTGGCCTTCGCAGAGCTGGATCGCCAGTCGGTGTTGCTTGTGGACGCGGACATGCGCCGGCCATCAGTGGAGAACTACCTCAATCTGAGCCCGCATGCTGGCCTCTCTGACCTCTTCCTCGATCGCGTCAGCTTCGACGACTCGATCCGGAGTTCAGGAACGCGCAACCTGTCCATCTTGGGGGCGGGAACGCGTATGGCGGCGCCCTCCGAGTTGCTCACCGGCAGCCGACTGGAGCAGCTCTTCGACCGTGCCAAGGAGCGCTTTCAGTACGTGGTCATCGATACCCCACCGGTGCTCCCCGCGACCGACGCCAGCGTCATCGCGTCGCGAGCGGATGGCACTCTCCTTACCGTGCGACTCGAGCACTCACAGAAGAAGCAGTCCAAGGACGCGATCCGATACCTGCAGGATCTCGGAGCGAACATGCTCGGGACCTTTGTTACCGAGGTCCGAGGTGCCGATCCGGACTCTGATCCAACCTTCCGCTACGAGGCCCTCGAGGAACCCTAGCCTTGGGAAAGATGACTCAGAGTCTGCAGGAGGCGGTGAGGAAGCTCGCCTTCAAGACCTCCATCGAGCAGCTGCAGAAGCGGGGCGTCAAGGACGTGAAGGTCCTGGGCCTGGATAGAATCGTCGCACTCATCGAGGAGGCGACCAACCGCAGCCTCAAGCACCGGCTGCTCGCCGGCGATCGCGCTGCCATAGCGAATGCGACCAAGGAAGAGTTCTTGCGTCTGCTCAAGACCAATCAGGATCTGAAGCAATCTCGTGATGAGCTGCAGCAGGAGAAGGAGAGAGCAGTCCAGGATGCCGCTGCAGTCCGCAAGGAGATGGAAGCTCTCGCCGGCAAGTTGAAGATTCGCTTGGCCGCGGCGGGTGAAGAGGCTCGTGAACAGTTCGATGACGAGGATGAGGAAGTCCGTCGACTGGTCGAGATGCTCTATCAGGACGCCCTGAAGTCAGGCGACCAGGGGGTATTCAAGGAGCGCATGTCCAAGCTCCTCTTCGGCATGCTCGAAGAAAAGCGGCGCGCCGCGATTGCGGCGACAGAGGCCGCCAAGGGCGAGGAAGTCAGCCAGCTACAGCGGCGTATCGCCAAGCTGAGCACGACTCTGGAGCAGACAGAATCAAAGCTATCCATGGTTTCTTCTCAGGGTTTCTATGACTCAGGCGTTGCCTCGGTCTACCGCGAGGTGCAGGGACTGTCCCTGGATTCGCGCTTCTATGACCTGAAGAAGGAGTTGATGGCAGACATTTTCAAAGCAAACCTGCAGCTGCAGAAAGGACAGCGTGACTAGGCAACAAGTGCCAGGTGATTGTTATGAGTGATAAGACCTCAACTTCAGGCAAGCAGAAGGCCTCTGGCGGCAAGGCCAGCGAAAAGGGCGTTCTCTATGTCGGTGTCGATCTCGGCACTTCGCGTACGGCGATTTCTGCCAGCAATGGTGTTCGCGAGTCCATGGACTCAGCCGTTGGTTACCCAAAGGACGTCGTCAGCCACAAGCTCCTCAAGAAGGATGTGCTCTACGGTCGTGAAGCGCTCGACAAGCGCCTGAGCCTCAAGCTCTTCAAGCCCTTGGAGAACGGCATCCTCAAGCATTGCAAGGACCCGAGCTCCAAGGATGCGAAGGACAACGTCAAGGCTGCCAAGGATCTCATTGCGCACGCCGTCAAGATGGCGAATGCTCGCTCTGATGAGCTTGTCTACGCGGTGATCGGTGTGCCGGCGCAGGCCTCCATCAACAACAAGGAAGCCATCGTCGAAGCCGCCCGGGCAGCCGTTGACTCGGTCATGCTCTGCTCCGAGCCCTTTGCCGTCGGCTATGGCTTGGACATGCTGGATGACGTGCTGGTGATCGACATCGGCGCGGGCACCACGGACCTATGCCGAATGCACGGCACCATGCCTGAGGATTCGGACCAGATCACCCTGAACGTGGCTGGTGATGCAGTGGATCAGGAGCTCAGCAAACTGATCGGCGAGAGTTGCCCTGGCGCGCAATTCACCATCCAGATGATCAAGGAGCTCAAGGAGCGGTACGCCTTCCTTGGCAGCGCTCTGGAGTCGGCTGAGGTGGTGCTGCCCGTCGCCGGTAAGCCAACCGAATTCGAGGTGACCCAGCAGGTGCACGATGCCTGTGCGATCCTCGTGGATCCGATCGTCGAGGGCTTGAACAAACTGGTCAGCTCATTCGATCCGGAGTTCCAGCACAAACTACGCAACCGCGTTCTGCTCGCCGGTGGTGGTTCCCAGATCAAGGGTCTGGATACGGCCATCGAAGAAGCGATGAATCGGGACCTGGGCGGTGGCAAGGTCATCCGCATCGAAGAGCCTCTCTACGGTGGCGCCAATGGTGCGCTGAAGATCGCCCACGACATGCCAGAGGAGTACTGGGACAAGCTCAAGTAGCCCCCGGTACCTCTCCCAGTCAGATCCCGAACTCCTCACGGAGGATCTTACGCAGGCCGTAGAAGTCTCGGACCTCGAAGTCCGGGCTGCTGCGGCCTGTCGCTTCTGAGTGCTTACCCGAGCGACGAATCCGCACCGTGGTCATGCCGATGTCGTTGCTGGGGTCGATGTCGTGTGAGGGATGGTCGCCGACATACATCGCCCGTTCGGGTTCGAGACCCAACTCCTTGAGGGCACGGAGATAGACCTTGGGATTGGGCTTGTTGATCCCGACCTGTTCGGTGATGAAGATCGCGTTTGGGCTGAGGAACTCGTAGATCTTCAGACGGATGATCTTCTCTGCCTGCTTGATGCTCAGGCCTGCCGAGATGATGCCGCGCACGAGCTTGCGATCCGCCAGCCAGCCGAGGACTTCATAGACGTCATCGTAGACTTTGAACTCGCTCCACTTGGTCTCGTGATAGGCGACCACGCCCGCGGCGACGATCAGTGCAGGATTCAGGTCCGCGCTATCTTCCGGTGGCAGGCGCAGGAGGAGCTTGTCGAAGTGATTGCCGTAGTTGCTGGAGAACTCGACGAGGACCTCCTGTAGCTCGCGCTGCAGGGTCTCACGATCACTTCGCAGGCCGACGGCAATCATTGCATCGATGGCTGCCCGCCGTGCCTTGTCCGCGAAGACAGAGGTCGAGAACAGGGTGTCGTCGATGTCGAAGAAGATCGCGTCGAGTGGCCGAGTCATCCCAGAAGGAGGATAGGGGAATCACGGCAGCTCTGGCCAGACTTAGCAGGATTGTCCGCTGTGACAATCCTGCCCGAGCCCAAAGGGAAAGCCGGCACAATGGCCGGCTCCTCAGCTGGCTGCCGGAGCTGCTAGCGGCCGGAACCCACGATCTGGGTCACATCTGTGATGGCGGCGGTGATCAGCACCATCAGGGAGCTGTTCTCGTCCGAGACGCCTTCCTGCTTGAAGAAGAAGGAAACCAGGGGGATCTGTCCCAGGACCGGGACTTCAGCGCGCCTCTCCATGGTGAAGACCTCGCGGAGACCACCGATCAGCACCGAACCACCATCGGGCACGGTCGCAACCGTGGCGAAGGAGCGGACCTGAAGGGTGGGCAGCTGGATGGTCACCGGCTGGGTGGTGCCGGCCAGGGAGGTGGAGAAGGTCGGGATGGGCCGAATCAACTCTGCAACCGTCGGATGCAGCTCCAGAGTGATGCTGCGGCGGTCGTAGTTCACCGTGGGCTTGACGTCGAGCACGATGCCGTCCTGGATCACATCGACCTTCGGGTCGGCGATGAACGCCGCCTGGGCCACTTCGATATCGAAGTCCCGGACGTAGGAGGTTTGATTGATGACCGCAACGTGGCCGCGCTGGTTGTTCAGCACGGTGAGCTCCTGGCCGTTCAGTTCCTGCACATCCTGCTGCTTCTCGATGGCGCGGATCACGGCCTGCAGTTCCAGGTCATCCAGGTAGACGAGGGCTGCGGTCGCTCCACCGGTCGTGCTCAGGGCGCGGCCGAGGGGATTGGCGAAGTAGTTCTCCGTGCGTGCACGAATGTCGCCGTCGCCACCATCGTTGAAGAAGGCGCCGGAGATTGGGCTGCCGGCCGGGTCCAGGGTGCCTGAATTGTCCAGCCCGCGGGAAGCGTTGTCATCCAGACCATTGGTGACATCGTCCAGGGTTGCGACCGTGCCCTTGGAGCCGGAGCCACCGAGACCACGCCAATCGACACCGATTTCCTGGAGGAAATTGTTGGTGATGGTGAGGAACTTGGACTGGATCGACACCACTGTCGTGGAGAAGCGGCGCATGTCGTTGAGCACGCCTTCTACCTGAGTCTGCATTGCCGGTCCGGCAGTGACGATGATGTAGCCGCTCTCGGTGGAGTCGAGGTTCGCCCCCGTATCCGAGTCCCAGTAGAGCCGATCGGTAGCGTCCTTGAGCTGTTCCACGAGATTGTCCATCGCGATGAAGGAAGTGGTCTCATCGCTTTCACCGCCGGTGCGCGGCACGCCACTGTCGTCGATTGCGTCTGTTGGCAAGTCGACGATGGTGGGGGGGATGAACTCGGTCTTCGGCATGATCAGGTCCCGAACGTCTTTCAGTTCGGTGGCCATGGATCCGCCGGCCTCTGACTTGGTGCTGATCTCGACGACGCCATTGTGCACGGACCAGGCCAGGTTTTCGCTCTCGGCGATCATGATGCCGAGGAAGTTGCCGACGCTGATCGGGGCAGTGATGTCCATGATCAGGGTGAGGTCTTCACCGTCGATCACTTCGCGGGCACCTGGGGTGATGATGATCGGGATGCCGGTGATGGCCTGGATGCGAGTCTTCACATCGTCGAAGCCACCATCGTCCTCCGTGAAGCTCAGGCCGGCGATGGTCTCGTCCTGCAGGAGCTGTTGCATGGCGGCGTCCTCGGGATCGAGGGGGCCAGCGGAAGTGGTGGCGACGGAGCGGGCCTGGGCTCGGTTCCAGGCAGCGAGGTCAGTGAAAACCAGGTCGGTCTGAGGGACGCGGAGCTCTTCCGCGGCTTCGAGCATCTTTTGGATCTCGCGGCGCTTGTCGGCGAAGTAGCGATCGCTCTGGTCCTGACGCATGGCCTTGATGGCAGCGTCGTGCATCTGACGGGCGACCTGGTTGTTGTTGTCCAGGCGCATGGCCTCGAAGGCGAAGTCCTGCGACAGCTTGAACTGGCGGCGCTGGAAGGCGCGCATGGACTTGTTGATCAGGTCCTCGGTGCGGGCGTTCTGCCTGGCCAAGCGAGCCGATTCCTGGCTGCGCCGTTCATCGGCCACCTGGCGTTCAACTTCGCTGACCTGCTCCTGCTCCGATGCGTCCCGGGCGCGAACTGCGGACTCTTCGAGGGCGGCGACCCGATCGGAGAGGTTGCCCCAGTTGATGCTCTCGCCAATGTCGATGTTCAGCTGGGCCTGCCGAGCGAGGTCGATAGCTCGATCGAAGTTGCCCTGCTCGAGGGCGGCGCCACCCGAGTCGAGCATGCCGATGACCTCGGCGCGATGACGCTGAGAGTTGATTTCCTTCAGCCTCTGAAAGTTCTCCGCCAGGCTCTCCGCGCCGGCCGGCTCGGAAAGGTCCGCGTTCATGCCGCGTAGGCGGCTGAGCGCGGTCGAATTGCCCGGGTCGAGTTCGAGAGCCTTGAGCAGCTCCGTTCGCGCGGCCTCGCTGCTGCCTTCGCCCTCGAGGCGATCGGCTTCAGCCAGGTAGCGCTGAACGAGGAAGCGGTTCCGTTCTTGGGCCAGGCTCTCCTGGTCTTGCGGTCCGCTCTCGTCCGGGCTCTCAGCCTCGCCCTGATCGCCGTCGCTGGCGCCGCTTTCGCTCGGGGAGCTGCAGGAACCAAGAACGAAGGCCAGGGTCGAGATCGACGTTGCCAGAAGGAGGTGATGATGGCGAATCATCATGGTCAGGTACCATCCGTTGGGCAGATCAGCAGGGTGCCGCTGAAACGGTCATCTTGGGATCCTCCCCTGCCGATGGTTCCTCTCCCCTGTGGATACAGGGAAGGGGCTCGTGCCAGGGACTGTGCGAGAGGTCAGCATCAGGGAGGGACTTATGAGTATCAGGCGAGGGTGACCTGAAACCCTTGAGGCGCAGAAACTAGCGGCCCTGAGCGAGCCTTGCCAGCCCCAATTCAGGGCTCGCTCGGGCTTTCGGCGAATGCCCTGCCGAGCACTCCCAGTTCCGGTATTCGGGCCAGGGGATACCCCTGGAATGTTGGGCCAAGGGCTCAGGTTGGTCATAAGTGCCCCCGTGGATTCCCTTGTGAGCCCTCCAGAGAGGCCTCAGGGAGTAGGCGCACAGGGAGGGGGCAAAACCCCCTCCCGAGAGACTCGCTCTCTGCGGCTACTTGGCCGCCGCGCCGCCGCCGAAGTTGATTTCGACGAAGCCGGCGACGGTGACCATATCCACCGTCTTGGCGACATCTCCATAGGTGGTCTGGGAACCTGGCTCGATCACGACGGTCATGATCTTCTTCTCGCCGGTCTTCGGGTCGGTGACCCGGCGACTTGGATCATCGGCAATCTTCTTCAGTTCGGTGATCAAGACCTTGTCGTCGGTGATGCGGCGGGGCCCGACCATCCAGTGGACAAGGTGATTGTTAAGCACGAAGGCTGCCGGGCTGCCGTCCTTGTTTGTGGCGCCTCTATCCGGCTGGCGGAGTGCTTTTGTACCCCAGTTGTCGCAGACGATCTTGAGGGAGAGCTGCTCCACCGGCTCGGTCTCCGTGGTCTGAGAGCCTCGATCCTTGGGGAGATAGGCGGGGAGCTTCGCTTCGAGGATTTTGAAGTCGATGCAGAGGAAGAAGATGATGAGGAGAAACACGACGTCGATCATCGGCGTCATATTCATCTCCGCCTCCTGTTCGACCTCCTCCATGAGCTTATGGGCCATGGCTACTTTCCTCCCTTTGCGGCCTGCAGGCCGCGGAGCAGCTTCGCTTCCTTGTCCTCTTCACTCATGGCGAGCTCGAGCTTCCAGAAGGCCGCGTCCGGGGTCGCGCAGGCAGCCATGAACTTGCCCACATAGAACCACTCGGTCCACTTGTCGGCGCGGATGAGCACCGGGTCATTGACCAGGGTCATCGTACTGCCGCCAAGGCTCACCACCTCCGTGTCCGTGACGACGGTGTCCTTCCAGATGCTGAGCAACTCGCCGGCCTTGCTGAAGTCTTCGCCGTGCTCGGCCGGGTCGTAAAAGGTGTTCGACTTGTAGACGAAGCGACCGTCCTGGGTGATGTTGATGATTGGCCGGACGTCCGGCGGATCTTCGTCAGGGATCGCGTACTCAGCCTTGGGGAGGATCAGGTTCTCCATCTCCTTCTGGCTGAGGTCGATCACCAGCACGAAGAAGATCATCAGCAGGAACACGCAATCGATCATGGGCGTCATGTCCATGTCGAGTTCCTGTGATCTACCATGCTTTGACATCGGGCAACCTCTCTGGGGTCTGTTCTCTGGGGTTCGGGCTCGGCCGGATCAGGCCGCCTTCTTGCGGAAGCGCTCGAAGAGGTCCTCAGCGATGGCGTTGACCTCGATGGTCGTGCGCACCACCTTGTTGCGGAAGGTGAAGAAGAAGGCGCCCGTGGGCAGTGCCACGATGAGACCGAAGATGGTCGTCACCAGGGCCAGCTTGATACCGCCGGCCAGCTGCGCCGGGCTCACCGAGCCACCAGCTGCGGCGATGTCACCGAAGGTCTTGAACATGCCCGACACGGTGCCGAGCAGACCCATCATCGGTGCCGAGGCGCTGATCAGGGAGAGCCAGCCGATCTTCTGGAAGAGCTTGACCGACTCTTCGTCTTCCATCTCACGCACGCCGGCTTGGATGGTCTCGAAGGAGTGGCCGAGCTTGCCCAGGCCAGCCTGAACGATGTTGGTGAAGTAGTTGCGCTCAGCTTCGCAGAGGTCCATGGCCTCCTGGAAGTTCTCTTCGTCGAAGAGAGCCTCGACTTCTTCAATGAGATCCGGGGGTGCCAGCTTCTCACGCTTGATGGTGACGAAGTTCTCGATGATGAGAGCCACCGAGACGACGGAGAGGGCGACGATGATCCAGCCGATGGTGCCGGCGTTGGCGAAGGCGTCGGCGACCGGATTGGTGCCTGCGGCGTCGTCTGCTGCGGCTTCCTGTGCGAAGGCAGCGCCGGAGAGAAGCATCGGGGCAAGCGTGATGAGGCTAATGTTCTTCATGGGACGCGTTGTGGAACGAGGGATCCCGGCGTGAGGTTTACCTGTCCGAGGAATAACCGGGATCCGAGGGTCTGGGTCGGGGGACTGTCAGGGGTCGAAGTTTGTTCTGCCCTGATTGAGGGGCGGGCAGAGTGTGCGAAAGGGAGGCCCGACAGGGAAGCCCCTGGTCGGCGCCTGAAGAGATTTTCCGTCGAGCGATCAGGCAATGCGTGCTGCCTTAGTTGCTCATTGCCTTGGTGGCCTTGGCTGCCCATGCGGACTGGGGATAGTACCTGGTCACCGTTCTGAAGTACTCGATAGCACGGGACTTATAGTCCTGCTGTTCGCGATCGGGGCCGAGGGCGATAAGCACCTTTCCCGAGTAGAAGAGGGCCTTGGCCGTGGTGCCTTCCGCGCTGCTATCGAGGATGTTGGCCTTCGCTAGAGCGAGTTGAGCCGCGCGAAGATCTTGGTCATCGCCGGCGGCCTCGGCCTTCAGGAAGAGCGCCTCGCCGAGGCCGGCCTGAGCCGCCGCAGTGACCGAGCGGTTGCTCGCGCCGGTCAACAGGTTGCGGAAGAACTGGGCTGCCAGGTCGTACTTCTCTTCAGCGACGAGCGTCTCACCCTCACCCACGGAAGCTTCGGCGATGAGATCCTGCAGTGTGCTGCTATCGGATTGCTTGGCCAGTGCCTCGGCGGCGGCGACGGTGGCGCGGAAGGAGCTGCGCGCATCATTGAGCTTGGACTGTGCCAGCTGTGCCCGGGCCTTTTCCAGCCCGGCGCGAGCGGCCCAGATGGCATCCCAATTCTTGCTGCTGGCCTCGCTCTCGAGTTTTGCCAGGTTGGCCTCCGCCTCCGCTGCCTGGCCGGCGATGATTTGGGTGCGGCCCAACTGCAGCAGGGCCTCTGGAGCGCGGTAGCCATCCGGTGCCGCGGCGAGGTAGGCTTGAAGGGCTTCGAGTGCAGACTTGGCTCTGGCCTGGTCGCCACCGGAACTTCGGGCGAGGGCGTCGGCAGCCAGGAACTGCGATTCGAGCTTGAGTGCCTCGCGTGCGGAGTTCTTGGCGCTTTCGCCGTAGAGATTGGCCGCGGTAGCGAAGTCACCGCGCTTTACGGCACCCTCGGCGAGCATGAAAGACTCTGGGGGCTCATCCCATTGCACGCGGGCGAAGTCGGCTGCAGGGATCTCTTCGCTTGTGTCGCCGCGCAGGAACTTGATTGCCGAGCTGGTCATCTCCGTAACTTCGACGCCGCGGATGCGCTTGCCCGACTTCTGCAGGATGACGTCGTTGGCCTTGCCTTGTGCGGCGAGCGGGGCGAGTAGGAGAAGTGAAGAACTCAGGCTCAGGAGACTGAGTCCGCTTGTCTTGGAGATGGACATGGATGCTATGGGTTCTGTCTGCAGGGTGTCTGCCAGGCCTGGGGGCCGCCAGGCTTGGCGAGAGGGCAGTGCGACTACTTTGGCGGATAACTGGTGAAGAGGTTTGCGACCTCGACACCCTCCGGACCGAGGGCCTTGAGGGACGCAAAGTTCTCGCCGGCCTCGGCCTTGTTGTAGAGGACTTGGGCGCGATCTCTGAACATGCTGTCCTTGGCGATCGCACGGTTGGCGAACTGGTAGCACTCCCAGTGGAAGGTGTACCAGTTGATGTCGTAGTCCTGGGTGCGGCTGCTGTTGAGCGCGTACTTCTTGTACTCAGTCCAGAATTTGTCGTAGGCCTCGTCTGCCTTGTCCAGGCCAGGGATGATGACCCTGGTGCCATTCGAGTCGAACTCGACCCATCCACCCAGGGCCAGGCAGAGCAGGCGGGTGACTGGATAGTTCGGCCGTCCGGCGGCGATGGCGGCTTCCTCGGAAGCGGCGAGTAGTTCGACGGCGCCCTTGAAGTTGCCCTGGCGAAGGTAGGCTTCGCCGAGCTTCTCCTTGACCCGGCGCTCAACTCGGTCGCGATACTTTTCGTCGCTACCGAAGCCCTCGACCAGCTTCTTGCCCAGGTCTTCCACCGTCTTCCAGTCCTTGAGGCTGGCGGCGATGAGAACTGAGTTCCACATCACGCTGTACTGCGGCTGGGGGGAGTTTCGGGTGTACTCGAGTCCGGAGTTGAGGGCGGCCTGGCGGGCGAGAGTCAGCTTCTCGGTGGCGGCCTGCGTCTGTTGACGATCAGGCTCAGTCTCCATGAGGGCGTCGTATTCGACTTCGACACTCTTCATGTAGTCCTGGTGGGCTGTGAAGATGACCGTCGCGAGCATGGAGCCGAGGGGGCTGCCGGGGAATTCGTTGCGCAGGGTTCGGTATGTGCTCTCCGCTTGCTCCACCTCGCCGAGCTCCGCCTGCAGGCGTGCGACGATGTCGTAGACGCGGGACATGAAGTTTTCGGCGTAGGCAGCATGCCGGGTTCGGAACTCGGCAAGCCCGGCGATGATGCCTGGGAACTTGGTTGGATCCTTGTCACCACCGTTGGCCCCAGTCGCCTCCTGGTAGTCCATGTAGAACTTGTAGTAGTCGATGGTTGCCTTGGTGGCGCCACGGTTGGCGCGGCCTGCGCTGTTCTCCTCGGGAACGATCGCTGCAGGTGTCTCGAGCCAGGATTCGTACTCGCCGATGAGGCGACGAGCCTGGGCAAAGTCAGCCTTGCGCTGGTAGCAAATGATCAGGCGTCCCTTGGCGGGCTCATAGAAAGGCGTGTCCGCCGGGACTCGGCCGAAGTTCTGGATGGCCTGATCGATGCGGCCTTCCTGCAAGTCGCGAGTGGCGGTGTTGTAGAGCAGCTTGGCCTCGCTGTCCGTGCCGCCATAGCTACCCAGCAGGGTGGTGACCCGGTCCTTCAGCGGATTGAGGGCGACATCGCTGTCCGACTTGCTTTGTCGTAGGTAGCCGTTCCAGGTGCGCTCGAGATTGTCAGCAGTGAGCTCCGCGTCGCCACCGGGAGTCTGGCCGTGCTTTTCGAGCGCGTCGCAGAGTGCCAGTGATGCTTCGAGAAAGCGCTGCTGGCTGCCGTAGCAGCGACCAGCGATGGTCCAGAGTTCGAGGCCCTTGGCGTCACGTTCGCTGGGGGACATGGCGGCGTAGGCGCGCTTCAATCCCTTGATGGCCGCTTCGTAGTTCTTGGCCTGGTAGTCGCCCTTGGCCACTTCCAGCATGAGGACGCCACTTACCATGCTGCTCTGCACATCGAGGATGTCTTTGAGCACCGACTTGGCTTTGGACCCGATGAAGTCGTTCGGGTGGCGACGGTTGATCTCACGAACCTGATCCAAGGCAGCGCCGACCTTGGCCGGGTCACCACTCTCCGCCATGGCACGAGCCTCGGTGAGGAGCACGGAGTGATCGGCGACGTCATAGATGTCCGCGCCCTCGGCGCCCAGACTGGCGACGTGTTCGCGGAACTCGAGCACGAAGGAGAGCACTTCGTCAGTGTTGCCGCTGAGGAAGAGCGCATTGGCTGCTCGGTCGTATGCCTGCTGCATGAGGCCGAAGAGCAGCTCCTTGGCGCTGGCGGAGATCTCGAGATCCGCATTGCTGAGGATCTTGTCGATGCTGTCGATGGTGTCCTTGTAGTCGCGGACCGCACCCTTGTAGTCGCCGAGCACTTCGCCAACCTGGGACATTTCGAAGTAGGCGCGCATGCCCAGGATCGAGTCTTCGCCCATGTCGAAGATCATCTCTTCGAGGGTGTCGCGAGAAACGAGGGCCAGGTGGTCGCGATCTTCACGCACGGCGCGGGCGTTTTCCCGGAGGAGCATGCCCTTGTAGAGCCAGCACATGAAGTAGTCCTGCTCCTGCTTCGAGCCAGCCTCGCGACTGTGCTCGAGCTTCTCCATTGCGCTTTCGCAGGCGTCGACGCCGTCGCGATAGACCTGGGCCGCGGCTTCTTCCAATCCCTTGATCTGGTCCGGAGCCTCCTCACGGGCAAGCTCCAGTTCCTCAACCAGGAAGGATCCGTACTCATAGCTCGCACGGACCATGGTCAGCATGGCCGCGTCGGCAACCGGCTCGCCTTCGTAGCGCTCGATGAAGACCTTGGACTGCTCCAGGGCATCGCGGAAGAGGCGCCGCCGCTCCTCCCGATTGGGGTGGATTTGTGCCCCGATCAAGGAGATCTCGATCCCCAGCTGGGAGACCAACTTGAAGTCCTCGCTGTCCTTGTAGGACATTTGCAGGGCTTCCACCTGCTCCGTGGCCAGGGATATGAAGCGCAGTTCCGTCGCCAGGCTGCGGACGAATTCCACGTCCCGGGCGAGTTGCTTGTCCTGGGCAGGCAGGAGGGGAGTGGCTGCGAGGGAGACGGCCAAGAGGCCGGTGAAGAGCTTGGGGTTCTTCATGGGGACGTATTTAACCTTATCGATCCTAAGGCTTTATGGCAGCGGTCGGGGTCTGACCGTGGCAGCAGTCGGAGGCTACGCAGGAGGGATGGCTGGCGCAGCTCCCATGGGAACGGCGCAGTATAACGAGCAGTTCACCGGGGGGTAGCGGCCCCTGGGATTTTGCCTTCCTCCCTGGCCTCTCATGGCTGATCCCGGGGTACACAAAGAAGCGGGCCCTTCAGGAGCCCGCTTCGCTGCGAGGGTTAGCGTGAGGAGCTCAGGAAGTCCTCGGGCTCCAGGGCCAGGATCTCCGGCTCGTACTCCGATGGGATGATGATCGTGCTCTTGATGAGCATGAGCACCCGCCGGTTGAGCACCGACTGACCCTTTCGGCTGAAGAGGAAGGACAGACCCGGGATGTCCTTGAGGAAGGGGATCCCGGAGACGAAGTCCCGTCGTTCAGCGATCTTCTGGCCGCCCAGGAGGACCGTGCCGCCGTCGGGCAGAGTGACGGTGGTGCGCACCTTCTGCAGGGTAACCCGGGGCAGCTGGATGGAGACCGGCTGACCGGCACCCAAGGTGGTGGTGAAGGTGGGGATCGGGGTCTGCAACTCGAGGAGGGTGGGCCGCAGTTCCAGGGTGATGAAGCGACGGTCGGCGGAAACCACCGGCCGCACGTCGAGGACAACGCCGTCACTGACCACATCGACCACCGGGTTGGCCACCGCGGCGGACTGGGCAATTTCCACGTCGAAGTCGCGGATGAAGGAGGTGTGGCGTAGGGCCGACATGCTCGCCCGCGTGTTGTTGTAGACCAGGAGGCGGGGGGCAACGATGACTTCGCTGCGATCCTGCTTCGACACGGCGCGCAAGACGACTTCCAGTTCCACGTCGTCCAGGTAGGCCCACTGCATGGAGAGGCCACCCGAAGCGCTGCGATTGTTGGTGCCACCGGCGAGGCTGGCATCGAAGAGGTTCTCCGTGCGCGCCATTATGTCGCCGTCGCCGCCATCGTCGAAGAAGACGCCAGGTTCGGTGCCGGTACCGATGCTGCCTTGATTCGTCGCCGCGGCGTTGATGAGCTCCGGGCGTCCGAAGTCGTCGAAGCGCAAGTTCGAGCGGTTGTTCTGCTCGAGGCCACGGCCGGGAACACCCTCGGAGGCTTGATCGCCGAGACCACGGAAGTCGACGCCGATGTCTTCGAGGAAGTTGTCCTCGACTCGCAGGAAGCGGGCCTCCACGTCGACTTGAATGCCCACAGCCTGGCGTAAGTCGCTGAGCAACTTGGACACCTGCTGGTGGACCTCGCGAGTGTGATTCACCAGGAGAACTCCGTTGAGATAACTCACGGTTCCCACTTCACCGTCCCAGGATTCTGGCGCGATGTTGGTGCGGATCAGTTCCTGCAGGCGATCGTCATCGACCACTGTCGGCAGGGGATCATCCGGCTCGACGAAGTCGTCTTCGAAGTCGGGCACGCGGAGTTTGAGATCCGGTCCCGGGTTGCTGGCGACGCCGAGGACCAGGTCGCGCACTTCGTACTGACTGAGGTAGGTGCGGCCACCGGCATTGTCGGGGGTGACCAGTTCGATCACGCCATCGCGCACGCGCCAGCGCACGTCGGTCTGGGCTCCGATCACCTGGAGGGCTTTGAGCACCGAGCGGTTCGAGAGGTTGAAGTCCACCAGAGTGGTGCTCTCCTCATCGAGTTCGGCGACCTCCGTGGAGACCAGGAAGTTCACTTGGGTGACGCCCTGATAGAACTTCGCCCAATCCTGAACAGTCGCACTTGCGAAGCGATGTTCGAGAACGGTGCTCTCCAAGCGCGCCATGATTTCGCGCTCTTCGGGGCTGTCCAGATCCTCGGGAGCAGCGAAGGTAATGGGTGTTCGCTTGCTCACCTCGGTCCAACGCTCGATGTCGAACTTCAGAGGTTCGGTCTGCGGCACGTGGCCAGTGTTGAGCTCGTCGAAGGTCTTGGCCCATTCGGCCTTCCAGCGCTGTCTCGAAAGCTCGACCCGATTCTCGTGCTGAGCTCTGCCTGCCAGGTCGCGCAGGGCGAGGGCGGCCGCATTGTTCGGCTCGATGTTCATGGCCGCATCGAGGAGGGTGACTGAGCCTGAGAAGTTGCCGAGCTGGAAGTCCCGGTTCGCTTGTTCGAGGAGGCGTTCCACCTGGGCCTCGCGGGCGACGGCTGCGCGGCGCTCGGCTTCTTCAAGGTCGCGACGGGAGGCAGCCTGCTGGGCGCTCTCACGATCGGCGGCCAAGCGGGACTGCAGCTGCTTGGCGTTGTCCACCTTGATCTGGACGGCGCGCTCCAGACTCGACTCGGGGACCGAGTAGGGGTTGTAGCGGAGGATCAGCAGAGCGGTCTCGTAGTGATCCCGGGCATCGCCGGGGCGATTGTTCTCCATCTCCGCGTCACCCAGGCGCACTGAATCCAGTGCGCGCTGACGATCGCGTTCGAGAGAAACTCGCGCCTGCAGGACTTGATCATCGAAGTCGCCTCCGACGGCAGGGTCGCTGTCGCCGAGATTCGCTTGGGCGTTGAGCAGGATCTGCCGGGCCTCTTCGTTCTCCGGATCCAGCTCGAGCACGTAACCGGCTTCTTGCCGGGCTTCGCTCCAGTTGCTCGCGCTCGCCGCGGCGCGGGCCTTTTGCAAGGTCTCGGCGACCAGGCGCTGGGCCTGTTCCGGATCTTGCGGCTGGGGATCCTGCTCGGGCGTTTCCGCGCCGGGTTCTGCGGCGTCGGAGTCGTTGCCCGTGGCAACTTGCTCAGCGACTTCTGCAGCAGCAGGAGGAGGGTTGCTCTCCATGGTCCCTGAACAGGCCCAGAGGAGAGGAAAGGTCGAGACGGCGGCACAGCGCAGGAGGGACGATCGGACCATCTTCATTCTCGTGCCAGAGACTAGGGGGGACAGGAAGAGGTTGGGGCGAGAGGGCTTGGAGGGGTTGTGCAAGACTCTCGTCCTGCACGGAGGTTCGGGCAGGAGCGGGCCGGACGGTAGCCGCCTTCAGAGGCAGGGTCAAGACCGCGGCGGCACGCAGGCATCGGAGTCACTGGGACTTGTACAAACGTACGGTGGACCGGCTTTGTATACCTAAGCCTCGGCCAGAAGAGCCATGGCCCGCTGGATGTCCGTCCAGGTGTCCGCCTTGGCGGCCGGATTGCGCAGGAGGTAGGCGGGATGCCAGGTGACCACCACCGGGATGCCCTGGTATTCGAGCTTCCGGCCTCGCATCTTGCCGACAGGCTCATCCCGGCTGAGAAGATTCTGCGCGGCCACCCTGCCCATGGCGACGATGACCCGCGGCGAGATGATCGCCACTTGCTGGCGCAGGTAGGGGAGGCAGGCGGCGACCTCATCCGCTTCGGGATCTCGATTGCCAGGCGGACGGCACTTGTTGACGTTGACGATGAAGGTCTCCCGGCGGGGAATGCGCATGCCCTTCTCGATGATGTCAGTGAGCAACTGGCCCGCCGGTCCCACGAAGGGTCGGCCCTGCTCGTCTTCCCGGGCACCGGGCGCCTCGCCGACAAACATGACCTGGGCCTGGGCGGAGCCTTCGCCGAAGACCACGTTCTTGCGGCCCTCGTGCAGTTTGCACTGGCGGCAGCTGGCGACCTGGCTGGCCAGAAGAGCCAGAGGGTCGACCTCAATCGTCTCGGCCGCCTTCGGCGTCGAGCTGACACGACAGGGCAGGGGAAGGTCGCCCCCAAAGCGTTCCACCGCCTGACTCAGGTGTTGGGACAAAGTCTGTCGCAGACGGGCATCGCTCACCGCAGCAGGGTAGCGGGATCGGCGCGCAGACTAAACCTGGCCGGCAAGTTCCCCGCTGCCCCGGGCCGACAGCTATAGTTCCCCGCCCTCATGCAGACCCTTGCCAAGCTTCCGGGAATCGCTGCTTTCGCATGGCTCCTAGGGCTGGCCCTGGCGGTTTATCTGCCCAGTCTCCTCGGGGCCGAGTTCATCAACTTCGATGACCCCTTCTTCTTTGGGGCCCAAAACGATGCCTTGCGTCAGGGGGGGCTGGCCCTGGTCCTCGATCCGCGGGAGACCATCGCCAATGCCTACCTGCCGGTCAGTCATCTCTCCCTATATCTGGATCTGCTGATCTTTGGGGAGAAACCCCTCGGACCGCATCTGCATTCGCTCTTCCTCCATGCCCTCGCCGCCTTCTGCATGGCGCGCCTCCTGGGTCGACTCGGCCTGGCGGCAGTGCCCGCAACGCTGGCAGCGACAGTATTCCTACTGCACCCTGCACTGGTTGAGTCGGTGGCCTGGGTGAGCGGGCGCAAGGACCTCCTCTCCGGGGTCTTCAGCTTCCTCTGCCTCTCGGCTCTGCTGCAGCGTCAGAACAAGCGCATGCTGCTCCTTGCCCTCCTGGCTCTATACAGCAAGGGGACTGCCCTGGTTCTTCCCCTCCTCGGCCTGATCCTGCTTGCGATGCAGTTTCGCCAGAAGAAGCTGAGGACCGGCGGTGCCTGGTCGGCCCTTGGCATGCTCTTTGGACTCTGCCTCCTGCTCGGCCTGCAGCACAGCTTCATCGCCGCCGAGCAGGGGACCATGGCCACCGCGGAAGCGGGGTCGCGCCTCGCTCAGGTGCCCGGGGCCTTCCTGCACTATTTACGGACCGCGCTCTGGCCTCTGGATCTCAACATCCTCTACCCGGAAGTCACGAGCCTGGAGGCCTTTCGTGCCCAGCTGCTGCCGGGACTGATCATTCTCCTGGGCTTCGTCCTGGTTGCTATCGCTGCATGGCGTCCGCTGCCGCTCCTAGCCGGTGGCATGGCCTGCTTTCTCCTGGCCCTCAGCCCCTTCAACACCGCTTATCCTGCCTCGGCCATCGCCGCCGCGGATCGCTACCTCTACCTGGCGATTCCCGGCCTGGCTCTGGCGCTCGTCAGCTTGCCGCGTCTGGGGCTGCCATTGGCCTTCCTGGCAAGCGTCCTCGGTGGCTTTGGCAGCTACGCGCGCAGCGCGGAGTTCCGTAGCAGTGAGGAGATCTGGGAGAGCAGCCTGCGGCAGGACCCGAAAAACTCGGTGGCTCTGCTGAACCTTGCGGTGGCCAGACTGAGCACTGCACCTGAAGACCTGAGTCGTGCCCGATCGCTGCTGACGCGGGCTGCCAAGGCGGCGCGCTATCCGCAGCATCGGCTCACGGCGGAGCGTCGGCTCATGGATCTGGAACTGATCGAAGGCGATGCCCCTGCCGCCGTGGAGCATGCGCGTCAGGCTCTGCGCTCCGCCCGTGCCCTGCCTGAGTCCGGGCAGGCGCGAGCGATTCTGGTGGACCTTCTCTTGATCAACGCTCGCCTGCATCGCCAGCTTGGGGAGACGGCGGCCGCAGAGGAGTTCCTCGAGGAGCTGCTCGCCAGCGTGCCGGAACATCCCCAGCTCCTCGCTTACCAGGCCAGCATCCTCCTGGCGGAGGCTGTGGATGAGAATGGTCATGTGCCCGTCGATTACTCCGGACGTGAGAAGGTGGAGGCTCTCCTGGCCCGCGCCGCGAGGCTGGCACCTGATGACTATGATCTGCTCATCGCCCGAGGGCAGTGGGCCTATGCGAATGCCGCTTACTTCTCGGCGGAGAAGTTCTTCAGCAAGGCCCAGCGAGTGAATCCCATTCGGGCGGAGGCCTATCTCGGCCGTGGCCAGCTCCTGCTCAACCAGGAGATGGCGGCGGAGGCCGAATCAGTTCTGCGTCAGGGGCGTAGCGCCGGCGTTCGCGATCCACAGCTCGACTTCTATCTGGCCCTGAGCCTGGCAGAGCAGGGCAAAGTGGATGCAGCTCGGCGGTTCTACGAGGCCTACCTCCACCTGCGCCCGGAGGACTCGGCGGCAAGCAGAGCCCTGGCGGGGATCCTGGCTGGCGAAGCCATGCGCATCCTCTATCAGCTTGGACCCGAGGAGCTGGCCAAGAGAGTGGAGAAGGTGGCGGCTCTGGATCCGCAGCACATCAAGCTTCATCTCATGCGCGCTGTGTTGGCGCGGCATCGTCGGCGGCCGCAAGAGGCTCTGGACCACCTTGCTCTGGCAGCCGAGGCCATGCCCGGGGATCCGGAGGTCCTGGGTCTACGTGCTGAATCGGAGCGGGATCGTGGCTATGAGCTGCTCCTTACAAAGGGGAGTCGGGAGCTGGCCATGGATCACTTCATCGCCTTCCTGAGCATGGCCCGGGCGGACATGCCCACGGATGCGGTGCGTGGCATTCTTGCTGAGGAGTGGCGCCGGCAGCTCCATTCGGCCCAGGAGGCCTTGCTCGCCGGTGAGTTGGCGGCGGCTGAGCGTGGTTTCCGCCGCTGTCTCGAACTGGTGCCCGAGGATTCGTCACCGAATCTGCAGCTGGGGATGGTTCTCCTGCAGGGAGACCTGGCCGCCCAGGAGACGGCGCTGCTCTGTTTCGCGGCGGCGGAGGCCGGGCAGATCGAGTTGTCTGCGGACTCCAGTCTGGCGGTCTACTACCGGATTCTCACCCTTTCTCGGCTCGGTCGGATCGAGCCTGCCCGGGAGCTTGCCGCGCGGTACTTGGCTTCCCCGGACGCGAGCGCTTCCCCCGAGCAGCTGGAGCGAATTCGTGCTGCGAGCAGAGCATTGCAGGAGAAGAGGTAAGCGGGTAATCTGCTCCGGTCAGCTCAACGCGGTCAGGCGGAAGCTGTCATAAGTGGCGTAATTACATATCGTTAGATTAGGGAGGCAGAGATGGCCAGGAAGAGCCATGACCTGTTCGAGGTCCTCGGTGCGAGGCTCGGACGACCGGCTGGCAGGGCGAAGCCCGCGGCGAAGGCAGCTAAGCCCAGGGTCAGCGTCAAGGATCGTGAGGTGGCGACACCCCTCGAGATCGGACGTGGCATCGGGACCTGGTTTCAGACTGTGATCGGCGGCTCCGAGAACAAGTCGAAGGCGGGCGCGAAGACTCGGCGCAAGCCGGCGTCCGCTCCCCGTGCCAGCAGGAAGAAGGCGGGATCGGTCCCGCCCATGGCCTTCGGCGGCACCTTCCTCGCGGTTGCCGTCCTCATCAGCCTCTCTGCGGGCTTTCTCGCAGGTCAGTTGACCGGTGGCGATGCTGCGGCGGAGGGTAATGGGATTTTGAATGGCCAGGCCCCGGGACCTTTGAACACCACGAAACGGGCGGCGACCCTACGTCTGACGCCGGCTCAGGAGACCCAGCGACTGCATGACTGGGTCTATCAGTTGGCCGCATACAAGGAGTCAGAGCGGGAGCAGGCCAGCAAACTGGTGCACTGGCTCCTGGGACAGGGCCTGGAGACGGCCCGCATGTATCAGCAGCTTCACAGCCAGAATCAGCAGATGTTCTGGGTAGTCGCGTGCTATAGTCCCGCCCCCGATGACCGGGAGATTTACGAGCAGATCAAACAGCTCGATCCCTCGGCGGAATACCAAAGCAAGCTAGCGCGAAGGCTTAGTAATCTAGAAGCGAAACCCCACCGGAGATAGCTCCGGCTGAAACGATGTCGATCCACTCCAGTTTGAAGCTCTCCGGCGCTCTCGTCGGATCACGGAACGTATGGACCCGCATGGAGCGGCTCCAGGCCCTCAAGCAGGAAGGCCGCTGGCAGGAAGGCGATTCGGTTCTGGGTCTGCCCAAGGTGCGCACCCAGTTCAAGTCGAAGAGCAAGAAGCAGCTCAAGGCTGATGCTGCCGCCTCTGCTCAAGAGGACACTGCGACTCCCGGCCAGGCTGAAACCGAAGCCGCCAGCTAGGCAGGATTCGCCTGAGCGAGTCCTCACTCCGGTCTGCCAGTCTTCGTAGTTGGAGACAGTCCGGAAAGATTGGCGGGGGCAGTTCCTTCCAGCCGGCTATCATGAGTTCGGATCCAAGCCCTGGGAGTCATAATTGAGCATGCTCGCTGATCGCATGAAGCAGATGAAGCCGAGCGGCATTCGCCGCATCTTCGAGCTGATGGCGAGCATGGATGATCCGATCAACCTCTCGATCGGCCAGGCCCACTTCGATCCGCCGGAGGCTCTGATCGAGGCTGCCTGCCAGGCCATTCGCGACGGGCATAATCGCTACACAGTGACTCAGGGCCTACCCGAGTTGAATGCGCGGATCTTGGACCGGGTGGAGTCTCGCTACTCGCATCGACCGGAGGCCAGTCTGGTGACTTCCGGGGTCTCTGGGGGATTGGTGCTGGGCTTCCTCGCTCTGCTCGATCCTGGCGATGAGATCCTGCTGCCGGACCCGGGCTTCACCATGTATGCCCAGTTGGCCGAGCTCTTCGGTGCAGTGGTGAAGTTCTACGACCTTTACCCGAATTGGCAGATGGACCCGGACGAGATCGCCTCGCTCATGGGGCCGCGCTGCAAGGTGATCCTGCTCAACTCGCCTAGTAATCCCACCGGCGGGGTCCTGGGCGCAGAGTCGATTGCCAAGGTGGCATCGATCGCTGCCGAGCATGGGGCGGTGATCATCAGTGACGAGATCTACGATGAGTTCGTCTACAGCGATGACTATGCATCAGCCATTGGCTTGCATGATCGTGTTCTCCAGCTGAGTGGCTTTAGCAAGACCTATGGGGTGCCTGGTTGGCGTCTCGGTTACGCAACCGGCCCGACGGAGCTATTGGATGCGATGAAGACCATCCAGCAGTTCAGCTTCGTCTGCGCTCCTGCTCCTTTCCAAGTGGCGGTGGCAGAAGTGGCCTTCGATCTGGACATGTCTGGCTACATCGAGGAGTACCGTGGCAAGCGCGATCGCCTGGTGTCCGACCTTCATAAGGCCTACCGGCTCCTGCCTCCGCAGGGTTCCTTCTACGCCTTCCCCAGTCTGCCGGGCGAAGTGCCCGAGGCGGAGTTCATGCAGGCTGCACTGGATGCCCGTCTGCTCGTCGTGCCCGGTAGCGCCTTCTCGAGGAAGGACAGCCACTTTCGTCTCTCCTTCGCGGTGAGTGATGAGAAGCTTGGCGAAGGCATCCGTGGTCTCAATGATCTCGTTGGCCGACTGACATGATTCCTTGGGTCCTGGCCTTGCTGAGCAGTTTGCCGCTCACGGCTCAGGATCCTGTGGTCAGCACTCCAAGGGTGGTCTGCGAGACCTGTAGGAGTCATGGTCATTCGGACTGCGCCAGGCACCGGGGGTTCTTGGAGCAGGAGCAGGCAGTCAGTGTTTGCAGCGAGGCGGCGGCATGCAAGCGCTGTGCTGGCGCTCTGGTGCTCGACTGCAAGATCTGCACGAATCCCGGGGATGAAGCCCTGGTACGCACCCGACAGGATGGCATCGCTGCCTGGTTGCAAGGCAGGCGAGCGCTTCTCGACCCACTCACGCGCAGCAAGGGCGAGGATCTCCTGCATGCCAAGTTTGCCCATGGCGAGCTCTGTCTCTCCCTGCTCCCGATGAAAGTGGGCAAGCGCAGCTTCAATCAGCATCGACTGCTGCACCTGTACGTGGACAGAATCGAGGCGATTCGTAGCGCCTTCATGGCGGACTTCGAGCTCACCGAGGCGGACTTTGTTCCAGAGGGGAAGGGGAGTTCCCCCCTGTTGCGAGTCTATCTCCTCGCTGACAAGGGCGACCACCGTGCCATCACTCCCAAGGTGACGGGCATCGGGAGTCAAGGGACGGGAGTTAAGTTGATGGGAGCGCGATTGGTCTACAGCCTGCACTTCGATCCTCGGGTTCTGAACAGCGATGTCGCCCTGCATCGGACCTTGGCGCACAACCTGGGACATCTGCTTCTCTCCAACATCAAGCCGGCGGTTTGGCTCGGCAACCGAGGCCACGGTTGGGTGGACGAAGGTGTTGGCTATTACATGGAGTATCGCGTTGACAAGCGTTGCACGAACACCTGCTTCGAGGAAGTGGGGACCAACATCGGCGAAACCTACAAGGCCGGTCGTTGGCGGGTGGCTGTGCGCAAGCTCGCCGAGGAGGGCAAGCTGCGCAACTTTGCTCAGGTGTATCCCCTCAACAGCGATCAAATGGATTGGCAGGCCCGCGCCCAGTCCTTCGCCTATGTGGAGTATCTCCGCGCACGATTTGGCGGCAGAGCATTCATCAACTTCGTCAAGCGACTGATGGCCGGGGTTCCCACCCGTGATGCGATCAAGTCCTTCGCAGGTCTCAGCATCCTGAACTTTGACGAGGGCTTCATAACGTGGCTGCGGCAGGAGTATCCAAGGCGATGAGAATCCCCTGCGCATTCGCTTTGCTCCTGCTCTTGATCCCCGGCCAACTGCCGGGGCAGGCTGCCTTGCAGCTCGAGCGCCAGGCCTATCGCCGGCTCGAGCTCCTCCGCGCTGATCTTCTCCGCGCCTGCCTGCAGGCTGAAGAAGAGATGCGCAGCAAGGTGGCGACGATGCTCGCCGAGGACAGTGCTAGCAGCGATTACCTGGCAACTCTGCAAGCTTTGGCCCTGCTTGCGGGTCACGAAGCGGATCGAGACTTCGTCAACCGCGCGGGCATGATTCCCCTGGTCTTACCGCATGTGGTCGATCCAGAAGTCGACGAGAAGATCTACTGCACGATGTACGCCCCGCGGCGCCTCGAAGGCTTGGGGGAGCAGAGCTTCCTTCTGGTTCTGGAGGATTCGGAGGGGAAGGAACTCGAGCGTCGCCTGGTCACGGAGGAAACAAGCCTCGAAGAACTTCTACGCTTTCGACCGAGCACTGAGTTCTCTTTGGCAGAGCGGTCCCCTGGGCAGTTTCGCATTCGGCTGGAGACTCAGCTGGGAGATTCCGACCCACGTTCCCAGGACCTTCTCTTCACCGAGGTCTTTGAGCTTCTGCCGGGATTTGCGAGTCGCGTCAAACGCATCGAGGAACGCATCGCTTCCATGGAGCTGGAGAGCTTCAGCCTGCTCGAGCGGTCGATCATCACCGGTGCCTACTGGCAGCTCCTGTACATTCTGCAGGGTGACCCGGCAGTTCCCGCCAGTGATCCGCTTGGTGACCTGGAGCGCCTGGAAGCTATCCTCAATAATCTACAGAGCGGCAAGAGCGCCGTGGCCGGGCTTCGCGGCAGGATGACTCTTGGCCTGCCGGCCGTCGCCGATGTCGGGGCTGCGATTCGCTCACAAGACTTGGCCCAGGTTTCCTTGGAGCTCCCAGCGATGGAGTCGGAGGATGTGGAGAAGCCCTTGCTCCTCTTCGTCTCAGGTAGACCTGTGTGGGGTATGGCTCATCAGCCGCAGAGTCCCAAGACTCGTCGGCCCGAATGGCTGCTCAATCAGCTCAGGATCGCCGGTTTCGATGCGGCCGGGGACTATCATCTGGCGGTCATGGAGTCTGCCGGCCGCTACGCGCATGCTGGGCGGGCAGTGGCGCAGGTTCTCGAGGCCTTGCATGGACTCCTGCCGGTGAAGCAGGACAAAGTCATCTTGGTCGGCGAACGCGAGGGGGCCTGGGCGGTCGGGCATGCGGTGACTCGCGAGGACGCTAGCTGCGCCGGCATGGTTCTGGTCAACGCGGCGGCGATCGCCAAGCCGGACCTGGAGAGCCTCGCGGGCATGCACATACTCGGAGTGACTGGCCGTGGGCACCCTGGAAACGCGGGCCTTCTCAACCTCTCCAGAATCGCCAAGGGCAGCGAGCTGCTCGCTTCGCTGCAGGTGCTTGCTGATGGCGGTCGGCCCTGGCCGATCGCAGTGGCGATATCTGCGGGCGATATCACGAGCTTCGCCCGCAAGGTATTCTCACGCTAGGGACGTCGCTCGAGGAGGGCAAGGCGCTGCTCACTTACGTAGGGGCTGAGTGCGCGGGCGTCCAACTGTCGCAGGCCCGCAGCGTGAACATCTCTGGCGAATTGGCGAAGGCTGATCGCGTTGCGTCCGGAGCGCTGCTTGCCCAGCACTCGGGCAAGCAGGCGGCGTCCATGTTGCAGGCTGAGGGAATGGAAGAAGGAGACGATGATCGGACCCCTCGTCACTCTGGCGAGTTCGCGCAGGATGGCGCTGCGTTCGCTGTGGTTTGGAATGTGCTGCAGGAGACGCATGCAAAGTGCGCCGCTAAAGCTGTCGTCGGCGAAGGGTAGCTGCAGCGCCCGAGCGTTCACCCGGGAATGCTCTGTTGCACAGAGCTCGAGCATCGCCATGTTGCGATCGAGCAAGATCACCGGTTCGGGCAGGAGAGAGCTCAGTCTGCCCGTGCCGCAGGCCATATCCAGCCAGCTGCCAGGGGCAGCATTGCAGGCGGCCAGGAGCTCCGCCAGAGCACGCTGCTCCCGGCGCATGGTCCCTCGCCCGGAGCCAGTGCTAAAGCGCTCCTGCTGATAGCGTTGCGCGTATCCACTCGCCCTTATGTAGGGGGTTTCGGCGGGCTGCTCGGGCGATCCTGTCAAGGTCCTGGGAGGCCGTTGTCGAAGAAGAGAACACCCCAGTGCATATCCGGATGCAGGGTGGAGCGCCAGACGGGAGATGCGACCATGAATCTGGATCAAAACAAGAATGACTCAGCAGCCCAGCCAGTCGCCGATGAGCGTCGTGGCGGTGAGCGTAAGCCCTTCGATGGGGAGATCAGGATCCGCTTCCTGGATTCTGAGCTGGTCGGTCCCGGCGAGAATATCTCCGGTGATGGGGTCTTCTTTGTGACCGAGGGTTCGGTTCGCGTCGAAGTCAGCGCCGGTGATGACGGCAAGACCTACCAGGGGGAGTTGGTTCGCCTGCACTCCATGGGCAGTGGAAAGACCGGCGTGGCGGTGCGTTTCGAGATGGACTGATCGGCTATCATCTGCGCATGAGCAACATGCGCGATCAGCTCAAGAAGGCGAAGCTCCTCTCCAAGAAGCAGGCGAAGAAGCTGGCTCACGAAGAGCGTCTGGCACGCAGCGAACTGGGCCGCGAAGGATTGGAGAAGATAGAATCCGAGCGCAAGGCAGAGCTGGCTTCTCTTCGGGCGGAAGAGAGAGAAAAGAGCAAGGAGTTCCAGGCGCAGGTCGAGGCGGAAAAACGGGCCGCGGCGGAACGTGCTGCCTGCCTGCAGATACTATCGGGCAAGGCTCTGGCGCCGGAACCCGGCGGACAGGGGCGTTGGTTCTTCGAGTTGGCGGACGGCAGTCTGCCTTCGTTGGCATTGAATGAGAAGCAGCGTCGACTGCTGGAAGGTGGATCTCTCGCAATCGTGCGGTCTGGTCCCCAGGGGAGCCACAATTACGGCATTCTCGAACGATCCTTGGCAGTACGCGTGGCGGCAGTGCTGCCCGAGCGCATTGTCTGGGGCCAGCTTCGCTAGGCTTGGCCCTGGCTTTCGAATCACCGCATGCGGATGCCGGAGCTCCTTGCGCATCCCATTGCAGGTCATAGTCTGGTCCCGATCAGGCAGCGGGATTCAACGATGACGAGCAGCATGCGGCATACATCTCTGCCTCACTTGGTGATGGCAGCCTTGATCTGTTCGGGGCTGTCGGCTGCGTCGCAGCAAGATCCTGAAGCCTTGCGAGAGTACATTCGGGCCGAGTATCCGGACCTTCGCAAGCTGCACGCCGGGGAGTTCCTGGCGAAGGCCGAGGCGGCGGGACTGCTGCCAGATCGCGCGGACCGGATCCGGGCGAAGAGAGTCCTGGCCGAGCTTCGGCGTGACAAGGCTTCTGGCCGTGGTGTCATGCGCTTTGATGTGCAGCGACCCTACGCCGGCGATTTTGCCTCTGCGGGGGGAGGGCAGATCAATGCGCCGGGCATGCTCGAGGGAGTCGCTGCGGAGCTCGAATACAACGACAGTCTTCCCTATGCGGATGCCCTGCAGGGCAGGACTTTCGTGGCGGGTTCCATCGCTGAGCAGGGTGATCGGGACTACTTCGCAGTCGAGGTTGCGGCTACCGCAGTTGTCAGCGCCGCGGTGCTTCCGCGGGGCGGAACGGCGATCGAGGATGCTCGCCTGCTCATTCAGAACGCGGCCGGAGCCTTCGTGGCATTCAATGATGATGCCCGGGGCAGCCTCTTCCCCAGCCTCTCGGCGATCTTGCCAGCAGGCAGTTACCGTTTCGCAGTGGATGTGTTTCCCGGCAGCAGTCTCGGGGACTACACATTGAATCTGCAGCAGCTGCCGTATTCACCGGAGAATGTGACCCTCGGTGTACTCACTGCCGGCAGCATCAACGATTCTTCCGGCCAGCTATTCAAGCTCTCCCTCGCCGAGTCCTCGCAGCTCGAGCTAGAGTTTACTCCTGGTCCTCTTGACCTACGTCTGAGCATCCTGCGCGAGGACAACGGGCTGTACTACTTCGTTGATGACAGTAGCTCTGGCCTCGACCCCAACTTCGCCGGGGAGTTGCCTGCCGGTGAGTATTACCTGCTGATCGATGAGTTCACCGGGGCAGCAGGAGCCTATTCCTTTCAGGTCGATGCCATCCCTTCGGCAGCGCTGCTGGTCTGTGATGCTGCACCTGTGACTGGGAACATCACGGGAGCGGAGAATTACTGCCTGTATTCTCTCAGCCTCGCCAGCGCTAGCGAGCTGAATCTGCAGGTCGCTCCTGGAGCAGTGAATCCCCTCGACGATAGCGTGCTCGATTTGCTCGACGCGGACTTGCAACTGATCGCTTCGAATGACGATGCGGCTGCGAACCTGCTATCGAGTCTGCAGACCTTCCTCCCCGCGGGCGATTACTTTGTCGCGCTGCGGGGTTTCGGCGCGTCGGATGGTGCCTTCTCCCTCAGCGCAGTGTGTTCGCCTCTGCCGTCTGGTCAGCAGGGGGCCTTTAGCAGCAACCCTGGGGCGACAGCTCCGGGCGAAGAAGCCCTCTGGCACATGAGCATCAAGACAGGGAATCCGGTGGAGCTCGTTCTGGGTGACACTGGGAGTCATTTAGATCCGCGTTTCACTTGTGTCGGTAGCGACGGCCGGCGAGTTCTCCTCAACGAGCGTGGTCCGCTAGGGGATGACAACCGGGGCGCTGGTTTTCTGACCGTCGACGAGTACATGATTACGGTCAGAAGCGAGAACAACGATGCTGGCGGCGATTTTGCTATCGAGATTCGACCGCCACTTTGGATCGATGAGAGCACGCCAGGAGTCTGCCGGGCAGCCGGACATCATAAGGCCGAGGAACTGGTAGCACTCTTTGTTGGCCCGAGCGAGGCCCCGCCGAGTGTTCTCTTTCCCATGTCCCTGGACGGCTTCCTGCTGCTGAGTTCGATCAATCCTGGAGTGCGCTTCATGTTCGCACCGGCAAACGGCAAGTACGACTTTGGCGAAGTGCCCGTGGTCAGCTGCACCATTCAGGGGATCAACTTCGAGATCTTCGACCCGAGCTTCTTCGCCGGTCGTTGGACCGATGTGATCAACATTGTCAATGGCGTGATCAGCCCCTAGTTGCTCCCGAACTAGAACTCGACGTCGGTCTTGTCCACGCCGACCGCCTGTTTGGTCGAAAGTCGTAGGCGACCACGCTCGTCACTGCCCAGCACGCAGACGATGATTTCTTCGCCCATCTCTAGATTCGTGGCCAACTCCTCTCTCGGGACCAAGCCCTCAGTGATGCTGTTGATGCGTACGAAGGCGCCAAAGTCTTTTACGCCAGCGACCTTGCCCGTGTAGTACAGCCCCTTCTGGACGACTCCGACGCTCTTGCCGACCAGCTGCTTGCCGCGTCGAGCCGAATGCTCGTCCGGCGCATAGATGAGGACCAGGCCATCGTCATCGACATTGACGCGGCAGCCCGAGCTGGCAGAGATGGACTTGATGTTGCTGCCCCTGGGCCCAACCAGAGCGCTGATGGAGTCCGGCATGATCGCCATCTTGAAGACATGTGGCGCGTGCGCGGATAGCTTCTGCTTGGGTTCCGCGCTGGTCTTGCACATCTCACCGAGGATGAAGTCCAGGCCACTGCGAGCTTGGTCGAGAGCTTGGCGGATCTGATCCGCGTTGAGCCCGCCGACTTTGTTGTCCATTTGCAGGGCGGTGATCCCCTGCGATGTTCCGATCACCTTGAAATCCATGTCGCCGAGGTGGTCCTCGTCCCCGAGAATGTCGGAGAGCACCACGCAGCGCTCCGCATCGGCTATCAAGCCCATGGCGATGCCAGCCACGGGCCGCTTGATTGGCACCCCCGCATCCATGAGCGCGAGACAGCCGCCGCAGGCGGTGGCCATGGAGCTCGAGCCATTACTCTCGCTGATCTCGGACTCGATGCGGATGGTGTAGGGGAACTCGTGAAATTCTGGCAGGAGGAATGCCAGGCCGCGCCGCGCCAAGAAGCCGTGGCCGATCTCCCGACGTCCTGGACCGCGTAGGGGCCGGATTTCGCCGACGCTATAGGGTGGAAAATTGTAGTGCAGCAGAAAGTGCTCGCGGCGTTGTCCGCTGAGCCCGTCCAATCGCTGGGCATCCTGATCTGTGCCGAGGGTGCAGGTAACAAGTGCCTGGGTCTCGCCGCGAGTGAAGATCGCAGAGCCATGTGCCCGTGGCAGCCAGCCCGTTTCGCACCAAATCGCGCGCACCTGATCCGGATCGCGGCCATCAAGGCGCTTGCCTCCGGAGAGAACGGTCTCGCGAACGGTCTCTGCTCGGCAGGCATCGAAGGCCTTCCCTGCTGCCTCCCGTTCGTCCTCTCCAAGGCCTCGTAGGTAGCTGCTGCGCAGTTCCTTGAGACTTCGATTACGTGCCTGCTTGTCCGGAGTCGCGAGGAGCTCGGCGAGCTTCTTTCTCAGCTCGGGATCGAGCTCGGGGAGAACTTGTGGGGGAGGGATCTCCTGCTGGACCGGCTGCACTTGAGCACGCAATTCAGCGATCCCCGCATGGACCTTCTCGAGCCAGGTTGCCGCTTGCTCCAAGGCCTCCAGGCAGAGTTCAGCGCTGACTTCCCGAGCTTCCCCCTCGACCATGACGAGCCCTTCCGGCCCTCTGCTGACGACGAAATCGAGCTCGGCGCGCTTGCACTGTTCATCGGTTGCGAGGCTGGTCCAGCGCTCGTCGACCCGAAGGATTCGCAGCCCGGCGACCGGGCCTTTCGCCGGCAGGGGGCTGATGTGAACTGCCGCGCAGGCCGCGATGATGCCCATGCTGGTCAAGTCCGCCCCGGGTTCGGCAGACATGACTGAGATCTGAATCTGTACCTCCCGCCTGAATCCCTTCGGGAAGAGGGAGCGCAGGCTGCGGTCGATCAAGCGCGAGGTCAGGACCTCGTGGTCGCTGATGCGCGCTTCTCGTCGCCCGAAGTTGCCAGGGATGAGGCCAGCCGCGGCGAACTTCTCACGGTATTCGACGGTGAGCGGGAAGAAGTCCAGATCCGGGCGCCCGCTGCTATCGACGACGGTCGCCAGGAGGACGGTTTCCTGGCAGCGCAGGAGGACCGAGCCCGAAGCCTGCCTGGCGATTCGGCCAGTTTCCAGGCTGAGGTCCCGGCCGGCGATGCGGAGCTCGACACGCTTGGCGCTGGACTGCATGGCCAAGAGGTAAAGGCCGAGCCCGAGCCCGGCCAGCTTCCGCGGAGAAAAAACCGGCTATCCCTGGAAGCAGGCCGGTGGGCGACGCAGGCGACCCAAGTGTCCCGAGAGTGCTCGAAAGAGGCGCTTGCGGGCCCGCATGATGCGGATTGCAACCGTTCCGGTCGGCAGATTCAGGATCTCAGCGGCCTCCTGATAGGACTTGCCCTCACGGACGCAGAGATCGAAGACCAGGCGATAGTGCTCTGGGAGCTTGGCCACCGCGGCAGTGAATGCGGCCATGAACTCCGCCTCTTCCAGTTCGCGGTGGAGGCGGTCTTCCGGGATGGCGACCAGGACATCCTGTGGATTGCTCTCGTCATTACCGGCCAGATTGCTCACTGGGATCGGGCTCCGCCGTCGGGCGCGGAGGGCCGAGAGGGCCTGGTTGCGAGCCACCTCGAAGAGCCAAGCTGGGAAGTTCGTGCCCTGCCGATACAGATGGCTCTTGAAGTAGACCTTCTCGAAGACTTCCTGGGTGACATCCTGCGCCAGATGCTGGTCGCGCAGAAGGCCGCGGACGAAGTTCATTATGCGAGTCTCGTAGCGGGTTTGGATGGTCTGCAATGCTGCTTCTGGATCGCCACGATCGAGCTGGGCCATCAGATGGTCGTCGCTCGCGTTGCGGAAGTGAATTTCGAGGGCGGGGCAGGCGTTCATGCCCGACACTTCGCAAGGCCCGTACCATCCGCAGTGGGGCTTTCGCCGCTGCTGTAATTTCAGGCAATCTCAGGTTTTATGCAGCATGGCCTGGATTCGGGGCGAACTGCTGCCGCAGACATGTGGCAGCTCTGCCTCTGCGCTGGGGCGGGAGGCTCGATCAGCTCGCCCCGGCTCTCAGGCCGGGAAGAGGTCCATGCCGCCGACGAGGGCCGCATCCAGCAGACCGAGATTACGCGCGGCTGCGGCGTCCTTCTCGCCGTGCATGAGGACTCCGAAGCGTAGGCGGCGCGTGGCGAGGTAGACCAGCGCGGAGCGGATGCCCCACTCTGCCTTGATCCGATCCGAGCCGTAGCGATTGGCAAAGAAGCGCTGCATCAGGCTCTTTTTCCAGGTCTGCGGGCGTTCCGAGTGGATCCAGAGCCAGGCGATATCGTGGTCCTTGTTGCCGAAGCCAATCCTCTCAAAGTCCAGGAGGAAGGGCCTGCCGTCCTCGTCGATGAGAATGTTCTGCTCGGTAAAGTCGCCGTGCACCAAGGTGGGTTCCTGAGTCTCGATCCAGCGCATGGCCTCCTCGAAGAACTCGAGACTCTGCCGCCAACGCTTGTCGCCGATCACCTTGAGGACCGGGTCGTACATCATTCTCACTCGTTCGAGATAACTGACCACACTCCAGTGATTGAGCGGGAAGTCTCGTCGGCCAAAGAACATCTCCAGGGAGAAGCTCTGCAGTTTGGAGATCAGTTCGAAGACGTGATCCATGCCGAGGACTTCTTCTGCTGGACCAACGGCCTGGTTGATCCACTCTAGGAGAATCCAACGCGGCGGATCGACTGGGTCGATCAGAATCGTGCGCGGTGCGGGCAGCAAGACCCGTCCGGGATCGGTGGAATCCAGGAAGCGGTAGAAGGCTCCCTCTCGTCGTGCATAGTCCTCGACCTTGACCCCCGGTGGGTAGAAGCGAGATTCAGTGGGCGGGACGAAGTACTTGAGCAGGTAGGGCTGTCCGTCGGCGCCTTCGCAAGGCAGGAGTATGGAAGAGTTGTGCCCGGATACCGGGCGGAGCACTTCCGCCGAATCCTTGGCTTTGAGGTCGAGGCTCTTGAGGACGGCTCGTGCCTTGGCGAGATTCTCGTTCTGGATATCGGATTCGATCATCGCGGCTGCTCTCGCGGTCACCTTCCAGGGACTCGCGCTGGGCTCGAAGGAAAATCCTGGCTTTATCTTGTCGCCGGTTACCGCCGCGAATTCCATCCACCCGGCCTAAGCCTCTCAAATTGATAGTTTTCTGATCATTGACCTGAGTTTGAGCGGCTTCATCCGGCCATGACAAGGGGCCCTCACTCCGGGATCAAGGGCGGTGCCGTTGATTGTCGAAACGCCATACACGAGCACCCATGTCCGAGCAACCTACTGCCACAACCCCTAGTGAGGGGTCAGACCTCACCAAAGACCTGCAAGAGCGGGTGTGCTCCCTGGTCAGCTCGCTGGTGAGTCAGTCTGAAGAGCAGGCCAATGAGGACTTCGAGCACCTCATGTCCAAGGCTCGGGACCTCTTCGTGCGCAAGCAGTCCATGCAGGGGACCAAAAGCCAGACCCGGGATCTGCTCGGCGAACTGCTCTTCTCGCGCATGCGCCGCTCCTTCCGTGAGTTCCTGGCCGGTGAGGAGGCCAGGGATGAGATCCGGGCGGCAGAATGGGCACTCGGTGTCCTGGTTGCTGGCAAGACTCTCAATGAGTTCGCAGGTGCGCTGGATCGAGCGATCCTCGAGCAGTCCGCTCCACGGGACTACAGCTTTGCCGGTCGAGCAGACTTCATCAGTCTCGAAGAAGTTCTGCAGCTCCTAGGGTCCGGCAAGCACCGGGGCTGCCTCAGTCTCGAACGCCACGACAACCGCATCGACATCTACCTGAACAATGGCCAGGTAGCCTTCCTCGACCCACATCACCTGGACCGGCGGATTCTCCCAGGGGTTGGCCCGATGAACTATCGGGAGATCTCTCACGAGACCATGGCCAAGGCGGAGAAGGATCACTCGGATACCCGAACCCCGCTCTTTCTCGCTCTCGAGAAGCTCGGCGAATTCAAGGATCTGGACATAAAGTCGGTCATGCGTCAGGTGGGTTGCGAAGTCTTCTACGACTTCCTCCGCGAGCAGGGAGAATGCAACTTCCACTACCGCCAGCTCGACACCCTGCCCGAGTTTGCCATCGACAAGGATCTCCGCCTGGGGATCACGCCCATTCTCTTGGAAGGCAACAAGCGGGTCGATGACTGGCGTAGCCTGATCAAGGTCTTCCCGGATCCGGATGAACCCATCGCGGCGGTGCAGGACATGCATGCGCGGATCGCGGGCCTGAATCTCGGTGTGATGGAGATCAAACTCCTGGCCCAGATCAACAACGAGAACAGCCCGCGCATGATGGTCGAGCTCATGGGCTTGCCACTCATGGATGTTTACACCCACCTGGTTCGGTTCGCTCTCGAGGGAGCGATCGTGCCCCCAGGCGGGATCGCATCATTGGATGAGGCCAGCATGACTCTAGAGGAATCCATGGCCCTGGCTTTCGAAGCGCTCGATGCAAACGAAAGCGACGGCTCCGTGGGTTCGGCCTTGGACAAGGTGCTGGGTGGAGATGAGGGGCCATCTCTGGTGAGTCCAGGCAAGCTGGACTTCCTGAAGGCGGCCCGTGATGGCAAGGTCGACTAGTGTCCTGCGAGCAATCCTGACAGAGAGCCTGGCGAGTTTTGCTGCTGACTCCGGGGCCGCCCTGCTACAACCCCTGGATGCCAACGGCAGGAAAGAAGTCCGGCTCCGTTCCAAGGGAAGTCCTCGCGATGCTGCCCAAGTCGGACCTGCATCTGCACCTGGACGGAAGTCTCCGCCTCGACAGTCTCATCGACCTCGCGCGTAGTCGCAAAGTCAAGCTGCCCAGCTCCACGCCCGAAGGATTGCGCAAGCTGGTCTTCAAGCGCGCCTACGAGAATCTCCCGGAGTACCTGCGAGGGTTCGAGTTCACGGTTGCCAGTCTTCAGGACAAGGAGTCCTTGGAGCGTGTGGCTTACGAACTCTGCTGGGACTGCCGCAAGGAAAACGTCTTCTACATCGAGATCCGCTTCGCTCCCCAATTACACGTGCACCGGGGATTCGACATCTGCGACGTGATCGCTGCGGTTGCCAAAGGAGTCGAAAAAGCCAAGCGAGAGATCAACCGTGCTCCCGAGATCAAATCAGGCCTTTGGCCGCCTTTCGAGGCCGGTCTCATCGTCTGTGCCATGCGCTACTTCCTGCCGGTCTTTTCCGAGCACTACAAGGCGTACTTCGATGCCCTGCCCTTGACGCCAAAGCAGCAGATTTACAGCCTGGCATCGCTGGAACTAGCCCGGGCGGCGGTCATTGCAGCTGAGGAGAAGGGTCTGCCGGTGGTCGGGATCGATCTTGCTGGTCAGGAGCGGGGTTTCCCGGCGCAGGATCACAGGGACGCCTACCAGTTGGTGCACGCGCACTTCCTGGGCAAGACGGTGCATGCGGGCGAGGACTATGGTCCCGAGTCCATTTTTCAGGCGATCACCGATTGTCACGCGGATCGTATCGGGCACGGCACCTGGCTCTTCAGCGCCAACAGGATTCACGATCGTGCCATCAAAGATCGCGGTGCGTACGTTGAGAAGCTAATCCGTTATGTGGCCGATCGGCGCATCACATTGGAGGTTTGCTTAACCAGTAACCAACAGACCATCCCCGAGCTGCGTGCAGATCTGTCGAAGCATCCCTTCCGCAAGATGCGCAAGGCGAAAATGAGCGTGAGTCTATGCACGGACAACCGCCTGGTATCTCGGACAAGCATGACCGACGAAGTTGAAAAGGCCATGCAGACTTTTAACCTGCGGCCCAGTGAGATTCGCAACATCCTGACCTACGGCTTCAAGCGGTCCTTTTTTCCAGGGCCGTACCGAGCCAAGCGGGCCTATGTGCGCGCGGTTCTGGATTGCATAGATCGAGTCTATGCCGAACATGGGATCTCTATTGGCTGATCGCCATATCGGCGAAGAGGCACTCCAGATCGGGATAGCTCGCGATCGGATCCAAGACCTGTCTCTCGCTGGTCTCCACTTTGCCAGAGTGGTCAGTTGGCAGGAGCATGTCTGCTTGCAGTGTCGCGATCAGTTCTGACACTCTGCCCTGGGACTCGCGGCCTGGCGATTCGCACTGACTGCTCCAGGACGAAAGGGCGAAGGCATTGCGGCCGCGGGCGCTGATCACAGTCGGCGCGGCTCTTAGCGGGCCCTTGGATAGGGCGATGTCGTTCTTTGGGAGGAATACCTGTTGGCAGGGGAGGAGGGCGATGCCGTTCGATTTCGCCTCCGCCGGCGAGAGTGCCTGCAGCTTGCTGGCCGCCGGTTCGCGCAATAGGAGCTCTTCGACCGTCTCAAGAGCGGGAAGGGACTGGGCGCGTATCTGCAGGGCTCCCGGGCTCTGGCTGACTTCGATCTCTCGGCGTTGACGGCGGCTGAGCCTCGCCAGCAAGTAGGCGGATGCGTCGAAGCTTCGCTGGGTTGGTACCAGCGGGGCGTAGCTCAGCAGCATGCAGCGCAGCTCCACTCCCGGTTCCTCCAGGCACTCCTCTGCCTTGGCAATCAGTCCGGCCATGCGCTTGAGTGCATCCAGGTGGTTCGCTGACGCGATGCCGTATTGCATGGCGATGCGCGCCTGATCCCTCAGCCTCAGGCAAGTCAAGTCGGCTGGTCCAGCCGGGCGTTGTCCCAGCTGTCGCAGACTCGCATCATCGCTGCGCCAGGATGGGCTGAGGAGGACTGAGCGTAGGTCGACTTGCCAGCCTGCCTGGCGTAGGGACTGAGGATCGAGAAGCTCGAGCCAGCGGTCGATGCAGGCAGCGCCAGCTGGCCAGCGGAGCGCAGTGATAGCGCCATCGTATGACAGTGCCTTGTCGAGCTCGGGAGTTGCTCCCGAACGGAGGTCAGAGGTGGCGACCCCTTCCATCAGGACTACGAGCCAACGTGGCCTCGGGCTCATTTCGGTGGCCCTGCCTTGTGACCGAAGATGAGGTCTTGCAGCATGCGGAAGGCGAGTCGAGGTCGACCGGCAGCGGTCGTGATGCCATAGCTGTCCAGCCCATCACTCAGTGCGTCGATGCAGAATCCGCGGACCTGGTCGCGCCTACGGGCATCCTGGATCAAGGCATCCAGGAAGTACCATTGTCCGAGCTCACCGCCGGTTTCGCGTGGGCTCGCTCCCGCTTCAAAGATCCAGATAGGCTTTTCGGTAGCCGTCTCAGTGCACCAGAGATCCAGGGTGACGAAGAGTTCTCGCCGCCGCTTGGCTTCAAGATCTTTCGAATGGATCATGAAGCCCAGCACATCCACCGGTGAATCTTCGGTGGCGAGGGCAGCAAAGAGCTTGCGGGTATGCGGTGCCAGGTTCTCCAAGGCCACCGCGACCTTGACGCTACTGTTGGCCTGCTTGGCTTCCTGCGCACTGCGGATGATCTTCTCCTGCCATTCTTCGATTGTTGGTGAGTCGTGGCAGAGGCTACGCAAGCGACCGAAGGGCCCTGCGAAGAGCACCATCAGATCGGGATCAAGGCGTTCGGCGGCGAGCCAATGGAGCTTGGCCATCTCCTTGCTGAATTCTCTGAGATTGCTAGCCGGCAACCACTGAAACTCCATGGGCGGGCGGCAGATGAGGGCGATCTCGATGCCGTGTCGCCGGGCGAGATCGATCTCGTTCTTGGTTTGAGTGAACAAGTCCGGGTCGTTGAATAGTTCCGGGCCCACATCGATGAGCATGCAGTCAGCGCCGATGCCCATGAACTGACTCCGCCACCGGTCGCGGACATTCTCTTTGAGCACCCGGTCGCCCCAATTGACCTTGACGCCCATCATGGGCAGGTTGGCCTGGGAGGAGTTATCGATCGGTTGGCGAAACTGCTCAGCGCGCTGATAGGCGAGAGGCATGAGCAGGATCAGCAGACCGAGCATGGCCAGGGAGAAAGTGCTACTGATCGCTAGCACCAACTTGTGAGTCCAGCCATAGCGAAGCCAGAGCGGCAAAATGAAGGGTAGGTGCAGCCAGACAGTCTGTGCAGCCGATTGGCTTTGCCCGACCCAGGTTTGCAGGATGGCATGACCGCCGGTGATGGCGGTGCCCCAGGTTCCCAGATCGAAGCCAGCCAGCTCTTGCACGCAGCGAACGCTGTAGATCCCGGCCAGGCTGGCATTGAACGCGAGCACGGGTAGATGCATGAGTCGCAGATGCAGCCCTTGATCCCGGAGGGTCATCATGTTGGACCAGGTTCCGGCGATGATGAGAATGGGCAGCAGAATGATCAGGGGCTGAAGTTCGGGCCAGCCGAGAAGTGGGCCGAGGGCAGCGGCGGCCGCAGCTGGCGGGAGAAGAGTGGCCGCTACCAGAGTCCATGCCCGGTGCGTTCCGCCATGTTCGGCAACCCTCAGCGCCGCGGATGCCGCCGTCCAGATGCACAGGGCCAGGCAAAAAGCCGTGGTCACCAGGAAGAGTAGAAAGGGGATGCTCACCAGAACTATTTCGTCCAGTCTGGCTGAAGAACTGGACCTGCCTCTCCCTTGCTAAGGAATCCTGGGTCTCGAACTGCTGCGATTATCGACACTGTATGTGGCTGTGCCGATATGCCAGTGAGGAGATGCATCCCCAGGGGTTCTCGCTAACCTAGCCGCCTGTCAGACTCTCGCGATGCGGCTTCTATCCTGGAACGTCAACGGCCTTCGAGCCGGAATCAAGAAGGGCTTTCTTGCCTGGCTGGAAGCTGCGGCTCCAGATGTGTTGCTCATGCAGGAAACCAAGGCACGGGCTGAGGACCTTCCCTTGGATGAGTTCACCGCGCGCGGCTACAGCTCACGGTTCTTGTCGGCTGAGCGACTGGGCTACAGCGGAGTAGGCATTCTGGCCAAACGCGAACCGGACGAGTGGATCGAGGGGATCGGTGTGCGCAAATACGACTCCGAGGGCAGGGTGCTGGCAGCCCGCTACGGTGATCTGGTCTGTATCTCGGCTTATTTTCCCAACAGCCAGCAGGAAGGCGCACGCCTGCCCTATCGATTGAATTTCGGTCGCGCCATGCATGGCTTTCTGCGGCAGCAGCAGGAGATGGGTCGGCAGGTCGTCTTGGCCGGGGACTTCAACGTTGCACACCGAGCCATCGACCTGGCGCGACCGAAGCAGAACGAAAAGAACCCCGGCTATCTACCCGAGGAACGGCGCTGGATGGATCGATTCCTCGCTCGCGGTTACCTGGATTGCTGGCGCCACCAGCATCCCGAGGAAGTCGGGTACTCATGGTGGAGCATGCGTTCCGGCGCGAGAGAGAAGAATATCGGGTGGCGCCTCGACTACTTCTGCGTGCAAGAGGATCTCGAGCCTCGCATGCTCGCCAGCGACATTCTCTCCGAGGTGACCGGCTCGGATCACTGTCCTGTGGTGCTCGAGCTCGAGGTCTGATTCATGAACCACGGTATATACGCGCACCCTTGGGATCTGACAGAACTCGAGAAGTTTGGCGGAACCCAAAAGCTTGCCGACATGGGTTTCAATGATCTGGCACTCGCCCTCGCCTACCACGCCGGGCGCTGGTTGACCCCCTGGCATTCTTCGGGTGCGGTGCGCTTTCTCGAAGACGGTTGCGTTCACTTCAGGCCAAGCAAGGAATATGAAGAATTGCAGCCGCTGCCGAGCAGTGAAGTGCCAGGCTCGGGGGTTGGCCCCCTGGGGAAGGCCATCGCCGGGCTAGCTGATGGCATGCGTTTGGATGCCTGGACCGTGCTCTTCCACAACTCGCGCCTCGGTCGGGCCTTTCCTGAGTCCTGCGTGCGCAATGCATGTGGCGACATCTACAGCTATGCGCTCTGTCCGGCGCGGCACGAGGTGCGTTCCTATGGTCTGCAATTGCTCGATGACCTGTCCATTCGCGAGGGGCTGGCTTGTATCGAGCTCGAGGCAGCTGGATTCCTCGGCTACCGACATAGCAGTCACCACGACAAGTCTTCCTTCGCTGCTGATCCGGTCGCGGATTTTCTACTCTCCTACTGCTTTTGTTCGGCATGTGCGGAGGGATTGCAGACTCTCGGTGCGGACGCTGAGAAGCTGCGGGAACTGGTTGCAGGAGGAATCAGGACTCTGCGCGGCGAGGCCGACGCAATGGCACCGATTACATGCGGTCCAGAGGGAACGGAAGAGCAACTCAGCGCATTGATCGGTGCGTCCGAGTTACAGGATCTGCTTGCTCATCGACTGCAGGTTTACCGCGGGTTTCTTGCAGAGCTGCGCATCCGAATCTCTGGACAGACCAGAGTTGCTCTGCAACTGAAGCCCGATCCAATCTTCAGTGGGGGGCAAATGGGAGTGCCGATCGCGGCGGTCGCTGACCTGGTAGATGAAATCGTCATGACTCACTACGGTGAGGGTCCGGCGAGCATCCAGGCAGCCTGGGACGAGTTGCCGGACACGGAGACTCCTATCTCTGCGGCTATCTGGCCAAAGGCCCCCCAGTTCAGAAGTGATGCAGACCTGCGTGCTGTCCTGCAGGCGGTAGAAGCGCGCGGTGGGAAAGGTCTCCGTATCTACCATCTGGGCCTGCTGCCGTGGAAGACCCTCGAGAGAGTGGCATCGGTCTTCTGATCCCGCTGCAGCTTGAATCGAATCAGGAGTAGCGGCCAGCGAATCCCGCGCTGCCGACGCCAACTCGGCCCGGCATAATTCGCTCTGCTACCTCCCGCATGCGGTCAAGATACGAGAGCTCGAGACAATCTGAATCCAGGGACTCGATGGCGGCTGGCAGCTTTGTCCGCAGGGTGCGGCTCCCGGTCTTACTGCCATCCCCGCCGACGAAGTGATCGAGAACTACCGCATCGGCGGATTCGGCGATACGGCCGAAGAAGTCGCAGGGATCATTGATCGGTAGCAGCGGAGCCACTGTGATCACCACTTGCAGACCCAGCCGGCGCAGAGCCTGAGCGCTTCGCAGTCGTGATGCGACGCTGCTCGCAGCTGCGGGCAAGCCCGGGAGTCGGTCACGATCGCTCTCAATCGAGATGTGAATCCGGAATTCACAGGTTTGCGCCAGTTGTAGGTACAGTTCCGAGTACATACCTGCGCGGTGGCTATGACTCTGCAGGATGAGACTGTCTGGCGCATTCTCGAGCATCGCTCTCAACAGGCCCTGGCTGATCCTGAATCGATCCTCATGGGGCAGGAAGGGGTCCGTTGAGCTGGACATGAAGATCGAGAAGTTGCCGCGGTTGCGCCTTGCCCAGCTGGATTCTTTCGCGTGTTGCTGACCGTAGAGCTCGGCTGCGTTCTTCTTGACCTCGAGGAAGCTGCCCCATTCCTCCCCCCGTGTCAGCCATGGATTGTGTTGTACGTAGCAGCCAACCCCGCAGAGGGCTCGACCGAAGCTGCAGCCGCGATATGGTTGCAGGGAGTGTGAGCAGACATCTCGCAGGTAGCCCGTGCTACGCGTCAGTATGCTCTTGGCTTTCGTCTCGCTGATCTGCATCGGACTTCTAAATGCTCGCTATCAAGTCCACGCCCGTGACCAAGTCCTTGCTGAGTCTCTTCGCGGGGATATCGCTAGCCAACCCAGCCATGGGCCAGGCGGAAGAGCTTGTTGAGCCACGCCTGATCGTTGTTGTCAGCATAGACCAAATGTCGCGATGGCTCTTGGACGAGGCCCTGCCGTTCCTCTCCCAATCGGGGATCAAGAGGCTCATGCGTGAAGGAGTGGACTTCGCAGCCTGTGCCTACAAGCACGCCAACACCGAGACCGGACCCGGACATGCGACCATAGGTACCGGAGTGGCCTGTGGAGTGCACGGCATCATCGCCAACGATTGGTACGATCGAGAAACGGGAGTCCTTACCTACTGCGCTTCTGATCCAGGGGCGCGGCCGGTCGGATACGAAGCGAGTCCGGCGCACGGACCTGGGCGCATGTTGGTGCCCAGCTTGGGTGAGACCTTGAAGGCGGAGCGCGGCGCAGATTGCAAGGTTCTGAGTTTCAGTTGGAAGAATCGTGCTGCAATTCTCATGGCGGGGCGAGGCGCTGACCTGGCCGCTTGGATGGACTTCGCCGATGGTGAGTTCGTCAGTAGCAGCAGCTATGTAGAGGAATTGCCCGCATGGCTTCGCGAGTTCAATCGATCAGGCAGGGTGCAGAGCCATTTTGCCAAGACCTGGGAGCGCGAGGACAAGGACGCTGCCTTTCTCGGCTTGGTGGATGAACGCCCCTGGGAAGGTGTAGACCACGACAGACGGAGAAGCTTTCCGCATCCCATCGATGGCGGTTTGGAGAATCCCGGTCCTCGTTTCTACGATCACATCTACAAGAGCCCTTTCGGAGATCAGGTGCTCAGCGAGCTTGCCAAGGCCGCCATCATCGCGGAGAAGCTCGGCGACGATGATAATCCGGACCTTCTCTATCTCAGCTACAGCGCCAACGACGAGATCGGACACATCTTCGGTCCTCTGAGTTGGGAAGTTCGCGACTGCTATCTCAAGGTCGACCATCAGATTTCTGACCTGCTCGAGTTCCTCGATGAGCAGGTAGGCAAGGGGCGGTACTCGCTGATGCTGAGCTCGGATCACGGCATTGGCCCAATCCCGGAATCACTGCGGGCTGCCGGCGAGGATGCCGGGCGGGAGCCGCTGCTCATGCGGAAGATCTTCCGCGTCGCGGATAGCGCCATGCGAAGAAAATTCGGCAGCCCACCTGCTGGCCAGAAGTACTGGGCGACGCCGAGTGCGGAATGGGGGGTGCACCTCAATCTGCAGGCCCTGGCCGACCGGGGGATCACCAAGGCGGATGCCTCGCGGGTGGTCGCCTCGGCTCTGGAAGCTCTGACCGAGACCACTCGGGTTGCCATTGCCGATGACCTCGATTGGGATGAGCCGGACCCGCTGCTCCTCGCACTCCTTGCCGGGCGCAATCCGGAGCGCTCGGGTGATGTGCTCTACCTCGGCCGTAAACACTGGATCGCCAGTACGAGCCGAGCGACCCATGGCAGCGCCTACGACTATGATCGCCGTGTGCCTCTTCTGGTTATGGGTCCAGGGATTCCCGCAGGTCTGGTCCTCGAGGATCAGGCCAGCCCTGGCATGATTGCCAGCATTGCGGCGCGGCTCCTGGGCATTTCGGCTCCCTCTCCTGCTTGCGAGCAGCTCCCGGGTTCCCTTCAGCTGCGTTGAGCCAGCCAGGGTTGGCCTCAAAGCGCCTGGGGACTGTGTCCCTGAGAGGACAATGCGAAGGACCTTTCTTCTTCAGGGGGCCAGGCATGCGGAAGATTCGGGTGATTTGCCGAGTCTGAGGCCTGTGCGAGATTCCCTCCTCTTCGGCATCTTCCTTGCTACCTGCAAGGCCCTAACCAGCCTGCTAATATGATTGCCATGAGATCCCAGCTCTGCCTGCTTCTCCCTCTCCTTGCCCTGGCCTGCAAAGCCCCTCAGAAGCCCAGCCTCGATGAGCAGATCGATAGGGCCATGCAGCCGTATTATGCGCTCAACCAGCAGAAGGCCGAGCTCTGGTATCTGGGCCAGCAGCCTCAGGAGTTCGAGTTTCCGGGGCACGGGAAGGTTCTGGTGAAGAAGTGGCAGCTCTCCGGATGGCCGGGGGAAGAATACGTCAACGCTCGCATCACCTTCGAGAACAACACGGATCACGTCGTTTCCGGCGCCTTCGTCTGGCTGGAGATCATGGATAGGGACGCAGAGGTCACCGGGTCGGGAGTGGCTCGCATGATCAATCCCTTCGGCTTCTCTCTCTTCCCGGGGCACACGGTGACCCGGGAGATCCGCGCCCCAACCAACGGTGCGCATCTGGACAAGGAGAACTGGCAGTGGACCATTGCCTGCGAAACTCTCGAGGATACGAACCCCGGCGAGGAGCCGGTCTTCATAACCAAGCGCAGTCCCTACAACGGTCCACGGCCGTACGGTGGCTACGGCGGATATGGCGCCTACGGAGCCTATGCTGAGACGGTTTCAAGTGGCTACTACTCGTCGACCAGCTATGGGCGGGGCTTCGCGTTCGGTGGGAACGCTTCCACCTACTGTCCGCCCTCCTATCCGCGGGCCATTCCCGGGCGGACCTTCTACTAGGGCTGCGGGCTGGATCGAGCGCTTCTGCTCAGGCAGTCAGAAAGTCGCGTGAATTCTGCGGCCTTGGCGCTGTTAATTGCGCCCGAGCCAAGCCATGTATATTCACGTTCCTGTCCAGCCCCAGATTCCCGCTTCTGCCAAGGCTCAAGAACTTGGCAGCAAGGTTGCAGAGCTTGTCCGTATCCTCCGAAAGGAGGATCCAGAGATCAGTCGGACTGATGTGGAGCAGGGTCTCGCCCTTGCCACTGCGGAGATGAGGCGAGAATTGGGAGGCGGCTCAGGAGCTGCTGTGGTCATGCTTGTGCTCGCGGTCACGCTGGCAGTTGGCATCCTGGCCTTCTTCATCATCCAGGGCACGGTTGGCCGGCAGTCAGTCCTTTGGATCCTTGCCGGTCTCGCGATCGGATTGCTGGTCGCATTTACGGCCGTCAAGCGGCGCCGCTCCAAGAGCTAGGATCTGCGCGGCTCAATCCGCGCGACCGCGCGAGCTGCAAAACTCCTGGTAGTCTACATAGCCAGGAAACTCAGCTCCCTCTGGGCAATACGCGCAGTTCGGGTTGGGCTGTTGTCGGAGCTCCATGAAGCTCGCGCCCAAGGCATCGTATACCAGCAGCCTACCGACCAGAGGATCGCCGATGCCGAGCAGGATCTTGATGGTCTCAACCGCTTCGAGAGTGCCGACAACGCCAGGGAGAACACCGAGTACTCCGGCCTCCGCGCAGGATGGGGCCAACTCCGGTGGTGGGGGCTCGGGGAAGAGGCAGCGGTAGCAAGGCCCCCGACGTTCGGCATAGCTTGGCCAGAAGACGCTTACCTGCCCTTCGAATCGAAAGATCGAACCGTGAACATTGGGTAGTCGCAGCTTCACGCAGGCGTCATTGACCAGGTAGCGCGTAGCGAAGTTGTCCGAGCCGTCGACGATGACGTCATAGCCGTCGAAGATCTCCTCTACATTCTCGCGATCCAAGCGTAGCCCGTGGGTCACGATCTCGATGGCGGGGTTAAGGGCGCTCAGGGTTGCGCGAGCCGAGTCTACCTTCGCTTGGCCAACGCGAGGATCGCAGTGCAGGATCTGCCGCTGCAGATTGCTGCGGTCTACCAGGTCGTCGTCGATGATGCCGAGCTTGCCCACCCCCGCGGCAGCCAGGTAGAGAGCTGAGGGGGAGCCGAGACCGCCGGCTCCGATTACCAGGACTCTGCTCTCGAGGAGCTTCTGCTGGCCTTCCTGACCGACTTCGGGAATGAGTAGGTGGCGGCCGTAACGTTCGCGGTCAGCCTCCGCGAGCATCTTCGGGACTTCGATGGGCAGGCCGCTGTTCTTCCAGGCAGTGAAGCCACCTTTCAGAGAGTGGACTTTGCTGTAGCCCATCTCGCGAAGATCGGCCGCCGCCAGGAGAGATCGTTGGCCACTTGCACAGATCAGTACCGCTGCCTGATTCGGATCAGCCAAGTGTTCTTCGATGCGAAGTTCGAGGAAGCCGCGCACCAGGTGAATCGCATCACGGGCCATGCCGCCTGCAACTTCGTCAGCCTCGCGCACATCGATAAGCCGGGCGCCGCCCGCGGCCAGGGCTGCGGCTTGTTCGGGGCTGACCTCCGGGACGGTTTCCCGGAGGGCGGCCAGGCGCCTTTCCTTTCGGCTCATCTCAGGAGGATAGCGGATTCACCCACGCTTCAGTCGAGTTTCAGGACGCGGCTGTCCGGGTAGTAGCCCATCCAGGCTTCCAGGTAGCTGGGTAGGTAGGGGAAGCGGGTCAGGTCCTTGCCCTTCCCCAGGTTCATTCCTGTAAGCGCGTCCCAGCGGTCGCCCTCCGCATCTCTGAGCTCACCATCCTGCAGACTGAGCTCGAGTTTGGGGTCACCCTTTGGTAGCTCGTAGACCAGTGCCGCGGATTCGTCGCCTTGCCAGACGATTGCCAAGGGGAGCTCTCCGACTTCCACTCTGAGGACTCCTTTCTCATGAACTGCGCTGAAGGGCACTGCCAAGACATCACCAGCGTTGCGTAGGCCGATGCTCAGGACATAGCTTCGACGGTTCGCCTGCACGGTGCCACGCGCCAGATCTTCGCTGGTGTAGTACCAGGCCTCGGAACGCACGGTGCTCAGATCGAGAACTTTGGTCTCTGGATGCATCCGGCTCCAAGTGCCGAGCCCGACGAAAACCGCGGGAATCATTTCCAGTTGCTTGCCTTCATTCGGCCCGGAGAGGCCAACTCCCCGGATCTGACTCCAGAGGGACTTTGACTCTTCGTCCCACATGATCAAGTTGCGATCGTCTGCCTGATGCTCGAGTCGTCCAGAGACGCCCATGCTCAACTTCTTGCCCTCTAGTTCGCCGGCATAGACCATGCCGTTGAATGTGAGTGGTCACCAGTTCACGCAGAAGGCGACGCCCCCGTACTCTTCGTTGACGATCTCGCGCTGGGGTCCACCGAGCATGTTGATCGGATAGGCGAAGGCCTGTCCCTCGACAACCAATCCGATCACCAGGTCTTCGTCGCGGACCCGGTCCTTGACATCCTCCGGCGAGCCATAGGGCGCCTTCTTCATGGGCAGGAAGGCCCGGCCTCGCATGACGTCACGGCCAGGAGGGTTTGCACCGAAGTCCTGTGGGACGATTCGCTCCCTGTCGTTCTTGGCTCCGGTCTGGCGGGAGCCGGCTCGATCGGGATCTTGCAGGCTCGGTAGGAGAAGTGCGCTGCAGAGACTGAGGGTTGTAAGCATCTTGCCTTGCCCGCCAGGGCAATCATGGGTGAATGGAGCGGGCACTATAGGCGCAGAGCCAGGGCTATGCAGGGCTCCTAATCCTCTGCTCTGGCAGGCTCCCGTAAAATTTCCCCCTCCTGGATGCTCCTCGGGCTAAGTTGACGCCGATGACCAGCCAGCCCGCGAGCCAAGATCGGTCCCGACGCGGAAGTCGATTGCGAGACCTCAAGTCCGTGCCGGTGCTGCCTTCGCTGATCACTCTAGGGAACTTGTTCCTCGGATTCCTGGTGATGGCGAAGATCGCCGATGCCATTAGTCTCAGCGATGCTCAAGTCATGAGTGATGCGGTTGTCTCAGTCTTTGAGATCGCCACTCTGCTCATCTTCCTGGCCATGGTCTTCGATGCCCTCGACGGCAAAGTGGCGCGCGCTACCGGACAGACTTCCCAATTCGGTGCGCAGCTCGACTCCATGGCTGACATGGTCACCTTCGGAGTCGCCCCCGCCTTCATGGCCAAGGTTCTGATCAACTTTCATGAGGGGGAGAGCGGTCTGCTCCCTGCCCATCCCAAGCTCTACTACGGGGCGGCTGCGATTTACGTGCTCTGTGCGGCCATGCGACTGGCTCGCTACAACGTAGAGACCGGCGGTTCGCAGAGCGATCACCGGGAGTTCAAGGGACTGCCGACACCTGGTGCTGCAGTAATGCTTTGTGCTGCGGTGACCTTTTTCTGCGGCTGGGAACTGCGTGACGGCAGCATGAAGATCAGCCGGCTACTCCTCCCCGAAGAGATGAGCGCTGCGATCGTCGTCGCAATGCCCGCTACCTTGGTTTGCTTGGGTTTGCTCATGGTCAGCCGCGTGCCCTACCCGCATGTCTTTCATGCGATGGTTGCCCGCAGACATTCCTTCCCATTCCTCGCCACTTTGGTTGTCATGCTGGGTTTGCTAGCGGTCGAGCCCCAGCTCGCGCTCTTCGCGCTTGCCCTTAGCTATGTGCTCTTTGGAATTGCCCTGGGGACTTACCGCCTGGTGACGAAGGGGAGCATGGACCCGCCTGATGATCCGGGTGAAGTAGTGCAAGCTGAAGATGAGATCGCCGCGGCCAGCCGCAGCCCCTTTGCCGCGGAGTTCACCAAGGATCCAAAGCTCAATTGAGCCATGGCGAACCAGGTGATTGCACACATCGGGCTTGGCGCCAACCTTGGCGATAGGGAAGCTTCGATCAGGACGGCGTTGGAGCGTCTGGGAGATACGCCGGGAGTCAGGATCGATGCGGTCTCGACCCTGCGCGAAACTGATCCGGTCGGCGGGCCGCCACAGCCGAAGTTTCTCAATGGCGCAGCGCGCCTCGAGACCTGCCTCGGGCCCGAGGCGCTTCTCGAGATCATGCACGTTCTCGAGGTCGAGGCCGGACGGGATCCGGAGGATCCGCCCAATCATCCGCGCATGCTGGATCTCGATCTGCTCACCTATGGCGACCTGCGGATAGAGAAGAAGGGGCTGCAATTGCCGCATCCGCGTATGTGGGATCGGGCCTTTGTGCTCCAGCCCCTTGCAGAGATAGGTTGTCGCTTGCCTGATCGTGTCGACTCTTCTCAGATCGAGGAGATAAGCGAGCCGGCTCAGCTTGTGGCGAGAACAGCCAGTTGGCGTTCAGAGGGCTTGAAGATTGGCTTCGTTCCGACCATGGGTGCTTTGCACGAGGGGCATGCTTCCCTGATGCGTCTTGCTAGAAGAGACTGCGATAGACTGGTGGTCAGCATCTTCGTCAATCCGCTGCAGTTCGGTTCGGAGAAGGATCTGCAGACCTACCCGAATAGCCCCGAGGACGATCGGGCGATCCTCCGCCAGGAGGCGGTGGACCTTGTCTTTACGCCCTCGGTCGATGCTCTGTTTCCTTCTGGCTTCGCCAGCAAGATCTCTGTCGGGTCCGAGGCGGAAGGCATGGAAGCGGCGAGTCGTCCGGGGCACTTCTCCGGCGTTGCGACTGTAGTCGCTCGGCTTTGGCTTCTGGTCAATCCGCATTGTGCGTACTTTGGGCGGAAGGACGCCCAGCAGTTCGCCGTTCTGCGGCGTCTGCATGTGGACCTCGCCCTCTCCGGGGAGATTCTTGCTTGCCCGATCATTCGCGATGGGGATGGTCTCGCTCTGTCCAGCCGAAACCAGCACTTGCGGGGCGATGACCGTCAAGCTGCTACCGTGCTCTTCAAGGCTCTGAATCGCTGCCGTGAACTCTATCTTGCCGGCGAGAGGCGGAAGACTCAGCTGCTTACACCTGCTCTCGAGTTGCTCGCCGCCGAACCGCGCTGCCATCTCGACTACCTGGAGCTACGGGCAGCGGACAGCCTCGATGAGTTGGGCGAGGTAATCGAGATGCCGCCGCAGGCTCTACTGGCTGCGGTGATCGGTGAAAGCTCCGCATCGGGGACCCGCCTGATCGACAATATGCTTCTCGCGGCGGAAGCGGGCTGATGATTCTGTCCCTTCCAGCGCCTGCGAAAATAAATCTCGGTCTGCGCATCCTCGGCAAACGAGCTGATGGCTACCACGAGCTCGAGTCGGTTTTCCACAGCCTTGAGTTGAAAGATCTACTGTATGCCGAGTCGATCGATGACGGGCTGCAGTTAGAGATGCATGACCAGACCGGACTCGGGATGAAGGTGGTTCGCGGCGAAGACAACCTGGTGCTTCGGGCTGGTCGGATTTTCTGTGCGGCTCATGAGCCGGCAGGAGGCATGCGCTTCTACCTCGACAAACGTATTCCAGCTGGGGCAGGGCTGGGGGGAGGTAGTTCGGATGCAGCGGCGGCGCTGCTGCTCGCCAACGAACTTCACGGTGCACCGCTAGATGCGAACAAGCTCGCCGAACTTGCTCTCCACATCGGTTCGGATGTGCCATTCTTCCTCTCAGCCGGAACCCAGCTCGCCCGTGGCCGCGGCGAAGTCCTCGCGCCAATGGAGCATGTGCAAGGGCTGCACTTCTTGCTCATCTTTCCGCCTGTGGCCTGCTCTACCGGCGCGGTCTACAAAAACCATAAACCGAATTTGATCGCCGACTTGCCGTCATCTAGCATACGTTCAGGCGAGGGGGATTACCCGCTCGGGAGTGCTCTCGCCGGCGAGCTGGGTAACGATCTGGAAGCATCTGCCATGGATCTCTATCCGCAGCTCGCTTTGATCCGCCGAAGAGTTGCAACCATGGGTTTTCCTCGGGTGTGTATGTCAGGGAGTGGTTCCACCCTGTTTCTGACCTTCAACGCGCAGGAGTCTGCGCGCATTGCGGCGAAGACCCTCGAACCTCTGTCAACCGATGGCGTGCAGCTATTGCTCACCAGGAGTGCAGGGGAGGCAAGCAACCGGCGGATCCCAGAGGCGGTGTCCGAGATACCGGGAGATCAGCAAGCGTGAGCTAGCACCAGGCATCGACACCTATGGAGACAACAGGCGTAGCAAGATGAGCAACTAGGGTGGCGACGGGGGGCAAAATGAATATCACCGAGATCCGGGTCAAGTTGACCGGTGATCCGCGCAACAAGCTCAAGGCTTTTTGCAGCATCACCTTTGATGATGCTTTTGTGGTTCGTGACTTGAAGATTATCGATGGGGTGAAGGGTCCGTTCATCGCCATGCCCAGCCGCAAGCTGGCTGACCGATGTTCGCGATGCGGCAACAAGAATCACTTGCGGGCTCAGTTCTGCAATCAGTGTGGGGCGGAACTCGACCCTGATCGGGCGCAGCGAGATCTTCGGGGCCGTGCCCGACTGCATGCGGATCTTGCGCATCCGATCAACAGCACTTGTCGGATCGAGCTGCACAAGGCGGTTGTGGCCGCCTATGAGGAAGAGCTCGAGATGTCCAAGGAGGATGGCTACCAGGCGCCGAGCTTCGATGATTTTGACGAGCCCGAGGAATTCATCGACGATGCCTACATCCAGGACTTGCAGCAGCGGGGTTCCGTCCCCGGCGGTGCTCGCGAGGCTGGGGCCGGGGGCGGTTTGGAGCAAGGTGCCTGATCGGCGCGCTGCCTCGAGACATGCTGATGCATTGACCTGCCGCGCGGCGGATCCACCCTGGTTAGAATCGATCAGGTGATGTTTGGACCTGTTGCTTGTGTCGGAGCTGGCCGTCTTGGTCCTGCTCTTCTACGTCGATGGCATGATGCCGGGATCCCGGTCCTGGGCATTCTCGGCCGCGATGATGAGAAAACCGATGCTGCCCTCCGTTTTTGTACCGTGGGTCGCAGACTGAGTTCCTATGGAGAACTGAGTGCAGCCGAGATCGTTCTCCTGGGAGTTGGCGATCAGGATCTCGCCGGGCTCGCTGTCGACGCAGCCGCTGCCGGGGCAGTCAAACCGGGCAGCCTCTGGTTGCACTGCAGCGGAGTGCACGGTCTGGAAGTCTTGGCGCCTCTGGCGGAGAAGTCTGCACGCCTGGCGGCCATGCATCCCCTCTGCCCCGTACCGGATCGGGAGATTGGCTATCGGAGCCTTGCGGGCAAGGCCGCTCTCATTGAGTCCGCTGCTGCGGATCGTGCTTGCCTGCAGGAGTTGGCAGAGTCTTGCGGTCTCCTGCCGGTGCATCTTGATCGGCCGATCGATCGGGCTCTCTACCACGCCGCCTGTTCCCTCGCCGCCAATGGACTCACGAGCCTCGTAGATCTCTCCACTGGGATGTTCCGTTCAATCTCGGGCCTGGAGCCCGAGCAGATCGAACCTATGCTTTCCGGTCTCATGGCCGGCTCACTTCAAGCATGCAGCGAAGTTGGATCGAGCGCGGCCCTTTCGGGCCCAGTAGCCCGTGGTGATCATCGAGTTCTCGCTGAACACCTCGCAGCTCTTGAAATAGGGACCGGGAGCGAGGTCTATCGCTCACTCATGCTGCATGCCCTAAAGATGGCTCTTGTTGCCGGACAAGTGAATCAGAGCCAGGCAAGTGCGATTGAGGAGACCCTGCGCGGGCATGGCGAGGCTGCCGCGGATGGCTGAGATCATTGCCAGCATTTTTGCCTGTCATCCCCAACAAGCCGCCGACGATTGCCGTCGGGCAGCCATGGCCGGGGTGGATTGGCTCGAGCTGCGCCTCGACCGCTGGCCGATGGAGGAATCACTCGCTCCAGTCATCGATTCCCAGCGGCTGCCCGTCTTGGTCAGTTGCCGGACACCACGGGACGGTGGCTTCTTCGAGGGCGAGCTGCGCGAGCGCATCGGCCTGCTCGAGCGAGCGCTCGAAGCTGGCGCCGAGGGCTTGGACCTCGAGGCTTGGGAAGATTGGTCGCCACCGCGAGAAGAGCTGCGCCTACTTATTCGCTCCTATCACAACTTTTCGCGGGTGCCGGAGGACCTGCCAGCCATTCGAGACCAGCTTCTCGAGCGCGGCGCGCACATGGCGAAGGTGGTGGGCATGGCCCATGAGCTCGCCCAGGCGGCTCCAATCCTCGAATTGATGGCCAGCACGGATCAGGCGGAGGCACCCACCATGGCATTCGCCATGGGACCCTCTGCAGCGTCAACTCGAATTCTGAGCGCGGCCCTCGGTGCGCCCATGATCTACGCGAGCCTCGATGATGCTGCGGAGACCGCACCTGGTCAGATGCCAATCTCTGAGGTGCATGGTTTATATGCAGTCAATCGCCTTGGCTCGCAGACGGCGATCTTCGGGCTGCTTGGCAATCCTGCCAGGCACTCCCTGGGACCTTGGCTGCACAACCGCGCCCTGCGTGCTGCTGGTCTCGATGCGGTCTATCTGCCCTTCGAAACCTCGCAGCCAAAAGATGTAATCGCCATGCTGCCCCGTCGGCGGCTGCGTGGTCTCTCGGTGACAGCGCCCTTCAAGGAGTCCCTGGCCACTCTCTGCCATCGACTCAGTGCGGAAGCAGCTGCGGCAGGTGCGGTCAACACCCTCACTTTTGAGGCCCACGGGCAGATGGTAGGTCACAACACGGATGTTGCTGGCGTGCGGGAGGCTCTCCTGCGTGCGGGTCTCAGCACTGATTCTGCCGGCGAAGTCGGCGTCGTACTCGGCAGCGGCGGCGCAGCCCGGGCCGCAGCGGTTGCCCTGGCCAGCCTCGGAATGGCAGTGACGGTCATGGCGCGCAGCCTGGACAAGGTACGCCGCTTTTGCAGGGAGCACGACTTCAGTCTGGCCTCCCTGCGCGCAGAAGTTCTCGAGGAGCTCCAGCCCAGGGCTTTGGTGAACGCGACCCCCGTGGGCAGCCTGGCGGATCCGGAGGCTGGGGAACGCCTCCTGCCCGAGGTCAAGCTGGCGAAGGGCTGCTATGTGCTGGATATGGTCTACCGGCCGGAGAGGACTGCCCTCTTGGCGGCCGCCGAAGAACAGGATGCGATTCCCGTCTCCGGCATCGAGATGTTTCTTACCCAGGCGGCGGAGCAGCTCGCCCTGTTTTGCGGCGAGCGCCCGGACGAGGCGGAGCTACGCCGCTATCTGGCCGGCGTCCTGTGACTGCCATGTCGGATTCTGCAAGTCCGAGGACCCGCATCGTCGCTCTCATCGGCCTGCGCGCGGTGGGTAAGACCAGTCTTGGGCGGGTCCTGTCATCACGCCTCGGCTGGGACTTCCAGGACGGGGACGAATCGCTGGCCGCGGAGGTGGGCGAGGCAGCTGGCGACTTCCTTGCCCGGGTCGGGGAGGCGGAATTCCGCATCTTGGAGGAAAAGCACTCTCTGTCCATCTTGGGGAGGAGTGGCCCGCTGGTGTTCTCACTGGGCGGAGGGGCTACGGAATCCGCAGCGACTCAGGAGGCTCTTGGCCAAGCAGGGGTCTGGGTCGTGCACCTGACTGCTCCGGTCGATTGCCTCCTGGAAAGGCTCAGGGAATCCCCCCTGAAGCGCCCAGCGCTCACCGATGGGCCCCCGGAGAAGGAGGTTGAGCTGCTTTGGAAGCGGCGATTGCCCACATACCGCCAACTGGCCGATTTCGAGCTGGAGACCTTCCCTGCAAATGTCGATGCATGTTGTGAGCAGATCATTGCTAAGATCCCCTGATCCGGGCCTTGGCAGCGCGCCCCTGCCGGTCCGGAAGGTGGGAGCGAGCTCCTGATGTTGCGGAGTCCTTCATGCTGACAATCCCAGTTTTCTGTGCTGTGGTGACGGCCTCGGGCCTGAGCTGTACGGCGGCGGCTACCGAGCCTGCGGCGAGCATGGAGCCATGGGTATTGGGGGTTCTCGAACTCCAGGGGAATGGCGATCAGGATCCGGTAACCAAGCCGGCTGAGCAGGACGACCCTATCGCTGCCCTACGCAAGGAGCTCATGGCCACCGGGGTCGAGGCACGAATAGGTAGGGAGCATGCGGTGGGGGGCTTGCTACTTCGAAAGGAGCCAAGGGCCCATGCCATCTTGCAGGATGTTCTGAGGCAGCCAGAGGATCCTGACGGCTTGAAGCCCTACATCCTCAACGAGCTGGAGAGCAGTTGGGCACAGACGGCTGGTCCAGTCTTCGGGGACGAGAGCAACCTCCGCCTCGAGCTCATCAAGTCCTATGCGAGGGTGATCGTGCGATTGATTCAGGTTTCGAACCGAGACCAGTTGAGCGATGAGCAGAAGATGATCGAGAAGGAGGTGCTCGCCTGCTTGCGAGACAGTATCCGCCCTCTCGAACGGACTCAGGTCTTCACCTTTCTTCTTGATGGCGCCGGATCGGAAGTGGATCCGATCCAGAGAACGGCAGCCATGTTTGCTGTTGCCGGCTGTCGTGACGTGAGCCTGATCCCGTTGGTGGCTGAGTTCCTCGATGATCCAGTCTTGGGTGAGTCAGCTCGCGTGGCTCTGCAAGAACAGTTGATCACCTCGGAACCATTCGCCAACAAGCGGGAGTTCGAAGCATGGTGGGAGCTGAACAAGAACAAGACCTACATCGAGTTGATCGAACACGTTGCGCGGGTCAACAAGTCGAAGGTGATCGCAGTTCGCGACCAATCGGTTCGTGATCTGGAGGCCTCCAGGCTGCAGATTCTGCAGTACGCAGCGCAAGTAGAGGATTGGGCGCAACTAAGCTCCCTCTTCGAGGAAGTTGGAACGGCTACGGGGGAGATCCCGGAGCTGTACCTGCGAGTGTTGCGCGATGCGCTAGCTCAGAAGACCGGTCTTCCCGGTGGAGATCCGGTAGGGCGGGCCGCGCTGGTGAGTGAGTTCGGCGAGATGCTCGATCGCAGCAGGGTGAGTCACCGCGCCCTGATTCTCGAGGATCTGGCCCTCTTGGTGACTCCTGAGGACAGGGAGGTCTACGAGAGTGTCCAGGAACGCCTTCGCAAGACGCTGCATTCCGATCAAAGCGATGAGGCGATGGCGGCTCTCAAGAGCATCGAGCGCTTCTACAGTGTCGAGAATCGCCGGAGTGTGGTCATCGCCTCGGAGGGTTATTTTTCGAGCCGCAACCTACCCCTTCTCGAGGCCGGTCTGGATTGCTTGAACGCGCGCGAATGGCGTGCGCCGGTGGAGGGAGACCTGGACCGGAGCCTATGGGTCTCGCTCATCGGAGACGTTTTCGCAGCCGAGGATCTCGCCCCGGAGATCAAGAACTCCGGGATCGTTCTGGCGGGGAAGGCCGCAGAAACCGAAGACACTTCCAGGGCAATCTTCTCACTTCTCATTGATGATGTTCTCAGTGACCGACAGCAACCTCCCCTAGTCAGGAGCTTTGCCCTCGACAACTTGCCGGACTTTCTCAAGAAGGGTTTGCGGGATCGAGAGGATGCCTACTTGAAGGCAGTGATTCGTCTCTTCAGCGATCCGGATGTGGATATGCGCAAGCGATCCACCGAAGCTCTCAAGCCTCAGCACTTCGCTAATCTTCCGGACAAGCAGCGCACGGATTGGGCCACGGATATCGTCGGGGCAGCGGTCCTGCAGTTTGAACAGGAGACGAACCCGGAGGTGTTGGAGGGGCTCGTCGATCTCTTGCTGCAGATGAACAGGGAGATTGGCGAGGCGAATGTTGTTGGTCGCCTCCGCATCCTGGCCGAAGTTCTTGCACGTGAACCCGAAGATGCTGGCAAGCAACCGCGCCGGGAGGCGCTCGTCAAGGGACTCTCCATCCTTGGGGGCGAGAGCGGCATTCAACTGTCCCAGTGGGTGCCAGCGGGCGAAGCCCTCCTCCTTCTGGGGGAGTGGGCGCCCCTGCGAACCATGCTGAACGGGCAGAAGGTCGGGAGCCTGACATTGGATCCTGCCGCCCCTGTGTTCACGGCTGAGGCCTTCGAGCTGGTCATCAACGCAGCCAGGCTGCGACCCAGTAGCCGGGCCTGGTCGCCGGAGGAAGCCATCGAGCTGGAAGTTGCCTTCGCTGAACTTGACCGTGATCCAAATCTGGAATCCAGGGCATATGACAACCAGGAGAGCCGACTCCTGCGACTGCGTGCTTTGAGAAGTCGTGCTGAGAACGATCAGGTCGTGAAGCTAGGCGCCCAGTATCTAGTGGACATCGCTGTGGCCTTCGATCCGGTGCAAGAAGTTCAGGCGCGGCTCCTGCTATGTGCGGCCTTCGTCGCCATCGGCAACCTGGTGGAAGCTGCCGGGATGCTCGAGAACATTTCCGGCCAAGACGCGGCAGGAATCGAGGCCTTGGCCCAGTGGATGGATATCGCCAAGCTCTATCGAAAAAACGAGAACTGGGATGCAGCACTCGAGATCCTGGAGACGCGATTCTCTGCCGAGGGCTCGCCGCTATTCCCGGAGGCCTTCCTTCTGCAAATGGACAGCAGACTGCAGAGGGACTCGGCTCAGAAGAAAGAAATTCATGCCCTCCTGATGTCCCAGGAGGCCTTGTTCAAGAGTCCGGACACTGCCGAGGCGCTTCGCAAGGAATACGAAATGCTCATCAAACGGGCGAGTGATACCAACTAGTTATCGATTGTCGATTTGAGGGAACGACGATGAAGATGAATTCTGTGAACAGAGCATCTCTTCTCGCCGCGCTGACCATGGCCGTGGCTTTGCCTGCACAGGCAACGCAGGCCAAGCTCATCGAAGCGCGTAGCGCAAAGCTGGCCAAGCCGGTATTCAAGAAGGCGGATTGGCTTTTTGACTATGATCAAGCCAGGGCTCGCGCAAAGGAGGAGGGCAAACTGCTCTTCACCTACTTTACGCGCTCCTATTCTTATTGACCGCCTTGCGAATCCCTGGAGGGCCGTGTGCTCTCCGACGACCAGTTCGCGAGCTTCGCCAGTGATGTCGTGCTCTTCCTGCACAACACCTCTCGAGTCGAGGACGAACCCTATCCAACGCTGTTAAAGGAGAAGGGATTCGGAGGATTCCCGTCCCTCGCCTTCATGACGGCTGAGGGCGAAGTCGTAGCAAGCCCCAGGCAGCGCAGTGTGGCTGGGTTCAAAAGCAGTTTGGCGCAGGTCGAGAGCTACTTGGCGATCAGGGCCAAGGTGGCCGCCGGAGATGAGTCCCAGCTGCGGGATCTATTCATCGCCGAACTGGTTCTCGGCAAACTCGAATACGCGGATGCCAGATCCCGCTATGAGGCCTTGGACGGTTTCAGCGAGAAGCAGATCAGCGTGGCCGAGAGTCACCTGCGGGTCATGGAGGCGCAGCTTCTCCTCACCCAGGGTCAGGAGCTCCTGAAGGCGAGGAAGTACATGGAGGCCGCAGATATCTATCTCAAGGTCACCGAGATGAGTCCTGACCATGCGCTGGCCTGGTACTACCTGGGATATTCCATGCACAACGCGGGCAAGCTAGATGAAGCCTTGGTTGCGCACCAGAAGGCGGCGGAGATGCCGGGGCCAGCCCGCGCCCAGGCTATGTACAACGCCGCCTGCGCTTATGCACTCAAGGGCGACAAGGAACAGGCGCTCAGCTGGCTGTCACAGGCGGTGAATCAGGGCTACCGCAACGCCAATCAGATGGAGCGGGACGAGGACCTCATGAGCCTACGCGAGGACCCGGCCTACCAGGAGATCCTGGCTGCCCTACGCGGCAAGTAGGGCGCGGCCAGGGGCCCTGAGTCGGGCCCCGCAGTTTATCGCTCACCCGCTTGCATTCGCCTTGGGCCGAGCTAACCTACCGCTCCCCAAATGACGCGGGGTGGAGCAGTCCGGTAGCTCGTCGGGCTCATAACCCGAAGGTCATAGGTTCGAATCCTATCCCCGCTACCATTGCTGACCTTGGTCAGCTTGGTTCATCGCCTCTGAGTTACCGGCTCAGGGGCGATGGCATTTAATGGGCAGCCGTATGTGGCGAATCGTGGGTGAGATATGACGGTTGCTCTGTGGGGTCTAGCTTGCCTTGCCTGAAATGGCTGCCGCTCTGCTCTCCTTTCGCTTCTAGTCGACGCCGAGAGTCCAGATTGCTCTCAGACTCTCAGGGCGGTCCCTGGGTTATGAATCCGAGCGTAAGACACAGGGGGGCAGGTCAGAGTCATCTGACACCAGATCACTGGGGTTGCAGAGTCATTGCACGCTCTCAGCGGAGCACCGGGCGTAACCTGCGCTTGATAACGCGTCCAAGCACAGTCAGGAGTCCGGATCTGGGAGGGAGGCCGTCAACCCCTAGGAATACTTCACCGGACGTCGCCGAGCTCGATGAAGACAGCCAAGCCAACTTCATCACGGCGCAGATCAGTAACAGCAATGCAGGTTGCGTTCTTAGTGCTCACTTCTGGCCTCCTTGAGTGGGGCCGGGAACTGCGCAAACATACGCCTCAGCGCCTCATCCACCTGCTCACGCATGAGTTCGGGGTCGCGTAGAGCCTGTTCGATGTTGAGCTGGGCCCAGCCTCGCCAGAGAATCTCGTTCGTCTCTGCATTCGCGATGTCAATGAGGAAAGTCCCCTCTTCGAATTGCACGACCTGCGTGCCCTTACCGTATTCCGTCGAGGTGTACCCAGCGTTTCTGTCCGCGGTGTAAACCTCGATTCGGTTCCGAATCGTTGCGTGATGGTGCACAGTGAGTTCGTCGCTCGATTCGTTGAAATGGATTCCGCGCCTAGCGAGCTCCCATTCAATGGAGTTGTGGAGCCGCTGCACAAAGAATGGGTTTTGTTCCAATCGGGGGTCGCCGACTGGCCTCTGATCGGGCTCATCCCAGCGAAATGATGAATAGCGACCAAGATCCACGCCGGATTTGAAGTCCGCCCCCGTTTGGATGGGCAATGCGCAGCCCGCTAGGAACATGCTCGCAGCCACGAGACCTATCTTCGTGTTCGGATTCAAAATTCTGCTGCTCCTCTTCTTCGGTCGTGCACCGCATTCAATCCACTGTGGATAGACCAATGGGCTAACCACTGGTCGGCTCTCGACTTTCACTGCTTCCCCGACACATTGATGATTGCGGCCTGCGTTCCTCGCCACACGGGCGGCGTGGGTACGGCCATGCCCGTCGAGTTTACTCACTGCCTCGAGTTTGAACCTGGCTGAATGCTCCTTGAGGGAATCAAGTCTTCGTATGCGCGCTGTCGACTTGTCCAGGCACCGACACCTCGACACTGCTCCGTGCTAGCCCTGACCTGCCCCCTCGAATCCAGTTCAGAAGCAAACATGGTCTCTGGACTGGGATCGTGTGGAGCTCTCTTCGCAACCAATCCCGCATCCCCTCTTCGAATACCTGGTCGCGCTGAGCACCTCCACGATGGGAGCTCCATTCTCAGCGGGGGCAGAGAGGGCCTCAGATGCTCCCGACCATTCCCGGCAAGAGCTGGTGGATCGGGCTGCGCATCTACGGCCCTCTTCAACCGTGGATCGACAAGACCTGGCGTCCTGGTGAGATTGAGCTGGTGAACTGAAGGTAGGCGGTTTTTGAGGCGCTGAGACGCGCAGTGAGTGACTATCCAACCCGGTCGCTCACTCAGACCATGTCCTGATCGAGTGGGAAGATGGGCCGCGGTACGTTCCGATAGGGCAGGCGTTCGTAGCGCAGGGTGCACAGCGCGCCGCTATCGCAGACGATGACCTTGCCGGCGATGGGTTCGAAGGCGGCGCGAAAGTGCTGCATCGACTTGAGCGCGACGACGTGCTTGCTTTCGGGTTCGATGCCGAAGGCCTTGAACTGTTGGAGGTCGAGAATCTGTTTGGGAATTGTGACCACCAGGATCTCGATGCCGTCAACGCGCAAGACGGCACTCGGGCCATAGGAGCGGGACAGCCCACCGAGGATCGGGCCGTCTCCCACGTAGCGACCGTCGCTGATCGATACCAATTCGCCTTCGACAGCCAGGGGTGGACCGCCAAATGCGACATCGGTCTTGCCGCCAAGATCCAAACGGACGCGCTCTCCGACCTGGTATCGGAGAAGCGTCTGAACAGCCTCGCCGTCCACCATCGGCCCGAAGCAGGTGTTTTGCAGGCCCGCTTCGAGAACTGCGCCGAGCAGCGCGGTTGAGTCGCCGTAGCCGCCCGCGCCTGGATTGTCCGCGTAGTCGGCGATCACGAGTGGACCATTCCGGGAGTCGAAGTTCGTGGCGACCGCGGCTGCGGCCTCTACCGTGAGATACTCATTCAGCTCCTCGTGGCGCCTCGCCCAGATGTCCTCGGCCAAGGTCTCAGCGAAGGCCTTGTGCGCTTCGAGGTCTCCCTGGCCAGTGACCAGAACGGTTGGTCCGATATCGGCGACATCGGTGCTGGCAAAACCAGCATTGATACTCACAGCGAACACATCGGCACCAGCCTCGTATTTCCTGGCGGCCGCGAGGCGCGGGATCATCGGCCCGACATCGGTGCGCCCTCCATTCGTCTCCTCGAGCATCGGACGACTTACCCGAATCGTGCTCGGTTTGATCTCCTCTGCCATCGTTCGATGGAGAATCGCGCCCGCTCGGCGGCCGGTTTCGCGCATGTCCACATGCGGGTAGGTCCCGAAGGAGACAATGATGTCCGCAAGCGAGCACATCTGTGGGCTGACATTCGCATGCGAGTCGAGGGTGATGGCAATCGGAATCTCGCCACCGCTAGCGGATCGAATACGGCGTAGGATTTCGCCGTCACCGTCCTCGCAGAAGTCGAGGACCATCGCGCCATGCAGAGCGAGGAGAATGCCATCGAACTCTGTATCTGCCAACGCCGCGACGATCGGATCGCAGAGCCATTCGAAGGCCCTGCGCTGCACTCTACCGCTCGGGCCCGCCGCAGCGCTGAGGACGTGTTCGATGTTCCAGCCATGCTCTTGACCGGCGTCGAGGAAGCCAGCCAGCTCGGTATTGGCCGCGCTTCGCGTGGTGATCGCCTCGTCCCCAAACAGCACATAGCGGTCCCTGAACGCCTGTTCGCCGGTCACATGGCGACTGAAGGTATTTGTCTCGTGCGCCAGTTCTGCGGTGAGGACGCGAAAGCTCATCAGGCGGCTCACTGATAGTCGATCGCTCCTTCGATTGCTATTGCGAATGGCGAGAGCTGCCGAGGCGCTTTGCCCTTGCTGGCCGTCACCCTAGCACCAGCTCTTCAGCAGCTACTTCAGGTCAATCCTCGGTTTGACTTCGTCTGTCCTGTTCGTCACCTCGAACTCGACTTCCCCCTCGAGACCATCATCCGTCGAGAACTCGACCTTCCAGTTTCCGGGAGGCAGGGTGTAGTTGAGCAGGTGGGGCCGGGTCGGAGATGTGGAGAGTTTGCCCTCGTACTCGTGAAGCACTTCACCGGCGCTGTTCAGAATGCGGTACTTGCGCGAAGTGGATTTCGGTTCACCCGGGGGCCACCACACTTCACAACGCAGGGGGGCGCCAGCCTGTATCGACAAGCTGATCGGCGTGGTCTGGCCGGCAACGATCTCTACATCGCCCTTGAGGCTCACCATGCCCTTGAAGTAGCCGGAGATGCTGTACTCACCAGGACTCAGGTTTTCTGCGAACACCTCCTTTCGACGGCCGAGCGAGATCGTCGTGTTGCCCCAACCATGTTCTCCTTTGAGGTAGACCTTGGGCTCAAAGTCCTCGGCGCCTTCGCCCCGCTCGACTGTGATCATGGCTGCACCAGCGGGTTCGGTGATCAGGATACCCGTATCGACCGTGGCCCCCGGCGGCATCTCGAACCAGTCGGTCTCGGCCAGGACGACCTCATCCTCTTCGAGGATCAATCGAAAGCGGCAGGGCTTGACTCTTTCGACGCGGAAGGCGCCATCCTCGATCTTGATGCCCGGACGGAACCAGCGATTGTCCGAGTGCAGGGTGACGGTCGCCGCCATGGGATTGCGGATGCGTCCAGCCACGTCATCGATGCGACCGTGGACGATGCCATTCTCCTGCTTGCCGGGCTTGTTGTAGCTCGCCTGGAGTTCCGTTCGTCCACGATTGGGGAGCACCCCGGACGCTTTCGGAATCGGCGCCGCGTCCTTGGGTGCATCGAATGGGGCCTGCACCCGGATCTCGTAGCTCGAGTCCGCGAGGCAGAGGAATCGAAACACACCCTCGCGGTCGCTAACCAGCACGTGTTGCTTGCCGCCCTTCTTTTCGTCGGCAAGGGTGATGAACAGGTTGGGGATCGGAAATCCATCAGCGAATAGTACGCGGCCTTCGATCGTGAGCCCGTCGTCGATGACCGGGTCCCAGCGGGACTCTTCTCCGGGGGCGATCTGAACCTCAGCCTGGGTATAGGCCACAGACTCTCCAGTCCCCCAGCCGCTTTCCTGATGCCGCTGCGCGAAGAGGAAGACCAAACCCGCTGTGACTCCCTCGACTCGGTATCGCCCTTCCGGGCCGGTGATCGCGGCCTGGTAGCCAAAGGCCTCGTCGAAGTCGATCTGTCCGCCGGCCAGGAAGGAAGTTCGTGGCTTGCGGTCGTAGACTCGGATCGCAGCTTGATCGAGGGGGTTGCCTTCGCCATCGCTGACGCTGCCGATGATCGTCGCCGCCAGTTCGAGTGTCGGCGAAATCACCGTTGCGTTCTTGGCTTCGATCGCCACTTCACTTCGCCAAAGACCGTAGCCCTTGGCGCGGATGGCAATCGGATGGGAGCCGGTGGCGAGTCCATCGATTCGGAAGAAGCCTTCCTCGTCAGTCTCCGCTGTACGAACCGTCCATTGCTCGATGATGCGCTCGCCTTGGAATTTGAGGCGGTCCGGACGCTTGCCCACCGCAACGAATGCTCCAGCGACGGGCTTGCCACTCGTGTTGGTGACGGTTCCATGGAGGTCTCCGCCATCGGCAAGGAGGGTCAACTCGACGCGGGCCGGTGCTTGTGACTTGTCGACGATGTCCAAATCGATGAGCTTGGAAGGCGCGAAGCCGACGGCCACCGCCCCGAGGGATTGCTCAGGGTTGAGCTGATCGAGGGAGAACTCTCCGTCAGCATCGGTGAATGCGGTGATATGTCCTCCGCTCCAGCCGGTATTGGAGGATTGGAGCCAGATGCCGGCTCCTGCGACCCGCCTGCCCTGCGGATCCTTCACGCTGCCTTGAACAGAGATGCCACCTGCGAGCTCGAAGGTCACATCCTGGATGCCGCCCTCGACGGTGACCTTCTTTTCGTCGCTGCGATCAGAGGTCAGAGACGATGGGCCCCGCGGTACCTCGGTGAAAACGATGACGCCGTCCGAGTCGGTTTTGCCACGGTCGTAGGCAGTGTACGGCAGGCGCGGAACCGAGCGCCGCAGGTAAACCATGACTCCGACAGCGGGGGAATTGTCAGGCCAGACGGCGGTGACTCGCAGTCGGCCTGGGCCTGCGGGGTTGGCGGCTTCCCTCCGTTCGGCCTCTGAACGGTCCTCGCTATTGCTGATCGCCTCTTCGGCTGCAGCTTCCAGGTCCACACTGTCAGGATCGACCGCCTGGGTTTCGGCTGCGCTGGTTTCGATCGAGGTCGGGTTGCCGGTGCTCGTGTACCACCAAAGCCAGCCGGCGCCGGCGACGGCCAGGGTGAGCAGGGCGACGACGAGGACTCGCGATTGTGGCATCGGGGAAGGGTTGGTCCGAACCAAGAAATCTTAGGTGTTCGGAGGATCAAGGCCTAGAGATCTCGGCAGCTGGTAGTCAGTCATGATGGCCTGCATTCATCAGTCTCGCGCAAAAAGCGCGAGAAGCCCTTTGGCGCCCAGCAAATCTGGCCCGTATGACGGGCACAGCCATCAACCTCGCCGCCCAGAGAAGGGGATCCGGAATGACCTTCGTACAATCCATCACCTCGTCACTCTTCGCCGTCACCCTCGCAAGTGCCGTCGCCGCGCAATCCGATTGGCCGCAGTTTCGCGGCGCTCTTGGCGACGGCGTCGCTGTGCCGCAGGGCGTAGCCCATCACTGGGCAGAGGACGGCCCGCCGGAGTTGTGGCGTAGAGATTTTGGTTCCGGCTTCTCGACGGTGACTTCAGTTGGCGATCGGCTCTACACCATGGGTGCTACTGCTGGTCAGGAAGAGGTCTTCTGCCTGGACGCTCGGAGCGGCGAAACGCTCTGGGCTGCGGCCCTCGGGGAGCGCTTTGAAGACAAGTTCGGTGATGGCCCGAGAGCCACGCCTACGGTCGACGATGACATGCTGTTCGTCGTGTCCTCGAGGATGAACCTGGCGGCTTTCTCGATCGCCAATACAGAGATGGTTTGGCAAAGGAACTTGATCGAGGAGTACGGAATCCGCCAGCCTCGCTACGGATTCTCGCCTTCAGTCTTGGTCGTCGAGGGCATGGTAATTCTCGAAATCGGCGGAGGTAAAGGCAAAGGAGTCGCTGCCTTTGAGCGCGAGACCGGTGAAGTTCTGTGGACAGCGCTGGACGGAAGGCCCGGAGCTTCGACTCCTCTGTATGTAGAGATTGCCGGAGTTCCTCAGCTGATCTTCAACCGACCGCGAATGATTGCCTCGGTCTCCCTCGACGGCGAAGTGCTTTGGACCCATGAGGCAGGTGCTGACGTCATTGCCATGGCTCAGTATGTCGCACCCAATTTCCTGCTGACCTCTTCCGCCCTCATGGGGCAGGGTGGTGTCATGTTGCGAGTAAGCAAGTCAGACGAGGTATTCTCAGTTGAGAAGCACTGGGTCAACCGCCGCTTTCGCAATCACTTCAACAACGCAGTTCATGTGAATGGTCATCTCTTCGGTTTTGACAATTCGACTCTCCGCTGCCTCGACGCCGAGACCGGTGAAATCGCCTGGTCGCAGCGTGGCTTCGGCAAGGGCTCTCTGATCGCATGCGAGGACGTCTTGTATGTGCTCGGTGACCAGGGGACCTTGGCTCTCGTTGCAGCCGAAGCGGATGCTTACCGCGAGCTTGGGCGTCGGCAGGCCATGGAGGGGAGGTGCTGGACCTCGCCATCCCTCGCCAGCGGTCGTCTATTCGTCCGCAATCTGGAAGAGATGGTGGCGTACGATGTGGCTGCAGCCGCAGGCGAGGCGAGTGTGGACGCCCTGCCCGAAGATGCTGCAGAGAAGCCAGCTCGCCCAAGCGCTGTGGAAGCGGAGGAACTGCAGCTCTCCGATATCCTGCAGCGATACACGGCTGCCCGCGGCGGTCTGGATCGATGGCGCGAGGTCGATACTTTGGCATCGACGGGGACCTTCACTGCCTTCAGTGAGAGTGGTCCCTTCACCATGCAGCGGCGCCGCGATCACCTGTACAAATTTGAGTTCAGCATGGGCGGCAAGATGGATGCGCGCGGCCGCGACAGCGAAGACCTCTGGTGGCGCTATCACCGCTTCGGGATCACCGAGTCAGCGCGAGTCGAGATGGAGGGCTACCACCGACAGATGAAGCGCGCCTCGATGTTCGAGCCGGCTCTGCTCGCCGCCGATGAAAAGGGAATCAAGGTCAAGTTGCTGGTCGAGGGCGAGGTTGACGCGCAGGCGACAGTTGATCTGGAGCTGACCTTCCCCGATGAGTCCGTCGAGACTTGGCACTTGCATGCTGAAACCTACCTCGAGGTCGCAGTCGATTCGATCATCGTCGACATGAACCAAGCGCGTGAGCCCATGGAAAAGCGGGTGTTCTATTCCGACTTCCGCGAGGTTGATGGTCTGGTCCTGCCCTTCTATCTGGCGATGGAGTTCGGTGCACGCTTGGAGGAGCTGGAGTTTGCCCAGGTGAGGGTCAACCCAGAATTGGACCCGGCGCTCTTCGAGATGTCGCAGAAGGATTAGAAAGAGCAGTGCCGATGCGCAGTTTTTGTCCTGCCTGGTCAAGGCCGTGGATACCGTCCTGGCATGACTCGCCGCAACTTCCTGCTGCTTATTGCCTGCCTTCTCCTGTCGCAGCTGCTCGTCGCTCAATCCCGAAGCTATCCATTCAACCAGCGCCGTGTGCTTGGCAATGGCAGCGATCTCAGTGCTTCCCTCTCCTTTGGTGACCTGGACGGCGATGGTGACCTGGATGCGGTCGTCGCCAATGGCCGGCATTGGCCTCAGCAGAACGAGATCTTCTTCAATCAGGGGGCTGGCGTGTTTCTTCTCTCCCGGCCACTTGGAGTTGACCGCGCCACTTCCTATTCGGTTCCCTTGGCCGATCTGGACGGCGACGGGGATCTGGACATCGTTGTCGGCAACGACCGCGTGCGCAGCATGATCTTCCTCAATCAGGGGGATGGCAACTTCCTGAGCGCTGGGAGAATCGGCATCGAGACCAACACCCGCAGCGTTACTTTGGCGGACCTGGATGGAGATGGTGATGCGGATGCTCTGTTCACCAACCGTGGAGCTCAAAACCAGATCTACTTCAACGATGGCGAGGCGGGATTCGAGCGATCACAGTCCTTCGGCTCGAATGATGATTCGACCATCGACGTTCTGCCGGCAGATATCGACCAGGATGGAGACCTCGACCTGGTATTGGCAAATCGGGATGGGCAGCCCAACTATGTCTACCTGAACGATGGTGACGCCAGCTTCGGTGAGCCTGTGAAGTTTGGCACGGGCACAGACGAGACTCGTGCCGTGGGAGTGGCTGACATGGATGGAGATGGCAATCTCGACATCGTGACAGGCAATATCGGCGAAGCCAATGGAGTGTACTTCTCCGATGGTGAGGGTGGCTTTTCATCGGCGGTGAGCTTCGGTCGAGCCGACGGCAGAACCTACTCGGTGATCGTTGCCGACATGGATCTGGATGAGGACCCGGATATCGTGGTAGGCAACCTGGGGAAGAACACGGTCTACTTCAATTCTGGCGACGGCAGAACCTTCGTCGCGGTCGACTTCGGTGCCGCGGAGCACATGACCTATGGAGTAGCGGTCGGTGATCTGAATGGCGACGGTTATCCGGATGTCGGCGCGGCCAACTCCGGCGGCTTGAACGTGATCTATATCAGTCGGCCGGTGCGTTGAAACGGACTTGGAGCGATTGTGCTACCATGGGCAACATGACCCGGTCAAAGGGAAGCACCGATCCGGAGGGGAAAGCAGCGCTCGCCTTTCGCGAAGCACAGGAAGATCGACGCGCTCAGCGCCTCGCACACCGGCTGAAGCGCTGGAAGGAATATGATCGAGCCTACGTGATGGGGGGGCTCGCGATCGCAATCCTGGTGCTTGCCTATCTACTGCTCGCCTTCAGGCGACTCGGCGGATCATGGTTCTGAGCTGAGCTCGCCGAGCGCAGCCTAGTCGATCATCGCGGATTCGAGCTTCTCCTCGACGACCTTGCCGGCGACGACTTTGACGAGATATGAGTTTGCACCTTCACGCGTGTGCACTGCCCGCTTGACCTTGTCGTCCAAGAAGTAGATGCCGGCGTTGTTGTCGCAGGCATAGCCAGGCTTCATTTCACCGGCGAGGATCATGCGGTGATAGGTGGGCCGGCGCTGTTCCTCGGCGTCGTAGTGGGGGGAGTGGCTACCCTTCAGGAAACCCAGGCAGCTGACCTTGCTCAACTCCTTGGGACGTGAGTCGGTGGTGCCTTCTTCGAACCAGCAGAGGGAGCCGGCGCTCGCTCCGCCGAGGACGATGCCCTGATCCCAGGCCTTCCGCAGGACCTTGTCGATTCCCTGGGCACGCCAGATGGCTTGTTGGTTGAGGGTGTTGCCACCGGAGACGACGATCCCATCCATCGAGAGCAACACTTCCTCCCAGCTTTGGTCCATCCGATAGCTGGCGATGAAGCTGGTTTGTACCTGGGGCTCGACATCGAGGCTTGCGCAGTTCTTGTACCAGCGCAGCTGACCTGACTCCCGGTCCGCGGAAGCCGTCGGCAAGTAGCAGAGCCGGGGCCGTTCCTTCCCGGTGAGGCTGGCCATGTACTTGATGAAAGTAGTCCCGAAGCCGCCACCGGCGATGAGGATCTTGCGTCCCTTGTCCTGAGGATTGGCCCGGTCCTCATGCTTGGGGGAGCTGCTCGTGCAAGAGATCGCTGTGCTGCCTGCTCCGATGCCAACGGCGCCCAACGCGGTACTTGCCAGGAATTCTCTTCTCTTCATGATGCCTGCCTCGATCCTGTTCTGCTTGTGAAGGGTTTGCGGAGCACCAAGAGAAGGGAAGGGTCAGGCCAGGGCAAGCAGCAAGCAGATACGGGCGCCAGTTGCACCGATAGATTGTCAGGGCGATTCGGGACTGCCCCTTCACAGCAAGTCATCCTGACTAAGGACTGGACAGGCCGGAGGCCCACGGACATGGTGTGCCAGGACCTCGTATGGCCGGACTCTGCAGATGCTGGCTAGCTCCAGAATCTTGCATTCGCTTCTGTTCCTCTATCCCCTCAAATCGCATCGATGAATCAGGAAGACTCCTTGGGAAGCGTCGAGCCAGTTGCCGGAGTCAAGGTCGTGCCCGAGCAGTCTCAGGCATCAAGCAAGGCCGTGAGCGTGGTGATCCCCGCCTACAATGAAGAGGCTCACGTAGGCGGCCAGATTGCAGCGGTCGACAAGATCTTGCGGCAGACAGGATGGACCTTCGAGATTCTGGTGGTGGATGACGGGTCTTCAGACGGCACTGGAACTGCGGCGGCCAAGGAAGGGGTGCGCGTCATCCAGCATCGACAGAACCGTGGCTATGGTGCTGCACTCAAGACGGGGGTTTCGGAGGCGGCTTACCCGTGGATTCTCATCACCGATGCGGATGGGACTTATCCCCCCGAGGCGATCCCCGAGATCCTGGCGCGCTCCGTTGATTGCGAGATGGTGATCGGCGTGCGCGATGGCGAGAAGACCTCAGTTCCTCTCGTGCGTCGTCCAGCCAAGTGGTTCTTGGGTTGCCTGGCCAGTTACTTGGCTGGACAGAAGTTACCCGACCTGAACTCCGGACTGCGACTCATGCGCAAGGAGCTCATCGCGGCCTACAAGCCACTCCTTCCCGAGGGGTTCTCCTTTACGACGACGATTACCGTTGCCGCGGCCTGCAACCGCCATGACGTGAACCATGTTTCGATCGACTACCATGCGCGATTGGGCCAGTCGAAGATCAGGCCGAGGCATGCCTATGATTTTCTTCTGCTCATCCTGCGCACCATGGTCTTTTTCGATCCCTTGAAGGTGTTCATGCCCCTGGGTGCGATTCTCGCCCTGGCTGGAGTCGCCAAGCTCATCTATGACCTGACACTCAGCAATCTCTCGGAGAGTGCAGTCTTGGGTCTACTGGGGGCTCTGGTCATCTGGTCCATGGGCCTGTTGGCAGACTTGAACGTCCGCCTTCTGAAGGACCGGGCCCAGAGCTGAGGGCAATAGCCCAGGCGCGGGCACTCTACTTCTTGCCTGGATATGCATGTCGCCCTAGGGTGGCCCACGGATCGTTGTCAGGGAGGCCGCGGGCCAATCCGTGGAGAATCCTCAGCGGGGATCCACACCCCTACCCGATGGATTCTTGGCTGCCATGAAACCTTGGGCCAAAGCACTCGTCAGCTTTGCGATCCTGGGCCTGCTGCTCGTCCTTCTTCCATGGTCTGAGCTCGGTGCTGCAGCGAGCAACGCATCTTGGAGTGTTTGGAGCTTCGTGCTGTTGGGGTTCATTGGCGGGCACCTGCTGGGAGTTGCCAAGTGGCGCATGCTCGTCAATGCATCAGGGGCAAGTCTTTTGCCCGTTGCGGCTATTCGCTACTACGCAGCAGGACTCTTTGCAAACCTCTGCCTGCCTTCGATCGTCGGGGGCGATGTGCTGCGAGCCGCACTCGCTGGAAAGGCGACCGGGCGCCTAGAAGTCGTGGTCCTGGCGGGTCTGGCCGATCGCCTGATCGATGTGGCTTCGCTGGCGGTCTTCATCGTCGGAGCTGGGTTCTTGATGGAAGATTTAGCTACTGCCGGGTCATCGCGGATGCTGGTTATCTCGGTCATCGCTAGCGGTAGTGCCGGCTTGCTTGCACTCCCCTTTGTGCTGCGTATGCCGCTCAGGAGGTGGCCGCGAAAGCTGCGGCGAAAGGCGGGGCGCTTCGCGGTGGCCTTACGTTCCTTGCGCAGCAAGCCTTCGGCGGCGGTGGGAGCGATTCTCCTGTCCCTGTTGATTCAGGGATCATTCGTGCTGCTCAATGCATGGTTGGCTGCCTCTATCGGCATCGAGGTGCCATGGATTACATGGTTTCTGGTATGGCCCCTCGCTAAGTTTTCGGGCCTGATCCCCATCAGCTTGGGCGGGCTTGGCGTGCGCGATGGGGCCTTGGCAGCGCTCCTGGTTCCCTTTGGTGTACCTGCCGCTCAGGGCTTCGTGGTTTCCCTGCTGTGGCAATCCGTATTGATCGCCGGCGGCCTCCTAAGTGGTGCACTGTGGTGGTATTCTCGCTCGAGTGATGAAGCAAGCTCCCCTCAGAACTGTCCATGACTAGAAACGTTTCGTCGCTCAAGCCTCGTGTAGTGATCCTGGGAGCTGGACCGGCAGGTGTGGGGGCCGCTTATCAGCTGCGCCAATCCGACCGGGCTGATGTGAGGCTGGTGGAGCAGTTCGACCACGTCGGCGGGAATGCTGGGAGCTTCGATGCCAATGGGCAGCGTGTCGACTATGGCAGCCATCGCTTGCATCCCGCTTGCGATCCTGCCTTGCTCCAGGACATCCAGAAACTCCTTGGTGATGACTTTCTCGATCGCCCGCGGCATGGTCGCATCCGCCTGCTTGGAAAGTGGATCCACTTTCCTTTACGGCCAATGGACTTGCTGATGCGATTGCCGCGAGGCTTTGCAGTCGGAGCACTCTGGGACCGAGTGCCGAAGCTGAGGGCTTCCAAGGTGGGTGAAGAGAGCTTTGCCTCCGTCCTCGAGAAGGGCCTGGGAGCGACCATTTGCCGGCATTTTTACTTTCCCTATGCCCGCAAGATCTGGGGGCGAGAGCCTGAGGTCCTGTCAGCGGTGCAGGCCAAGAAGCGAGTCTCTGCGGGTTCTTTCAAGAAGCTCCTGGCGAAGGTCCTGCGAGTCTCTGGCAAGGGACCCAGCGGGGCAGGCTCACGCTTCTACTACCCTCGCCAGGGCTTCGGCCAGATCAGCGAGGCCTATGCTCGTGCAGCCACGGACCTTGGCGCAGAGCTTTCATTCAATTGGACTGTCTCCCGACTGGAAGCCCCGCAGGGGGAGTCGCAACCCTGGCGAATCGAAGGCGGAAATGGGGGAGAGACTCAGATCCTGGAGGCGGACTATGTCTGGTCCACGATCCCACTGACGCTCGTGGCTCGCTTTATGGACCCTTCGCCAGCTGCCGAAATCAGCCAGGCGGCCTCCAGCCTGGAGTATCGGGCGATGGCATTGGTCTACCTGCAGCTACCGGTGGAGAACTTCACCGAGTTTGATGCTCACTACTTTCCAGAGGAAAGTGTGCGAATCACGCGGCTCTCCGAGCCGAAGAATTATGTTGGGGCCGGGCAGCCGGCTGGTCGCACGACTCTCTGTGCCGAGTTGCCCCTCTCTTCCGAGGAGCAGCTGTGGAAAGCGACGGATCAAGAACTCGCCGAGCTTGTGGCCAAGGACCTGGCGACGGCTGGCATCCCCCTGCCCTGCAAAGCCGACTGGATTCATGTTCGGCGCTTGCGTCAGGCCTATCCCATTTACCTGACGGGGTACGAGCAGCACTTTGACCTATTGGATCAGTGGGCCGCGGGCTTGCCTCGCTTTCTGAGCTTCGGACGCCAGGGTCTATTCGCGCATGACAACACCCACCATACCTTGCACATGGCCTACTCTGCGGTTGAGTGCCTAGGGCCCGAAGGCTTTGATCAGGAGAAGTGGCGTGGATTCCGCGAGCTCTTCGCCGGGCATGTCGTCGAAGATTGACGCGAGCCAGGAGACGCGGAGCAGGGCTTCGGTGGAGATTGATCTGAGCTAGGGGCTGCTCTTGGGGCGGGACTGAACGCTGGCGAGTACCTGGTGAATCTCTTCGTGGTACTCCTCCTTCGTGTTGACGCTCATGTGATCCAAGTCGTCGCCGAGAAGCTTCTTGGCCAGGAGTTGGCCCATCTCTACAGAGTGATCAGCGTTGTTGTAGCGGAAGGTTCCGCCTCGACCGACCATGTGTAGGCCGATGTTCTGGTGGACAAAGTCGTAGATCTTCTGGACCTTCGCTTTGTAGCCCAGGTCGTAGACCGGATAGGTGTAGCGCGTTCGGATGACGCAAACATCGACGACTTCACTCGGTTCGATGAAGCCGAGGCGCTGGTGAAGGTCTTGGACTACGCGGTCCCCGATTGCGTCATCGGACATCTCCCAAATCGGGTCCTTCACCGAGCAAAAGCACTCGCAGACGACGGAGGTGTACTCCGGTCCAGGCACCATGTCCGGACTCCAGTTCTTGGGTTCGTGCAGGCGTGCGAAGAGAAGGTCCTCGTCATGGACGTAGAGCCAGGTATCTGGAGTGACCTGACGTTTCTTCAGCATGACTGTGACAGTAATCAGGTCACGGAAACGCAGCGACCTTGCAGCCTCGAGGACTTCCGGCGAACAAGCCGGTTCAATCATTTGGACCAGATGCGTGGCGGGTATCGTCGAGATGACACTTGTTGCCTTGGTCTCGCGCTCACCCTCTGCTGTGTCGTAGATCAGTGTGAAGTCGTTAGGGCCGTTGTAGATGATCCGCTTGACCGGGGAAGACAGTAGAACTTCGTTGCCGTCGGCGACAATGTCTTCAGCCATACGTTCGGGAATCCGCTGATAGCCGTCTCTCGGATAGACGAACTCGTCAACCAGGCTGACGATGTTGCGATTCTTGACGATCGCGTCCTTCACAGCCGCGAGGATAGACAGGCCCTTGCTACGCTGAGCCACCCAGTCGGCGCTGATTTCTTCGCAGGGGCAGCCCCAGACCTTCTCGGTGTAACGACGAAAGAACATGTCGAACAGCTTCTCGCCGAATTGCGAGACGAAGGCTTCGCGCAGGTTCACTGGCTTCTTATCCGACAACATGCCGCGGACGGCAGCTCTTGCGTAGCTGAGTCCAGCGAGTACGCAGGTGAACAGTCCGGCGTTGGTCAGGACGTTCTTCAGCGAGATCGGATAGTTGTAGTACTTCCGGTCATAGTAGATGCGGCTCGTGCGCTGCACGGTCACGAGCTCGCCTTCCATGAGCTTCAAGAACCACTCGTGGAGTTCCTTGTTCTTCGTGAACCAGCGGTGGCCGCCGAGGTCGAATTTGAAGCCGTTTAGATCCGTGGTGAGGCACAAGCCCCCGACGAAGTCGTTCAATTCCAAGACCTGGATAGGCACGCCACGCTTGGACAGATGGTGTCCGGCTGCCAGACCAGCTGGGCCGGCGCCGAGTATTGTGACGCGCATGTCCTCTGGGTTGCCTTGCTGTTCGGGAGCCATCTGTTCAGCACTCATCTCTTGCCACGGGTGGTAACCATTTTGTTGTAGAGCCAGCCAATACAGATTGCGCTGAGACTGCCGATAACGGCGAAGTAGGCGAACCCGATCAGGCCCCCACTCCATGAGACGCTGTATCCTGGCAGGATCTCGCCAAGCAAGCTCAAGTGTGGCCCGAGCGGTTCGCCCGGGGTGTGGTTGAGCAAGAGCAGGGCTGTCGCAACAAGAAGGACAACGCCGCAGGTCATTCCGGCTGCGACTGGGAAGCTTACTAGATCGATCCGAGCTAGGTCTTGGCCGAGCTCTTCCGCCGAGTCTTCGGAGTCAGTTCGTGGGTGATCTGCGACGTGATTCAGGGTGTAGCGGTAATAGAACAAACCGCCAGGGATTGTCAGCACCATCCCGAAGAGGAATCCCCAGAACGCACCGACGAAAGCACCAGTGATACTGACCGTGTAGCCCGGGAGATACTGCGATAGCAGCGACATGTGGGGGGAGGGGTAGTCGCTCCGGAAGGCCAGGATCAATGTCGCAAGGAATAGGCCCAGTGAAAGCAAACTGCCTACCGAAAGCGCAAGCCAAAGAGTGTTGAGCCTGCTCAAGCCGCGTGTGACTCCCTCGTATTGCTTAGCCATCGAGTAAGCCTTGGCGCTGAATGCCCCGTGACACCACGCGGATGAAGAGCCGGTGGTGGAAGTTGATGAAGCCTGCGAAGCAGAGTCCCAGGAGGTAGCCGATGACTGCACCAGAGAGAAACCCGATGAGGGAACCGGCCCAGCTAACGCTATACCCCGGAATGAAGAACCGAAGAAGCGCCAGGTTTGGGCCAACTTCTGCATCTGGGGCCACGGGTCCCTTTAGCAGAAGAGTGGCGGTTATTAGAAAGAGCGCCGCGCCGAACAGGATTCCACAGCTGACGCCGAAGGCATGGGGTTGCAGCCGCGAAAACGCCATGACTAGGCGCTGATTGCTAAGCCTCTCCCCCGTTCCGATACTTCCGTTGGGCATGGTGTGGACTCTATGCGCGGATGCGCAAGTAATGATATCCCGAAGGGAATCGATTCATGATAATGCAGTGAGATTCAGGGGGGACTTCAGAGGATCATGCGCTCGGGCTATCTTCCATGCAACCGATCGATTGATGGCATGGAAAGAACCAAGGGCTAGATTCGGTGAGGATCGCTCGACAAGGAGACGGATGAGCCATCGAAGTCTGCTCTCTAGGCAGTAAAGTCAGTCAGAACAGCCAAGGTCGGTTGCGCCCAATCTCATATTGCTCCGTTGGCTGGAATAGGGATCGTGGAGCGGAGCGGCCTCGGGTTAGTACGAGCCAAGAATGAACGATCAGAGAGACTGTACAGGGCCGGTGGTAGCGGGTATTCGTCGGCCGGATCTATGGGCTCTCTCGGCGCTCAGTCTCCTCTGTGTAGCAATTTCCGCGTTTCTGGGGATCCATGGAGAGTTTCCGCTAAACGACGATTGGGCCTATGCCGAGGCCGTCCAACATCTGATCGAAACCGGCAAGTTGGAGCGGGTCGGTTGGACTTGGATCCCAATGATTCCGCATGCTCTCGTCGGCTGGTTCATTTCCACGTTGTTCGGCTCCTCCTGGGAGAGTTTGCGATTGAGCAACGTGCTCATGGCATGGGCAGGCGTGCTGGGCACCTATGCCTTGTGTAGGCAGGTTGGCCTTGGTTCTCTGCCTGGGTTCTTGGCTGCGACTGTGATCGCGGTGAATCCGATGCACGTCAATCTGGGGCACACCTTCATGACGGATGTGCCCTTTGCGACCATCACAACATGGAGTTTGGTTTTCTTCTGTCGAGGCCTTCGCAAGCGTGCCTGGGTATGGATTGGGTTAGGAATCCTACTCGCTGAGGCTGCCGTACTTTCACGGCAACCTGGGCTGGCTATTCCGATGGCCTTCGTCATGGTTCTCATAGCAACGGGACCTGCCAAGGCTCTGCATCTCCTGGTTGCGGCCGCAACCATTGCTCTCACGCTCTTCGTACACTTTGAGGTGCCCTGGTTAATGATGGGCCCTCGGGATTCTGGTGGACTCTTCGGGTTTTCGAGTCTTGCGGATTCGACGCTGCACAGCCCCTATCTCCTGTGGAATGTAGGAGTCAATTCCCTCGCCCATATCTCCTACTTGGGAATCTTCCTGGGCGTGGGTGTCATAGCCCTCTTGACCGGACCGCGGGTGATTGACTCTTGGATCCTCTTGTCCAGCCTTGTGCTGACAGGTCTTGGCATCGGAGTCATCCTGGCATATTCCCATCATCTGAGTCTTCCCCTTGGCCTCAACCTGATCAATAGGTTTGGGCTCGGCCCGACGACACTCCACGGTGAAGAGGTCTTGCCGCAGACTGGTGCCGCTATCTGGTGGGTGTTGACGGTCATCGGGCTGTTTTCGGGATTTGTGATCCTGGCTGCGCTCCTGCATGCGGCCTGGAAGCAGCGCCATAAGTACCTTGATCGGCCCGATTGTTTGCTATTGGCCCTCATTCCAGTCATCTACATGCCACCGATCTTGGCGCTCTCGCGG
>JAJFFD010000046.1 GCA_021776805.1 Planctomycetota bacterium
CTTTTGGTACTACAACAACTGGGACTTCAACGCCGCCGGTACCATCTTCGCGCAACTCACCGGCCGCGGGGTCTACGAAGAATTCGAACGCCGCCTCGCCGTTCCACTGCAGATGCAGGACTTCGTCCGTGACGAGCACACTCGTTACTTCACCGGCGATGACTCGGTCTATCCCGCCTACCCCTTCCAGCTGAGCGCCCGGGACCTGGCCCGCTTCGGTCTGCTCTGCGTCCGTGGTGGTCGTTGGCAGGACATGCAGCTCGTCTCCAGGGACTGGATGAACGAGAGCACCAAGTCCTACTCAGATGCAGGTGCTTCTGGCGGTTACGGCTACATGTGGTGGGTGGCGGCAGATGGGAAGCATTTCCCCGGCGCCGAGATTCCCGACGGCTCGTACAGCGCTCGCGGTGCCGGCGGCCACTACATCCTGGTGATTCCGGAATGGGATCTGGTGGTGGTGCATCGGGTCAATACTTTCGCCCGCGGCAAGCGGGTGACCGGCTCCCAGTTTGGCAAGCTCCTGCAACTCATCCTCGACGCCAAGGAGGACAGATGATGATCACGCGCTGCGCATTTCTTCTCAGTCTTTTGGTCTGTGCTGCGGCCCCTGCGCAAGCAGAGCCCTTCGATCTTTTGATCGAAGGCGGGCGGGTCATGGATGGCACGGGCAATCCCTGGTTCAAGGCCGACGTCGGCATCCGAGATGGCATGATCGTCGCTGTAGGTCGCTTGGATGGTCTACCGACCCGCGAGCGCATCGATGCCCGCGGCAAGATCGTCGCACCAGGATTCATCGATCTGCACAGCCACGCGGATGGCGGCCTGGCATCAAGGGAAGCGGAGCGAAGGGCGGCGCCGAATCTGGTCTCTCAGGGCATTACCACCTTGCTGGTCAACCAGGACGGGCGAAGTTCGGCGCCGATCCCGGCGCAGATCGAGCGCTTCCGCGAGCTGGGCATCGGGCCGAATGCCATCGTCATGATCGGCCATGGGACCGTGCGTCAGATGGTCATGAAGAACGACTATCGACGGCCAGCGAGCTTGGAAGAAGTGGAGGCCATGCGCGAGCAGGTGCGCAAGTACATGGATGCGGGGGCCTGGGGTCTGAGTGGAGGCTTGGAATACGTGCCCGGACGCTGGGCCAGCAAGGCAGAGGTGCTCGCGGTGGTGGGCGAGCTGGCAGCCTACGGTGGGGTCTACATCCTGCATGAGCGCAGTTCGGGGGCGGATCCCATGTGGTACCTGCCGAGCCAGGACGAGCCTGGGCCGCCAACCATGCTGGAGAACATCGTCGAGCTCATCGATGTGGCGGAGAAGACGGGCATCGCGGTGGTGGCCACCCACATCAAGGTGAAGGGGGCTAACTACTGGGGGACCAGCAAGGCCATGATCCACCTGATCGAGCGGGCGCGGGCGCGGGGGGCGCGGGTGTATGCGGATCAGTATCCGTACAACACCACCGGCACCGACGGGCGCGTGGTGCTGGTGCCTGGCTGGGTGCTGCGTGGGGGACCCGAGGGGGAGAAGCCGGCGGCGGCTTTGGAGAGGGTGCTGGCGGATGCGGCAAAGGCCGCGGATCTACGCCTGGACATGGCCCACGAGATCAATCGGCGTGGTTCGGCGGAAAACATCATCGTCATGGACCATCCGGACGAGAGCTTCATCTTGCAGAGCCTGGCGCAGCTGGCGGCGCGCTTCGAGATCGATGCGGTGGAGATGGGCATCAAGATGCAGTTGGAGGGCGATCGAGATCGACCGGGTGGTGCGCGGGTGCGTGGCTACTCTCTGTCGGAGATCGATGTGGAGGAGTTTGCGCCGCGCCCTTGGGTGGCGACGGCGACGGATGCGGGCATCACCCTGCCAGGAGATGGGCCGGTGCATCCGCGCTTCTATGGCAGCTTTCCCCGGAAGATCCGGCACTACGCCATGGATCGTGGAATCATGAGCGTGGAGGACGTGATCCGATCCGGGACTTCCCTGCCGGCCCAGATCCTGGGCATTCGCGATCGGGGCATGGTTCGTGAGGGTTTTCACGCGGATCTCATCGTCTTCGATCTGAATGAGATCCGTGACCTGGCGACAGCCTTTGAGCCGCATCAATACAGCGAGGGAGTCGAGCAGGTCTTGGTCGGTGGGCAGTTCGTGCTGAAGGATGGGGAGCTCAATGGCGCCCTGCCGGGAAAAGTTCTCTTGCTGAGTGAGAATCAGGGCCTGGAGAGGGGGCGCTAGGCGGCCAGGAAGGCGCCATGTCAGGGCGAATGTCCGGCTAGGGCGCATCTCCTTGCAATCAGGTGACGAAGTGGCCCGTATCAGCTACCGCCTCGTGCCCGCATAATGTCCCTCCCCCGGTCCTGCCTGATCGCCAGCCGACCCTGCCCATGCTGCGAATCCTCAGCTACGCCCTCGTTCTGACCCTCCTCGCCTGTGGAGTCATCTACGGCTATCCCCTCCTCTTCGGGAACGACTCAGCAGATGCTGGTGGTCCACCGAAGACGGTGGTGCCGGTGGTCATCAGCACCCTGCGGATCGAGCGCTTCGAGGACAGCCTGGAAGCCTTGGGCACACTGAAGGCGAACGAGTCGGTGGTGATCACCTCCAACCTCTCCGACCATATCAAGACCCTGCACTTCGAGGATGGGGAGCAGGTGGAGAAGGGGCAACTTCTGGCGGAATTGACCGTCGGCGAGGAGCGCGCCCAACTCAACGAGGCGATCGCCCTCCGCGACGACCAAAAGCTGCGCTTCGAGCAGGTCGAGGAGCTCTATGCCAAGGAGATGAGCAGTCAGCGGGAGTTGAACAACAACAAGGCTCTCCTGGCCGCGGCCGAATCGCGAGTGCGGCGGCTGCAGGCGCAGATCGCGGATCATCGGGTGCTAGCCCCCTTCAGCGGCACCCTGGGATTCCGGCGGGTGAGCGAGGGCGCCTTCGTCGATCCCAAGACGGCGCTCACCAGCCTCGACGATCTCTCGGTGATGAAGCTCGATTTCACCGTGCCCGAGACCTACATGGCGGCCTTGCGTCGGGGCATGGCGGTGCATGCGCGCAGTGATGCCTGGTCTGGCGAGCTCTTCGAAGGCTCGGTGCAGACTGTGGATACCCAGGTGGATCCGCGAACCCGTTCGGCTACCGCCCGTGCGACCATTCCGAATCCGGATGGCAAGTTGCGGCCGGGCATGCTGATGAAGCTCAAGGTGGTGCGCTCGGTGGACCAGGTGCTGCTCTTGCCTGAGGAGGCACTCATTCCCAGCGATCGGGATCAGCGGGTCTTTCTTCTCGATGAGAACGATGTAGCTCGCCTGCACACCATCAAGATTGGCCGGCGGCGGCGCGGCGCTGCTGAAGTCCTCGAGGGCCTAGATGTTGGCGATCGCGTAGTGGTCGAAGGCGTCGTGCGCGTGCGTGACAACCAGAAGGTGCGCGTAACCGAGAATCGCGACGGGACTGAGCACCCATGATTCTCTCCGACATCTCCGTGCGTCGGCCGGTGCTTGCCATCGTCATGAGCATGGTGGTGGCCACCCTGGGCATCATCGGGTTCTCGCGACTGCGCATTCGCGAGTATCCGGATGTGGACTCACCGATGGTGAGCATCCAGACTAGCTACCCGGGAGCTTCGGCCAATGTGGTCGAGAATCGAGTCACCCAGGTGATCGAGGACACGGTCAGCGGCATCGCTGGCATCAAGAACGTCAGCTCAACAACCCAGGACGGCCGCTCCAGCATCAATCTGGAGTTCGTGCTCGAGCGGGATGTGGACGCGGCGGCCAGCGATGTGCGCGATCGGGTCTCGCGAGTGATGGATCGTTTGCCGGACGAGGTCGATCCGCCGGAGATCTCCAAGTCGAATTCCATGCGCGACGTGTCCTTCTGGATGAATCTGTCCAGTCCGATCCGTTCCGTGCCTGAGCTCACCGACTATGCAGAGCGCTACCTGGTGGATCGCATGTCTACGGTCCCGGGAGTGGCACGCATCATGGTCGGCGGCGGTGGCCGCTATGCCATGCGCATCTGGCTCGATCGGGAGGCCATGGCTTCTACCGGTATCACCGCTGGCGATATCGAGCAGGCCCTGCGTCGAGAAAACGTCGAGTTGCCTGCGGGTCGGGTGGAATCCACTGCCCGTGAGTTCACCGTGCGGGTGCGCCGGGCGTACAACACGGCCGAGGACTTCGGGAAGATGTCGATCATCCGCGGCGCCCAGGGACACCTGGTGCGACTGCAGGACATCGCGCGTGTAGAAGTCGGGCCCTCGGATACGCGCACCTCTTTTCGCGGGCTGCGCGAGGAGATGGTGGGCATGGGCATCATTCGCCAGGAGAAGGCCAACGCCCTGGAAGTGATTCGCAACGTCAAGGCGCAGATGGCGGAGGTGAACCGTTCCATTCCGCCGGACATGACCTTGCATGAGAGCTATGACACCTCGGTCTTCATCGAGGCCTCCATCGCCGAGGTTTACAAGACCCTGGGGATCACTGCGCTGGTGGTCATCGTCATCCTCTTTCTCTTTCTGGGGACGATTCGAGCCACCATCGTGCCCGCGATCACCGTGCCGGTGTCCCTGGTCGGCACCTTCTTCGTGCTTTACATACTTGGTTTCTCCATCAACCTGCTGACCTTGCTGGCCCTGGTGCTGGCCATAGGTCTGGTGGTGGATGATTCCATCGTCGTCCTCGAGAACATCGAGCGTCGGGTGCGCAAGGGCGAGCCTGCCCTGCGCGCGGCCTTCCTCGGTAGTCGGCAAGTGGGCTTCGCCGTAGTGGCGACAACAATCGTTCTGGTGGCAGTCTTCGTGCCCATCTCCTTGATGCAGGGCAACACAGGTCGGCTATTCGCTGAGTTTGCCCTGGCCATGGCCGGCGCGGTGGTCATCTCTACCTTCGTCGCCCTGACTCTATCGCCAGCACTCTGTGCGCGCCTGCTGCGTAAGGGCGCCGGCGGTGGCTGGCTCACCGGTCGCGTGAACGCTGGCTTCAACAAGATCCAGAACGGCTACCGCGCCTTGCTCGGTTTTCTCCTGGATCGGCCGATGCTGGTGCTGGGCACTGTGGTGGTCCTGAGTAGCAGCATCTTCAGTCTCTTCCGCACGCTGCCCCAGGAGTACGCGCCGACGGAGGATCGCGGTTCCTTCTCCATCAATGCGACCGGGCCCGAGGGGGCGAGCTTCGAACACAGTCTGCGCATCTCCCGGGCCATCGAAGACGTGCTCATGGAGCTCGATGAGCGCGGCGAGACCAAGCGAGTCATGGTGCGTGTGCCTGGCGGATATCGTTCCGGCGGGGCAGTGAATTCTGCTCGTGGCACTGTGCATCTTGTGCCCTGGGGTGAGCGGGAGCGAAGCACCCAGGAGATCATGGCGGATGTGAATGCCAAGCTCGGTGATCTGCCAGGGTATCGGGCCTTCGCCTCGGCGCGGCAGGGTCTCAGCGGTCGCAGCGGTCGGCCCTTGCAGTTCGTGATTACCGGTAGCACCTTCGAGGAACTCACGATCTGGCGGGACAAGATCCTGGCGAGGGCGCGCGCCAACCCGAGGCTGCAGAACGTGGACAGCGACTACAAGGAGACCAAGCCACAGCTAGAGGTGATCATCGATCGTGATCGGGCTGCAGATCTCGGTATTGCCGTCCAGGATGTTGGCCGCACTCTCGAGACCATGATGGGTAAGCGCCGGGTCACCACCTACATCGACCGGGGTGAAGAATACGACGTGATCCTGGAGGCCGAGGAAGAGGACAAGGCCACCGCCCAGGACATGGAGAACATCTACGTGCGTTCGCGCAGCAGCGGCGAGTTGGTGCCCCTGGCAAATTTGGTGCGCCTCGAAGAATACGCCGACTCATCCCAGCGCAACCGCTACGACCGCCTGCGCGCCATCACCTTCAATGCGGGTCTCGAGGATGGCTACAGCCTGGGGGAGGCCTTGAAGTTCTTCGAGGACGTGGTCGCCGAGGATCTCAACAATGCCCCGGGCATCGCCTACAAGGGCCAATCGCGGGAGTTCAAGGAGGCCAGTGGCGCCCTGTTCTTCATCTTTGCCATCTCCCTGCTCCTGGTCTTCCTGGTACTCGCCGCTCAGTTCGAGAGTTTCGTAAGTCCCTTGGTGATCCTGCTCACCGTGCCCATGGCCCTCTTCGGTGCCTTGGTCGGTCTGCTCATCGCCGGTGAGTCGCTAAACATCTATAGCCAGATCGCCATGGTGATCCTGGTGGGCTTGGCTGCCAAGAACGGCATCCTCATCGTGGAGTTTGCCAACCAACTGCGGGATGCGGGTAAGTCCATTCGCGAGTCGGTGATCGAGGCCTCGGCGACGCGCCTGCGACCGATCTTGATGACCGGCATGTCGACGGCCTTGGGATCCCTTCCCCTGGTCTTGGCCACCGGTGCCGGTAGCGAGAGCCGCATGACCATCGGTGTGGTGGTATTCGCCGGTGTGAGTTGTGCGACCCTCATGACCCTGCTGGTGATCCCGTCCTGCTACAACCTGGTGGCGCGCTGGACGCACTCGCCGGAGCAACAGTCCCAGGAATTGGATCGTCTGCTGCACCACCCGGGGGCGGCCAAGGAGACGGCCGCGGCTCGAGAAGCCTCGGCCTAGTCAGGGTCCTCGATCAGCGGCAACGCGCCCGCTCTTCATCCGTCAATAGGGACATCAAGTCATCGCGGCGGTACTGCATGCGGTGGTTGCTGCCGAAGCCCCGTGGGCGGATCGCCTCGGTCTTGCTGACCTTCTCGTTGTGGCGATGCAGTCGATTGCGCAGGGTCTCGGCGACGAGGCCGCGCTCTGCACAAAAGTCGATGATGTTCGTGTGCTTCTCATCGCCAAGGGCTTCCCCAGCCAGATGCTCCAGCTTCTTGGCCAGTTTGCGCAGAATCTTGAGCACGCGCCCGCGCCTATCGCCATCGCTCCAAGAGTCCGGTTCGAGCAGGTCCTCCTGCAGCACCTTCCACGGCGGATCCGACATGGGGTCCACGCCGACTTCGCGTAAGTCCGGCCATTGCAGGAGCTCGGTGCAGAGGGCGACCACCTGGGAGAGAGCCTTGCCCTCGCCGAAGCCGCCGAGCAGTTCCTTGGCCACGCCGAGGGGCATGGCCTGCTCGGCGTTCCAGTTGGCATGATCCTGATCCTTGCGCTGACGATGCACGTGCTGCACCGCCTCGATCACTTCGCGGACGATCAATTGTCGATCTCTCTCGATGGACTCCATCACATTCTCCCAGTCTCCTTCCCCCGGCTGCATCGGCAGTTCCCGGGCCCCCGTTGATCGCTTTGTGTCAGATGGGGACCATGCTGGACCAAGGTCCCATGGGAGGGACCACAGCGATTTTTTGTCACAGGAGAAGCGAAGCACGATCCATGTCCCTCGTGTCCGATCCCCGTAGTCTCGGCCCTGGCGAATTTGCCGAGCTCCTCAGTCAGGAGCGTTGGCTCGTGCCCCTCGTGCGAAGGCTGGTGCACCCGGCGGACGTGGATGATGTGCTGCAGGACACCTGGCTCGCGGCCATCCGCCGGCCACCACAGGACCAGGCTGCCTGGTCCCGCTGGCTGAGCACGGTGGCGAGAAACTTTGCCCGTGCCCGCTGGCAGAGTCGCCGTCGTCGGCAGGAGGGGGAGCGCCAGGCCGCCAAGCCAGAGGCGCTACCTCCGACCCAGGAGACCATCGATCGATTGGCGACGGTGGAGTTGCTTCTGGCGACCTTGCGCGACCTGCCCGAACCCTATCGCAGCGCGGTCCTGCTGCGGCACTACCATGGCCTCGACTTCGCCGCCATCGCGCAACGCACGCAGGTGAGCGAGGCTAGCGTCCGCCAGCGGGTGAAGCGCGGTCTCGACGAACTGCGCCGACGACTCGTAGATCGTTACGGACCTGCCTGGCGAGATCGTCTGCAGGTCATCCTCCTGCCCCTGGCCCTGCCCCGGGCCGCCGCTGCTTCCCTCCTCCCGGCTACGGCCATCGGACTATTCATGATGAATTCGAAGTTGATCCTCGGTGCTGCTGGTCTCCTCACCTGCGGCGTGATTCTGGTCACCGTGATGCAATCGACGGAAGCACCGCTGGCGACTGAACTCGAATCCGCGGTTCAGGCTGCCGAAGTAGATCCTGCGGGTGAAGACCTGCAAGCGGTCGATCGCTCGGCGGTGGAGAGCAGAACTTCGATCGAGGAGGACTCCAGTCCCATCATGCAGGCTGGCCGCCTCCTCGATCGCCGCGGCCAACCCCTCCCTGCGGTTCGCATGATGGATGTAGCGGAGGAAGTCCTGGCAGAAAGTGATACGCAGGGCGCCTTCACCTATCCACGCCTTCCTGACAGCCAGTTTCCCCAACCGGATGAGCGCTGGTTCGTCCTGCGCAAGCCCCATGATGGTGATGAAGGTGCCGCCGCCGACGAGTTGCTCTATCTCCTTTCGCCGCGGGTCAAGGTGAGCGGTCGCATCGTCGATTCTGAGGGGCAGCCCTTGTCAGGGGTGAAGATCCGCGCCTCACTCCCGGCCCTGGTGGACTTCCCTGCCTCTCTGGACGCAACCTGGGGAGTGACCCTGCCCAAGGCCGAGAGCGAAGAAGATGGCAGCTTCGCCTTCGATGCTCTACCCGGCGAGGCTGGTCGCCTGCGCTTCAGTACTCCGGGCTACCTGGCCCAGGTGCACGAGCTGCTCGCATTTGACGAACATGGTCTCGAGATCCGAATGGAAGCCCTGTCCATCGATCACTGGACCCTCACCGGGCAAGTTCTCGATCAGGGAGATTGGCCCCTCGCCCATGCGACCGTGGGCTTCGGTGATCTGAAGGTGAAGAGCGATCAGTACGGCAACTACGCGATCGAGCTCACGAAGGAAGAGGTCGATGCGCAGGGAGAGAGCTTGTACGCCGCCATGGTCGGGTATCAAACTCTCGTGCTCCCGGCTCCCGGCGGCAGTGAGTTTGGGGCGGACCGGGCTCTCGATATGGACCTGCGCATTCCCGGACCGGCCTTGAGCATCTCGGGCTGGGTGATCGCCCCGAATGGCGAGCCGGCAGTCGAGGCAGTGGTCGCTCTCTGGGAGGAAAACCGCATGCCCGGTGCCGGCTTCGCCGAGAACCTGTCCGTGTCCGAGGAGATCAAGGACCATGTCTACGGCCTGGCGCCGCGTCGGGTGTATGCGGTCACTGCCGATGATGGCAGCTTCGAAATCGACGGCCTTCGTGACAAGGAGTATCGCCTACGAGTGATCCACGAGGATCATCTGACCATGACGAGTGTGCCTCTCGCGGCGGGAGCCTCGGGGGTCGAGTTGCAGTACCCAGAGAACAACTTTCGCCGAGTGCTTTGCCGCATCGTGAATCGGGATGGGGAACCGATGCCGGATCTGCGGGTGGACATGAGCACCTACAGCTCGCGGACCAAGGGATCCTCACAGCTGGACATGTGGGATGATCTGCGCAGCGACGAACATGGGGAGGTGTTCTTGCCGCGAGTCTTGAACAGCGAGGCGGTGCAGGTACGGGTGCGCGGGCCGGCAATCGTGGTGGCCTTCCACTTCATCGAGCCCGATGTCAGGGAGAGCTGTGAGATCGTTGTGGATCGCCGTTGTCACTTCCGGGTGGAGACTTCCGACGCGGCCTGGGCGAATGCGGAGTGCAAGCTGGCTGACGGGATGGGCAAACGGGTCTTCATCAGTACCACGCCGAACACCATGAACGAGGTGATGCGCCTGGTGGATGGCAAGTCGACGGTGGTGTCCGCCCCCGAGTCGGCGGTCACTCTGCTATTGACTGGGGAAGGAGGGAAGAAGGAGGTTTTGCTGGGTCTGGTGCCGGGGGAGGTGACGGTGCTGCGGTTTTAGATTCGTGATCTTCGACAGCTAGAGATTGATCGGGGCTAGAATCCGCGGGCCCCAATCCTGATCTCCGACTCGAGTTGCCCATGCACTTGCGAACCACCCTGAGTTGCCTGATCCCGGCACTGCTCTTTCCGCTGAGTTTCGCTTCCTGTGCTCAGGGGGAGGCCTCAGCCGAAGAGAGGGCGCGCGCCTTATGGGTCGAGTACCTGGACTGGCAGTCTGATCCGCGGGCGAACCACGAGGAAGCAGGGATTCTCGATGGGGCTTGGCTCGAAAGGCTCGAGCTGGCTGCCAATGATGCCAGCGGCACCAGAGCGGGCTCCACATGCCGGAGCTCGCTGATCGCCCTGCTCAACAAGTTGCTGCGCCGCGAGGATTCGGAGAAGCAGATCCTGCGGTATGTCGAAGAGACGCCCGATCCGAAAAGAGTCCCATTCTGGGCTGCAGAATTCGCTGAGGCGCGACTGACCAGGCTTGGATTGGCCTATTGGCGCAGTGATGTAAGCACTGTCGGTGTGGAGGAGTCCATCGCCTATTTCGATTGGGCGCGTGACGAACTCGAGGCAGGTCTGGCGGGCGCAGATTCCTTCTCGAGTTGGCAAAAGAGCACTGGTCATCGTCACCTTTGGGTCTTGCATGCATATGCGGAGCTCGTGCGCTTCGGTGTACTTGAGACCGATGCGGCTCTGCCGCAGCTGCGTCGTGGTTACGAGTTGTCTGTGGATTGGATGGAGCGCGGCTACTCGCATTTTGGACGCCGTCCCCGAGATTTCGCATTCGCGGAGTTCAAAGTGGAACTCCTGCGCGAGCCCCTCGACCCTCAGCGGTTGGAACTGAGCTTCGAACGTCTCGCGGAACATGAAGAGAACCCGGATCTCCTGATCATGGAACGGCTGCGGTTGCAAACAGCGCTTCATGGCGAGGGTACACTGCCCTTCGCGCGGGATCTCGAGAGCTGGGTTGCAGGTCACGGTGTGCACGGTCCCAACGCCCGCGTAGCGGTTCTCCACGCGGCACGAGCTTATCTGGGCTTGGAGATGCTCGCTGATGTTCTTCGCCTAGTTGAGCCCCATCTGACGGACGAGCCCGAGTGGGTTGGCGATCGTTTCCGTTCAGCTTGGACCCAGATGCAGAGGCAATTCACCTTGGCCTACATTGCCGCCGCGGATGCGCTCGAGAACGAGCCCGCCCGCCGAATGGGTGTGGAGTATCTATTGGCGCATGACGGTACTGTGAAGGGCGAATCCGATGCGCTGGAGAAGGCCCGTCGCTATGCGGCTGAGCAACGCCAGCAGTGAGCCCAGCTCCCCCCTAGGTCCCCAACCCCCGCAACAGCTCCACGCACTCCCTTGGATCCGGCCGGAGAGTCGGATCACCGGTCACCGCGGCGTACCTCACCACCCTCCCTTGATCCACAAGGAAGGTCGCCGGCATGGGTAGCACCCAACTGTTGTCCCCGTTGAACTGGGCCAGGTCCAATCCCAGACTGCTGTGATAACGCCGCAAGTCCGGTGGCAGCTCCACGGCGATCCCGTACTTGCTAGCGACGATGTTTCCAGGATCGCTCAGCAGGTCGAAGTTCAATCCCTCGCGCTTCACCAGGTCCCGGTTGTGCGCCAGGGTCTGTGGTGAGATTCCTAGCACGCTGCCTCCCAGCTCCCGGATCTCGGTGAGCATGTGCTCGAAGCCCTGCAACTCGCTCGTGCAGATCGAGCACCAGCTACCGCGGTAGAAGGTCAAGATCACCGGTCCCTTTGCCAATTGCTCTCCCAGTCGGATCAGCTGGCCGTCGCTGCCGCGCAGCTCGAACTTCGGCGCCTTGTCTCCCACCTTCTTCGTCGCAGTCAAGGCCTTCGACACCAGGCCATCCTCCTGCTGCCAACTCAGGCTGTGGGCCACATCATGCAGGGTCCCTGCGGTCCGTTGCAGACAGAGGGTCCGTGACTCCTTTGCCTTCTGCAGGCAGCCGCGCATGATCTCCTTCAGCCTGCCGGGTAGCTGCTTCGGAAGGGCGTTCCAGTCCGGATCTTCTTGGAGCGTCCCGAGGATCACCGCATCCGTGTCTCCACCGGGGAAGGCAGGTCTGCCCGCCAGGGCTTCGAAGAGCATGCAGCCGAAGGCCCAGACATCCGCCTGCTGGTCCGGAGTCTGTCCCCGGATCTGCTCCGGACTCATGTACCCGGGGGTGCCCGAGACCTGATCACCTGACTCTGACTCGGATCCGCCACGCATGACGCGGGCGATGCCGAAGTCGAGGATCTTGGCGCTTCCCCGTCCGTCGATCATCACATTGGCCGGCTTGAGATCGCAGTGGGCGATGCCCGCCTGATGAGCAAAGTGCAGGGCCTCGGCGATCTGCTTGAAGAGTTCGAGCATGTCCGCTGTGGACTGTTGCTTGATGCGTAGAGCTTCCTTCAGGGTGATGCCCTGGATGTACTCCAGGCTGAAGAAGCGGTGCCCATCGATGCATTCGAGGGAGTAGACCGTGGCGATGTTCGGGTGGTTGAGGGCAGCGAGGTGGCGGGCTTCCTGGGCGAGGCGATCCTCCGGGTCGGCTTGTACGATCGGGTCGTTGCGCAGCATCTTGAGGGCGACGCGGCGGTGCAGGCGCTCATCCTTGGCGGCGTACACGATGCCCATGCCACCACGACCGAGTTCGAGCTCGAGGCTGTAGGGACCGAGTGTGCTGGGGTGGTCGAAGCTGGGGGATGGGTTGGCATCCTCCGCTGCTTTCCACGCCTTGGTCTCGTCTAGCTCGTGAGGTTCATCTGGAGACATGGGGGAGGCAGGGATCATGGGCCAGTCAGTCTGGAGCCCAGTCTACGCTTTCCAGAGCTGGAGGCTCATCTTCCAGCCGCTCATGTAGGCGCTGGAACAGATTCATATTCTCATGGAAGACAGCGAGAATGAGTAATGGACCGAACTCTTTCCTATGAGAGATGACGAGATGGTGTTGACAGCGTGAAGCGCGAAACATCGACCATTGGCCACCGAGCGCTCTGGTTTTGGCGAATCCTCCGCCCAGTTCCTGAAAGTGCTCTTTGAGCAAGCGACCGTACCTCCGCGCTTGTCTCCTTCCCCACTTCGAAGTCGTGTATGTCGCGATCTCCAAGAGATCATCCATGGCCTTCGAGCTGACCCTGTACTCAGGCTTCCGGTTTGGTCCGGGACTCTCGGATGGCCTGTTCGAAGATCTCTTCAACCGTTCGCTTGCTGATTCCGCCCGCCTCTGCTTCGCGTAGACGCTTCTGCAACAGGGCCCCGAGTTCATCCAGGGCCGCCTGTTCGTCGGGCGTTCCCAGCGTGCTCGACAGCACGAAGTCCTTGATGGACTTGCCTTGCATCGCCGCCATAGCCTTCAGTCTTTGCTTTTGCTCGGGGGTGACGTCGATTGATAGGCGGCTCATGCTTTTCTCCGGGAGATTGCTGTTCGCTGTTAGTGTATCGGCATACGCACATTTTGTCATAATTGAACTAATGTGGGTTTACGCTCCTGCCATAAGTGACTGCGAAAAAATGGGTTGAGTAGGGACGGAGGCGGCCAGGAAGGATGCCACATAGCCCAGCTGGGTCCGCGCTTCTCAAACAGCGTCATCGCGGGTTCGCCTACATCCAGCCATGCAGCACTTGGGAACTCGGTTTGCGAAGTTCAGCCTCTCCCTTTTCCTGTGCTCTTCCTTCCTGGCGAGCCAGATGGTCATCATCGTCGACGCCGCGGGTGGGGGCGATTACACAAAGATCCAGACCGCCGTCGATCTGGCCAAGCCTGGGCAGTTGATCCGCGTCCGTCATGGCGTCTACGAAGGAGCTGGCATTACCAGGTCCGTGCGACTGGTAGGTGATCCGTACGAGGTACTGCCCAGCGGCGAGGCCACGTATGTGGAGCTGACGAGTCCCATCCGCATCGCCGTACTTCCGCCCGGCAGTTCCCGTGTAGTGGCAGACTTCTCCATCACTCCCAAGAGCGTTCTCTTCAATGATGATCTAGTGGTTGCTAGAGACTGCGAAGGCTCGATCCACGTCGCCTTCACTCACGGTGGAACTCTGAGATTCGAGAACTTTGCGGGCCTGAAGGTCTTCGATCACTTCCTCGGACGCGTGGATTTCGAGAATAGCAGAGGGGTATCAACCCAAAGCTATCTTCTGTCACTGGATCGAGGCGTACTGAGTGTTTCCAATTCAAGAGTCACCCTTGTCGACTGCTTCATCAGTTCCTGGATTACTTACCCCGCCGCCGCGATCGACTGCGCAGGGCGAGCTCTCCTTGGATCCCGACTCCACCCTGCTCTACTTTCTCGGGAACCACCCAAGTCTGGTGACTTGATCAAGCGGATCCCTCTCCCCCTCGACGATCAACCCAGCCGTCACTTTGACCAGAACATACCGGAGAATCTGGCACCCCAGCGCGCGCAATTGCTCGGCATCCCCGTGACCTTTCAGGCTGCCATGCTCGTGAACGGGGATGTGGTCTTGTCTCTACCCTTCTCGATGGTCTTGTAGCAGGACTTCTAGCTGCGCTTCCCCGCCCGCCCACGCACCAACCAAAGCCCCCCGAGCACCAAGGCGCCGCCGGCAAGTTGCGCAGGACTGACGGTTTCTCCGAGCCAGTAGTAGCTGATCCCGATGGCCAGCACCGGCACCAGATTCACATAGATCGTTGTGTGCGCCGCGCCCACCTGACGGATGCCCACGTTCCACATGGCATAGGCGAGACCAGTGCCCAAGGCTCCCGAGAAGGCGATGCATCCCCATGCAGTCGGGGAGACCAGACTCAGATCACTCATCACCGGCCAGCCGAGCACCCAGTGCAAGGGCAGGGTGATGGTCGTGGTGTAGAAGGCCAGGCTGATCGGAGAGACGGTCTGCGCCAGGCTGCGGTTCATTCCTGTGTACAAACCCCAGGCGATGGCAGCGCCGATGGTCAGGAAGTTGCCCAGCATGGTTTCGCTGGAGAAGTCCATCTCGCCGCCGGCCACCGCGATGAAGCTTGTGCCGACGAAGGCGAGCAGCAGTCCGGCGCTCGCTCTGCCACTGAGGCGATCGCCAAACATGCGGCCGACCAGGGCGGCCCAGATAGGCGAGCTGGCGATCAGCAGGGATGAGCTCCCTGCAGTGGTCCGCGCCAGGCCGGTCATGAAGAAAATCTGATAACCGAAGTAGCCGATCATGCTCAGGCCGAGGACCTTGCCCCAGGAACCCTTTGGAATGCGGTTCTGTTCTGTCTCCCGCATGTGGAGGATGCCCAGAAAGACTGCCGAGACTGTGATCCGAATCGCGTTGAAGGCGAAGGGATGTAGCTCCTCGAAGGCGACCTTCATCACCGGGAAATTGAGACCCCAGATGACCACGACGCCCAAGAGGATCAGATCTGCATTAACGTTCTTCATGGGGATCGAGCGAGGGCGGAACAGTAACCGGGAGAAGCCCACCTGCTCAGAGCGAAAAGCCGCTAGCATTTGCAGCCCCGGGTTGACCCCCAAAGAGGTAGATCGCCATGCAAGCCAATCTCGCCGTACCCGTCCTCGCCTTCGTTGCTCTGATCGCTCCGGTTTGTGCCCAGGCGACTGCAGTGCAGGAGCCCAAGACCGAGCTGAAGACCCTCAACGTCGAGGACTACGGCAAGTGGAATCGCATCACCTCGACGGCGATCTCCCCGAACGGTAAGTGGTTGAGCTATGCCTATGACCCAAACGATGGCGACGCCAATTTGTACCTGGCGCAGGTAGACGGAGACAAAAAGTACGAGCAAAAGGGCGGCGCTCGGCCGGCCTTCTCCGAGGATAGCAAGTGGTTCGCGTACATGATCAGCCCGCCGGAGAAGAAGGCGGAGGCGATGCGCAAAAAGGGCGAGCCGGTCCTGCAGGCCTGCGAATTCGTCGAGATCGCCAGTGCTGAGAAACGCAAGTTCGAGGGCGTGGCGAGCTTTCGATTTGCCGAGTCTTCCAAGTATCTGGCCATGCTAAAGCGTGCTTCGGATAGCAAGGCGAAGCACAAGGGCGCCGATCTCATCCTGGTCGAGCTCGACGGGGGCACGGTCTACAACATCGGCAACGTGTCCAGCTATGCCTTCAACGAGGAGGGGACGCTGCTGGCATTCGCGGTGGACGCGGACAATGGCGCGGGCAATGGTATCTATCTGCGGGATCTGGCGAGTGGACGCGTGACCGCCCTCGACTCCTCGGACAAGCGTTACGAGCAACTCGCCTGGAACGAGGAGGCGAATGACCTTGCCTGCCTGCGCGGCGAAGAGGTCGAAGATCACGAGGAGCGGGCCAACGATCTGCTGGCCTTCTTCGACCTTGATTCGGAGAACCCGCGGCGGGTGGAGTACCAGCCCGGGGAGGACGAGAGCTTCACCGAGGGTTTCGTCCTGAGCGAGAAGCGGGGTCTCAGCTGGAGCGAAGATCGAAAGCGCGTGTTCATCGGCATCCGCGAGCAGCAGATGAAGCCGGACGCGAAGAAGCAGGACAAGAAGGAAGAGGGCGAAGAGGAAAAAGAAGGGGAGGAGAAGGAAGAGAAGAAGGACAAGCCCAAGAAGGACGAGCCGCGTTCCAACGTGGAAGTCTGGCACTGGAAGGACGAGCGCGTTCAGTCAACCCAGAAAGTGCGTGCCAGCAGTGACCGTCGCAGCACTCACTTGGCGGTCCTGCACCTGGAAGGCAAGCCTGAGTTCATACGCCTCGCCGATGAGAACATGACCAACGTGACGACGAGCAAGTCGGATCGCTGGGGGCTGGGTCGCGACGATTCGAGCTATCGCGGTGACATGAGCGCCGATGGCGGGCGGGCCGACTACTATCGAGTGGACTTGCGCAGCGGAGACCGGGCGCTGCTTGCCGAGAATGTGCGGCGCAGCATGGGCAATTCTCCGGACGGCAAGTGGTGGCTCTTCTCCCGTGACGCAGTGGTCATGGCCATGGAGGTTGAGAGCAAGCGGACGATCAATCTCTCCGAGATCTCCGGGCAGGACTTCGCCAACCGTGAAGGTGGCCGCACCACCGAGCTTGGCACCTATGGCGTCGCCGGTTGGACCGAGGATGGACAGAACGTGGTCCTCAACCACCAGTACGATCTTTGGCTCCTGCCTCTGGAGGCAGCCAGCGGAGATGACCGAGAAGACTCGGCCATGCTCGCGGCGACAAACCTGACCGCCGGCCTGGGCAGTACTGAGAAGATCCGCTTCCGTTACCAGCGTACGGATCCGGAGGAGGAGTTCATCGACCTGGGCAAGCCCGTGCTCCTCTCTGCCTACGGCGACTGGAGCAAGCATTCGGGCTACTACAGGCTGCAGTTCGGCTCCAAGCCCGAGGCGCTGATCTACGCGGATGCCATGCTAGGAGGAGTCCGCAAGGCCGAGTCAGCGGAACGCATGACCTTTACCCGGCAGACCTTTACCGAGTATCCGGACCTGTGGGTAGCGGACGCGAACTTCAAGGGCGCCAAGAAGCTGACGGATGCGAACCCGCAGCAGGCCGAGTACGCCTGGAGCCCCGGGCGTCGTTTGATCGAATACACGGATCAGCGGGGCAACACCTTGCAGGCGACTCTGACCCTGCCTGCCGGCTACGAGGAGGG
>JAJFFD010000047.1 GCA_021776805.1 Planctomycetota bacterium
GCCGTCCTCCTGCCCATCCAAACTCACGCCAAAGCTGTTGGCAGCCGGCCGGAGCATGAAGAGATCCGTGCCCTTGAACCAATCGAAGCGCTTGGCGCCCTTGGTCCCCACCTCGACGCGGGCCCATGCCAGAGGCGAGGAACCCCCCTGCCAACTCATGTCGAGCTGAGGCTTGCGCAGGAGCTTGAACTTCAAATCGGAGACAAGTTCCTTGTCGTCGGCGTCGGGCAAGAGATAGGCCGATACTCCACGTACATTCGCGTCGTAGCCTGACTCTTCGCGGCGCTTGCGCTCAGCGGCCATCGCCGCGAGCCCGGCCTTGCCGACCCTTCTCGCGTTCTCATTGGTCAGGTATTGGTCGTCCGTCGTCCATTCCCAAGAACTGCGGTTCGACAGGAACTGCTCGATGGCATTCAGCCCGTCGCGCTCGTCATCGAAGGTCGACTCGGGCAACTCATGAATGATAAGCGCAATCAAGGAATAGGACTGCGCCGCATCCAAACCCGCGCCTACGGCTTCGAAGCCACGGGCGACATTTCTCATGCTGTCGCCGAGATCCTCCCAGGCGCCACGCTCCTGAGAGCGAACGTCCTTGAGCTTCTTGTAATCCGCGAAGCCCTTCGCCAGAGCCTGCTCTGCCTGCTCATATGCGGAAGCGTTGCGCGGGCTCAGCAACTGCGCCCAGCGATCCAGCTTCTCCAGAGTGTCGCCCTTGTAGGCGCGGACCCAACTGGCCTTCAAGGCTGCCATCCGAGCCGGGATCTTCTCGTTATCGGGATTGCGCCGGAAGTCGAAGGCCAAACCCTTGAAGTGCCGGAGACAGGTTTGCGGGTCCTGGCGAATGAGCTGGTCCAGTGCCGCGTCGTCGCCGGCATTAATTGCCGCAGCAGCCTGAGACGTCCAGGTACCCATGTCCTGGGCAGCGAGTCCAAGAGGCAGAAAGAAAAAGGCGAGGATCAGGAGGAAACTTTTCATCGTTCTAGGTCGGTTTGAGGTTGGCACATTCTAATCCGCCATGGCGCTCCTCTACAGCACCCGGATCAGATCCTCTGGCTCTCGATCGCCGGGCTAGCGCTTCCGGCGGCTTTCGCTCTCCATAAAGCGCCTTTCCGCCGTGGTCAGGGAGTCGATCCCCTGGCTGTGGACCTTGTCGAGAAGCTTGTCCATGACTTCGCGCCGGGAGGCCTCCCCCTTGCGCTCTCGCTCTTGACGCCAGCGCTGAAAACGGGTCTTCAGGCCCCCTGACCGGAAGTCGGCGGTCATGTAGAAGTTCCGGAAGAAGCGGAAGGCGAGATAGCCCCAGAGAGCGCCTCCCAGATGGGCTCCATGGGCGACACTGCCCCCGCCGCCTCTTTGGAAGCCGATCAGCGTGCTATAGACGCCAATGAACACCAGAAAGCCCACGAGCCAGCGCATCTCCAGGGGGAAGATGATGAAGATGACCCGCATCCGGGGCGCCATGCAGGCCGCATAGACCATGATTCCGTAGCAAGCTCCGCTGGCGCCAACCACCTGCGGGTCACTCCCCATGGCCAGCCCCAGCAGGAGCTGAACGATCCCACCCGCCACTCCGGAAACGATGTAGAGTCGAAAGAGCCCCTTCCTGCCAACTTCGGTCTCGACCATGGTGCCGAAGAAGAACAGCACCAGCATGTTGAGCAGGATGTGAAAGATGTCCACGTAGCTGTGCACGAACTGGTAGGTCAGCAAGCGCAGCAGGCCGAGACCGAAACCATCCGTGAGCCCGGATCCCGACAGGGCGAGCAAGTCGGAGATCCTGCCGGCGCTGAAGGCGTTAACCACGAACACCGCGGCGTTGATGATCAGCAACAGCTTCACCGCTGGTGTCATCGCTGGCAGCGCAAAGCCTCCCCGGCCGTAGTCCATAAACCTCAGGGATTCAAAGTCTGCGACTGGTGACGTAATCACCCAAGGCCATCATGGCCTCGCGACCGGGACTCTCTGGCAGGAACTCCAGAGCGCTCATACCCAGGGCCACCCGTTTCCGAGCAACGCCCATGGCCTCATCAAGTGCTGACTCCAGATCGAAATTGGCACGCAATTCGAGCAGCATCGGCCCACGCTCGCGCTCACTCTCCATCAAAGCGCGCAAGCGCAGCGCGACCGCTTCCTCGCGCATGAGGAAGAGCAGTGGCAAGGTCAACTTGCCTCGCCGCAGGTCCGTCCCCAGGGACTTGCCGACCACTTCTTCATCTCCCTGCAGATCGAGGCAGTCATCAACGATTTGGAAGGCAACGCCGAGTTCGGTGCCGAAGCGATCGAAGGCTTCCACCTGCTCCTGGCTGGCCCCCGAATAGTGCGCGCCCAGGCGACAGGCCGCCCCGTAGAGCAAAGCCGTCTTGTCGCGGATGACCTCGAAGTAGCGCTCCTCATCCCAGGAAAAATCGAATCGGTGCAGGATCTGAGTGATCTCCCCCTGACAAATACGGCGGGTGACCTCGGCCAGCACCCGGCTGCAGACCGGGTCCGACATCTGCACGGAGAGATGGAAGGCTCGTGCATAGATGTAGTCCCCAAGGAGCACGGGAATCTCGCTGCCATACAGAGCATTCACCGTCGGCATCTGCCGACGCATGCTGGCGCCATCGAGCACATCGTCGTGGACCAGAGTCGCCGTGTGCAGGAGCTCGACGACTTTCGCCACGGTGAGGTGCTCATCGCCGGTCTCGCCACAGACCTTGCCGCTCAAGAAGACCAGTGCAGGCCGAAGCTGCTTGCCCCGATACCCGGATGCCTGCTCCACCAGCGGCAGGAGATCCGCATGCTCCGGCTGCAAGTCCGCCTGCAAGTCCAGATTCATGCGCTCGAGCTCCGGGCGCACCAGGGAGGTGAGATAGTTCAGGGGCAGCGTTCCGCTGGTCACTAGCTGTTGCCCTGGTTGTCCTGCCCGCTGTTCGAGGGAGGCGCTACCGGTGGCGGCGGGATTTGCTCATCCTTGCCGGCATCCCCACTGAGACCTTTCTTGAATTCGACGATGCCACTACCCAGGGAACGGGCCATGCCCGGTATGCGGTGGCCGAAGAGAAGCAGGGCGACGATCAGGACGACCCAGATCTCCCAGCCGCTAAGAAAGGCTGTCATCATTGGTGTTTCCGCCGGAGAGGCGTAGCGATGGATTATTGCCCCGCGGGAGCATGAGGCCAAGGGCGTTGCACGCTTTTGCCCGCTGCGCTAGCGATCACAGGTGTTCCCTCATCCAGGACTGCCAAGCGGCCTTATCTGCGCCCAATCGCTGCCCTGTGAGCCGCTGGAGGTTTTCCAGTGCCCCGGAAACCACTTTCGGGTCCTCTGAATCGAGTGCTGCTACCAGGATCTGGATCGCCTCGCTGCGGGCCTTTTCTTCGGCCGCGCTGCCAGCAGCGCCCTGGGCGCCGGCTGGCTGGACCGAGCCACCCTGAGTCTGGTGGAAGTCCTTGAACTGCCCCAGCACCTGCTTGAAGAGCCCCTCCATCTGCTGACGCTCGAGAACGAGCATCAGCACGTAGAGACAGAGCAGGCCGAGGACGAATCGCAGGACGAACTTGTCCCCGAATTCTCGCGCCAGGTAATCCCGACCCGGAAGAAACTCCTCGAACCAGGCCAGGAGAGCCAGGAGTAGCAGGACAAGGGGAGTCGCTCGGCGCAGCCAGCTGTCCATGCTGCCTAGGTGGAGAGGACCTTGGCCATGGCTTCACCCATGAAGCTCGGTGTGTCTACGACGCTTACGCCAGCCTTTTCCAAGGCCAGCTTCTTCTCAGCCGCAGTGCCCTTGCCGCCGGAGATGATCGCGCCGGCGTGACCCATGCGCTTGCCTGGCGGCGCGGTTGCACCGGCGATGAAGCCCACCACCGGCTTGTCCACTTCGCTCTGGATGAACTCAGCAGCCTCTTCTTCTGCGGTGCCGCCGATTTCACCGATCATGATGATGCCTTCAGTCTGTGGGTCATCCTTGAACAGGCGCAGCACATCGATGAAGTCGGTGCCGTTGATCGGATCACCGCCGATGCCCACACAGGTGCTCTGCCCCAAACCTGCAGAAGTGGATTGCCACACCGCCTCATAGGTCAGAGTGCCGCTGCGAGAGACGACGCCAACACGGCCTGGTTTGTGGATGTAGGCCGGCATGATGCCGATCTTGCAGCCGCTGTCCTCGGTCCCCGGTGTGATCACACCCGGGCAGTTGGGCCCCACCAGTCGCGCACCGGAGCCGGCGACATAGTCCCGCACCCAGGCCATGTCGAGAACTGGGACGCCCTCGGTGATTGCGACGATCAGGCGAATGCCCGCATCCACAGCCTCGCAGATCGCATCCGCGGTGAAGGGCGCCGGCACATAGATCACCGATGCTTCGGCTGCGGTCGCTGCCACCGCCTCGGAAACCGTATCGAAGACCGGCATGCCCTCGACAGTCTGGCCACCTTTGCCAGGGGTGACGCCCCCGACCATATTCGTGCCGTAGGCCTGAGCCTGGGTGCTGTGAAAGGTACCGGCCTCGCCGGTGATTCCCTGGCAGATCACCTTGGTGTCCGCATCGATAAGAATGCTCATGCCTGCTTCTCCACAGCGCTGCCGGCCTTGCCAGAGGTCAGGGCGACGATCTTCTCTGCCGCCTCGTCCAGGGAGGAGGCGGTCTGCAGGGCAACACCAGAGGCCTCGAGCATCTCACGGCCACGCTGCACATTGGTCCCCTCCAAGCGCACCACCAGGGGCACGGCGAGTTCGACCTCCTTGGCCGCGGCGATCACGCCCTCGGCGATGGTGTCACACTTCATGATGCCACCAAAGATGTTGATCAACACCCCCTTCACGTTGTCGTCGGAGAGGAGGATCTTGAAGGCGTTGGTGACCTGGTCCTTGTTGGCTCCCCCACCTACATCGAGGAAGTTCGCCGGGCTCCCGCCCTTGATCTGAATCGTGTCCATGGTCGCCATGGCCAGACCGGCGCCGTTGACCATGCAGCCGATGTTGCCATCCAAAGCGATGTAGTTCAGGTCATGCTTCGAGGCCTCGATCTCCTTGGGATCCTCTTCGTTCAGGTCGCGCAGCTCGAGCAGATCCTTGTGCCGAAAGAGCGCGTTGCTGTCGAAGTTCATCTTCGCATCCAAAGCGATCACCGCCCCATCAGCGGTCACGATGAGTGGATTGATCTCGGCAATCGAGCAATCGAGTTCGGTGAAGGCCTTGGCCAGGGCCATCATGACCTTGGCAGCGGTCTTGGCCGTGGCACCGGTGAAGCCCAGTCCCTTGCAGAGCCGCCTGGTCTGAAAGGGCAGCATGCCCTTCACCGGATGGATGGCTTCCTTGAGGATCGCTTCCGGCCGCTCCACCGCCAGCTCTTCGATGTCCATGCCGCCTTCGGCGCTGGCCATCATGACCGGGGCCGCATGAACCCGGTCGACAGCGACGGCCAGGTAGAGCTCGCGGGCGATGTCGCTACCACGCTCTACATAGACCAGCTGCACGATGCGACCTTCGGGGCCGGTCTGGTGCGTAACCAGGGGCTTGCCCAACATGCCAGCGGCGGCATCACGGGCCTCCGCCGCCGATCGGACCAGCTTGACGCCACCACCCTTACCCCGCCCACCGGCGTGAATCTGAGCTTTGACGACGGAGAGTGGCGCGCCGAGTTCATCGAAGGCAGCAGCCGCCGCATCGGGCGTCGCCGCGCATACTCCGTCAGGAACCGGGATGCCAAATTTGGCCAGCAATCGCTTGGCCTGATACTCGTGGATCTTCATGCCGTTTTGAGGTCGACACGTTAGCGGGAGGGCCCAGGGAAGCAACGGCGAGGAAGGGCGGGCATAATCAATCCATGCGCTGGATCGCTCCCCTCCCGATGATCACGCTCCTCTGCTGCCAGTCTCAGCCTGACCAGCAAAATCCCGGACTTGCTGACGAAGTCGCGCTCTGGCTCGATGCCCAGGCCGAATGGCAGGAGGAACTGGCAAAGTGGCCCATCGATCCGGAGGCGGGTGAGTCGAGGTACAGCCCGAACCTGTACAGCGGCAGCTGCGGCGTCCTCCTTTTCTACCTGGAACACCACGCCCAGACCGGCCGCGAGGCTTCCCTGCAGATGGCCAAGGGCGCCGGCGAGGACCTGCTGGAGAACCTGCCCGGCCTCGCCAGCCTCGGCCCGGGTCTCTACACCGGAGCTGCCGGCATGGGCTTCGCCCTCGAGGAGCTGTATCGCAGTAGCGGCGAGGAACGCTATCACCTGGGGGCCCTGGCCATCCTGGACTTCATCATGGCCGGCGCCGAGCCTGCGGGGCAGGGCGCCAGTTGGGGTCCGGTCACCGACATCATCTCCGGGGATGCAGGCATCGGCCTCTATTTGCTCTGGGCGGCCCAGGCCATGGAGCGCCCAGAGGCCCTGGAACTCAGTCGGGCCGCTGGGCAGCATCTGATCCAGCTCGCCGAAGAGCGCGACTCCGGATTGGCCTGGCAGATGGCCGCGGGATACGCCCGAGAGATGCCCGGCTTCTCCCACGGTAGCGCCGGTGTCGCCTACTTCCTCGCCCGCTTGTACCAGGAGACCGGCGAGGAGAGCTTCTTGCAGGCGGCCAAGGCCGGCGGCAGCTACCTGGAATCCCTCAGCGACGAACGTGGCCTGATCTACCACAACCAGACCAACCCGGATCTCTTCTATCTGGGCTGGTGCCATGGCCCAGCCGGTAGCGCTCGCCTCTTCGACCTGCTCAATCAGATCACCGGCGAGCGCAAATGGGCACAATGGATCACCCAGGCGGGCAAGAGCATGCAGGCCGGGGACATGGCCCTGCAGCGGCCGCCCGGTTTCTGGAATTCACACGGCCAATGCTGCGGGAGCGCTGGCCTCGCTGAGTTCTACCTGGACTACGCCAACCTGATCGGCCGCGATGAGTCCCAGCACATGATCGCCGCACTCAGCGCCGAGATACGCCGTGACCGGATTTCCATGCCAGCCGGAATCGCCTGGAAGCAGGCCGAACATCGCACGCGTCCGGAAGAATTGAGCACCCAGACCGGCTATGCCCAAGGCGCCGCGGGGATCGGCATGTTCTTCCTGCACCTCGACGCGGCCGAGGCGGGGCGCCGACGGCGCATTGTCCTTCCCGATGCAAACGTTGCCTCACTTCGCTAGCGCACCTAGTCTGTGCAGATGGACGGTATTCTGGTCTATCAGCACATCCGAGCCCTGGTCGAAGAGGGAGCGATCACCAGCAACCCGGGGATTTCTCCGGCTCAGATCCAACCAGCCAGCCTGGATCTGCGGCTAGCGACACGCGGCTACCGTGTGCGCAGCGGCTTCCTGCCGGAGAACGCCAGCGTCCCGGAACGGCTCGAAGAGACCATGCTCTACACCTTCGACCTCACTGATGGTGCGGTCCTGGAGAAGGGTCACTGCTACATCATTCCACTCCTCGAACAGATCGCGCAGCCACTCAAGCAGGTCATTCACGCCAACCCGAAGAGCTCAACCGGTCGACTCGACCTCTTCACTCGCATCCTGGCCAATAACACCGGACGCTTCGAGATGGCTCCGGCCGGATACACCGGCCCTCTCTTCCTGGAAGTCGTGCCGCGCTCCTTCCCCATCAAGGTTCGCACGGGCCTCAGTCTCTGCCAGATTCGCTTCGTCGAGGGACAACCAAAGCTCAGCGACGCGGAACTTCGCGCCGAGTATGAGAAGAAACCCCTGCTCTACACCCACGAAGGCAAGCCGATCCCACTGGAGAAGGCGCGCATCGACGATGGGCTTTGCATGGGAGTTGCCATCCGCCGCGACAGCCAGGTCACCGGCCCCATCGGCTACGAGGCCAAGCGCTACAGCGGCATCCTGGATATGGACATCAATGGGGAATACGCCTGGCAGGACTTCTTCAATGCCATCCCCGAACCGGAGAACGGCCGATTCATCGTCGAACCGGAGGAGTTCTACATCTTCGCCAGCAAGGAACGCATCCGCGTGCCAAGGCATCTGGCCGCGGAGATGACCGCCTATGACGTTGGCATCGGCGAATTGCGCACCAACTACGCGGGCTTCTTCGACAACGGCTTCGGTGGCGAGGAAGGGACGCGAGCCGTGCTCGAAGTCAGACCCCATGACGTGCCCTTCCTGGTCGAAGATGGCCAGGTCTTCTTCAAGTTGCAGTTCTTCAAGGGCATCGAAGAACCAGAAGTGGCCTACGGCGAAGGCGCCCTGCAAAGTCACTACCAGGGACAGAGCCTGCAACTCAGCAAGCACTTCCTGCCAATCTGATTCGAGCCGATCCGATCAGCGGAATTCGAGGCGGCGGTTCTCCTGCAAAGCCACTGGCCAGGGATCGACCGCCATTACCTCGCGGCCATCGATGCGGATCTCTGGTGGCCGCAGCCAGCGCCAGCCTTCGGACCAGAAGAGCCAGGCGATGAGCAGCATGCCCAAGTGGGTGGCTCGCTTTCGCCCGATCTCTCCCAATCGTGGCCAGATCCGATCCTCCCAGGCCAGGGCCAGGAAGAGCGCGACGGCGGGAACGACCAGAGCGCCCTGTCGGGCATAGCCGAAGAACAGGGCGCTGATCAGGAGCTTACTCAGCAACCACAGGAAGAGTGGCCAAGCCGCTGGTCGGCGCCGCAGGGAGAGGACTCCCAGCAGGACAGCCAACAACAGCAGAAGTCGAAAGGCCGCCGGGACAATGCCCTCCGCAACCACCAGGTCCACCCGGTGGCGCATGCCGCTCAGACCGATGGGCTGCGCATAGCCGCCGAAGCCATGCGCAGCGCCGCGCCAAAAGCGCTCGAGCTTGAGGACAGCCCGCGCCAGAAAATCCACCGGGTGCGCCAAGATCCACGCCCCGCCCATGGCGTAGCCATGGCTGAGCATGGCGAGGTGCGGCGGATACTCGAAGGCCAGCTCACCATTGAGGGGCAGGTTGCGCAGCCAGAGAGGATCGTAGGCATCGGCTCCGCCGGCGAGCTGGGGAGGGCTCGCCAAGGCCGCCCGACTGAATCCCACATCGGCGAGGGGATTGTTGGCCAGGTAGAAGTTGAGCGGTCCGTAGAGAGCGACAAAGGGATAGCGGCCAAGGGCGGCGGGCGTCCAGCCATAAGCATCCTGGAGAATGCGTAGGTCTTCGGCGCGCACGCGTTCTCCACCGCGATGGCGTACGCAGGCGGAGACGAAACCCTGCGCAGACTGACGACAAAAGGCAGGCAGTGCCATCAGCTGCTCGCGAGCTGGCTGCTCCCAGGGGATCTCCGGCGCCCGCAGCTCCTGAACCGCGGACGTATTGAAACGATCGATGGCTTCCGCGGCCTGCAACTGCCAAGGCAGAAGAACCAGGCCCATGCTGAACAAACTGGCGGCGGCCCTGCAGAGTCCGGATCCCCGCGAGGCCCGGCACCAGGGGATGGTTAGCCAGAGCAAGAGTAAGACTGCCAGGAGCGCGTGCTCCGCACGGATCAGGCAGGCCAGAGCCTGCACTGCGGACCAGAGCAGGAGATGAATCCATCTAGGATGCCGCCGCAGCTTGTCGATGCCGAGAAGGGAGAGCAGGGCGAGCAGGAGGTAGGGCGTCTCCGCATCCAAGGAACTCGCCAGAACCAAGAGGCTGGTACTGGCAGCAGCGAGGACCCCGGCGATGCGAGCGATGCGCTCAGCGAAGCCATCGCGAAGAGCGAGATACAGAACGAGCGGCAGGCAGGCCCCCATCACCAGCCAGGCCAGGCGCAAAGACAGGAGACTATCCGCCCCCAGGCTCATGAGGCCGGCGATCAAGTAGGCGGTGCCCGGCGGGCGAAGGGGCAGGCCGAGCTCGAAGGCCTGACCCTGGCTCAGGGCCTGGGCATAGCTGAGCCAGAGCTGGGCATCGCCCTTGTAGGCGATGGAGTAGGCCCAGTCCGCATCCGGGCTGGCGGACCAGAACATGAGCCTGAGCAAGAGCGCCCCGCAGAACAGGGCGCCCGCAAAAGCCATGGGCCGAAGGCCTGCTGCCTCCCTCACTGGGAGAAGAGCAGGACGACCGGATTGGAGGGAGTGAGCGTGCTCAGATCAGTCAGTTCGACGGCTTGGGCATAGGTCACCTTGCCAACCAGGCTCGGATCCGTGGGCACGTTCCAATTGAGGGCAAAGTCACCGGCGCCATCCAAGACATAGCTACGCAGGAAAGTGATCGCCCCCAGGTCCAGGCTGATCAACCCGGGTATGACCGTCGGGCCAGGGCTGTTGGAGAGAGCGATCGCGATGGGCATGCCAGGACTACCCTTCACCTCCACTGCCGTGGAGCTGCCGATATCGATCTGTGCCGGCGTCATACTCAGTTCCAGGTCCGGCAGGGGTGAGGCCACGAAGCTACTGAGGCGAACATCATCGATGTTCCAGCCGCCCAGCTCGAGCCCCGCATCCGTCTCCAATGCCCAGGAGATCTGCACCACCGGGTTGTTGTCCGCTGCCGGAAGCGCCAGCTCCACATCCACCCACTTCGTATCCACGAGGTGCCCGCTGAGCGGGTTCGACCAGATCGTGTTGTTGTTCAGTTTGATACTCGCCTGATCGAAGATGCCTTCCTCAACCGTGAGCCATCGCTTGAACTCCAAGGTCACTCCACTTCGCCCACTCATGTCGAAGATGGGTGAGAGAAGGAAATTGTTGCTCGAACTCGGGTAGGCCCCGGAGAAGCTGAGGTTGTTTCCAAAGATCGTGCTGCCAGATGTGGCCACGCCAGGATCCTTCCAGGCGATGCCATTCGAAGTTCCCGCCTTAGCGAGAGGCGTGGCCTGTTCCCAATCGTCCGCGCCCTGGAGTAGACCCGTCATCCAGCCATCCGGACCGGACTCGAAATTCGTGGAGTAGATCTCGTCCTCGCTACCGACACCGTACTGGAATGCACCCTGAGAAGGAAAACGCAGGACATCACCGCTGGAATGCAGGACTTCGAAGAAGTAGCTGACCGTAGCCGGAGATGCCACCGGTGGGAGGATGGCGAGATACTCATTGACCCCCGCTCCCAGCACCATGCCGCGACGCTGCTCACCGGAACCCTGGTCGTACACCAACTCTGCTAGGCCGACCGAACCTTCGAGGGGATTGAGAGTGGCACTCACCAGGCGCGGCGAAAGCTGCTCGCTGGTAGCGGCCAGGCTGCCGTGAAAGAGCTCCACCTTGAGAATCTCTGGCGAAGGCAGATTGCGATTGTCCGCTGCCGCCTTGATGGCCTGATAGTTGGGCGTGCCGTTGTTCAGGTTGCCGTCATCATCATCCATGAGAAAAACTTCGCGCACCGCATCAGCCTGATTACTGGCGTTGCCAATGATCGAGTTGATGACGATCTTCTCCGCGTGCGCCTGTCCGGCAGCCTGCCCCAGACTGAGGATCAGGTTCTCGCGCAGGTCCCAGGCGAATCCCATGAAAGTCTGGCCCTGAGTGTGCACCCCGCCGCCTGCAGGATAGGTGCGAGTGTTCAGGCCCGAGCGCAAGAAGGGCGCTCCAGAGATTCTGAACTGCTCTCCCACGTAGGGCTGACCGGTGCGATACATGGCGATGATGTCGCCCCAGGCCTCGGACAGCCCATCGACCTGCGAAATCCCGCCGAAGGCATCGTCGATGCCGTGGCCCCACTCATGGTAGATCACCGTCGAGTACGCAGTGGTGTTGCAGTTCCCCTGGGTTGGATAGAAGTTGATGCTGTTCGCCGAGTAGAAGGCGTTGCAACTGTCGTCGATGTTGACTCGAGCGCTCACCCTCGAGATCACATCCAGCTGCGGTGGATTCGGCTGCATCAATGCTCGAGTCCAGACATTGACGTCGTCGGTTGCCCAGTAAACCGTGGTCTGGGTCCACTGAAACTCAGCAGCGCCTGCGCTCAGGACTTGCACATTGGCCGGCGCCGTGGAGTCGACCAATTGCGCGACAAAGATGCGTTGACCCTGGGCAGTGCTCACCTGGCGGACGTGCTCTCCGGTGATGAAGATCTGCAGGAAGGCCGCATCCACATCCGGAATGGTGAAGACGCCAAACTCGTCGGTAAACACCGTCGTTGAGCCTGACACCACGCGCAGGCGAGCCAGGGGCACATTCACCAGCGGATCCGTGGGCCTGAGCCCGGTGTTCGCCCATGCGGTGATCGTCCCGCTGATGCCCATGCGATCCGGCGTCGGTCGCGTGCTCAGACTGATTCGGGGCTCCTCTTCGGCGCGAGCCTCGTCATTCACGCTTTCGTGCGCGTGTGCCTCACCATGCTCGTAGCACTGATAGACCTCGTTCTTGTACTCGAGGATCGCTCCGCTCTGCGCATCCACAAAACTACTGCCCACGGTGACTTGAGCATCACGCTCATCGACGCGAAAGCGCCAGGCGAGCTGCGGCCGACTCGCCACCGCCGCGTTTGGATCCATCCAGAGTACCAACTCCCCTGCCGGGCGTTTCTCTTGCAAAGGACCCGGTTCGCTAGGAGTCACACCCAAGTCGCGGTAGCAGTAGAACTCGGCGAGCTCAGCATTGATGCGGGGATTCATGGCTAGATCCGCAGGGATCTGCGCAGCAGTCGCACCGAACATGCCGAGCACGCCGTTCTCGTGGATGCGAATGTCGGCTCGGCCGCCGATCACAGGCATACCGCGATAACGCTGCTCGTAGACAAAGACCCAGACCCCCGCTGCCCTGGAGCCGATCAGCTCGACAAATTCCGATTCACCACGACCGAGCAAGACTGCCTGCTCCTCGAGGGTCCGCTGCGCCAGGCTGCGTGCGGACTCGAGATCTCGCACTGGTCCGGCTTGCAGACGGAGGCCAGGACCAAAGATTGCCTTCGGACTCCCAGTTGCCTTGTTCCATTCGACCTGCCAGCCAGATCCCTGATCGGATTCGAAGGCCTGCCAGGCATTGCGCATCGCCTCGAGGGCGGGTTCTTGAGTCTGTGCCCAGGCCGCAGCGGTCAGGACGGGGAGGGTGAGAAGGGAAAGAAGGCTGTGCGATCTCATAGGCTCGAGTGGTCAGGCCCGCAGTCGAGGCCCTGATTCATCATAAGGGATCAGCGGATCGGCTGATCAAGGATGGGGTATGCGCGCCAATCGCGATAATCGAAGTGCCACCACTCCCAGGTGTAGACCGAAAAGCCGGCTGACTCCATGGCCTCGCGCAGCAGTTCGCGATGCCAACGCTGGGACCAAGTCCCCCCGGGGTAATCCGGATAGGCGCGTGCGGTGAATTCGTCATAGCCACTGACCATCTCGAGCGCTGCACCGGAATTGAGGCGGAAGAGGGTCAAGTCCACGGCGCAGCCGCGGTTGTGGCGTGAACCCTGGCTAGGGTCGGCAACGAAGTCCTTCATGTCCTGGGGCGTAGCGTCCCAAAACATCTTGGTCACCGACCAGGGGCGATAGGCATCGTGAATCAGCAGTCCGTAGCCAAGCCCTGCCAATGTTTCCTGTGCACGAGCCAGGGCCGCAGCCGCCGGTCGCTGCAGCATGGCCACCGCTCGCGGGTAGAATTGCATGGCCATGAAATTGTTGGTGGATGCATAGCGGATGTCCAGCTGCAGCCCCTCGAGAGCCTGGCTGAGATCCACCAGTTCGGGCGCACGAAAGTCCCCCGACTCAATGGGTGGCGAGGCCGCCTCCGCAAGCTTGCGTAGCTCCTCCGGGCCGTGCAGGGCTTGGATCTTGAAGGTCGCGCCAGCATCACCACCGACCGCACGGCGCGGAAAGCGCAAGGCCCCCACTGTCACCGCGATTACTGCCCCGGAGGCATCCCTTTCAAAACGCAGTTCTTCACCGGGATACATGCCCCCATCGGGCATGCGATACCGGTCTGCTGCGAGCTCGCTCAGCGGGTAGCGGGCAAACCACTCGATCAGACAGCAAAGCTTGCCCGCGTCCTCGAGGATGTACAGCACGTTGTGATCCCAACCGTACTCGCCGATCAGGTCACGAAAGCGATCGGGCGCGGCCGCGGGCTCCCCGTCGATCCGTGGCAAAAAGCTGTCGTTGCGTCGCAGCCCGCCCTCAGCGGTTCGCAGCTTGCGTGCACCAAGCTGCGCATTGAACCGGTCGAAGCTGTGGAATGCGTAGTCCTCGCCAGTCCGCCAGTAGATCGTCGGCAGGCCATAGGAGGGAATCTCGATCAGCTGTCCGGAACGTTCCTGCAACTCGATCCAAAAGTCTGCATCCCCGTAGCGCCCGGCAAGGGCGCGCGCGCTGCTCGCGCCGATCTCTACAGGCTGAGTCCATTCTGACGGCTCGCGACCCTGCTCCATAGCCAGCACCAGCTCCAGGGCACGATTGGCCATGCGCTCTGCCGAGCCATTGGCGAAGTCAAGAGCCACCGCGCAGGCAACAGCGATGCCCTTCTCGGGTAGGACAAAGAGCTGAGTGGCATGACCGTAGACCGCACCATTGTGGCCTACCCGCCGCTGGCCCTGGAACTCATCGAGGAAGAAGCCGATGCCGATGAAATCCGAATCGAACTGCGGTCGAAACATGGCCCGCAAACTGTTCTCCGTGAGGAGAGCGTCGTCGCCGCGATACTCAGCGAGAAAACATGAGCTGGCGAAGCGCAACAGATCCTCCATACTCGCATAGAGATTCGCCGCTGGCAGCATCCCGAGCTCGAAGGTCGGCGCGTCAAAACGCCGCCCGTCCAGAGTCCACATGCTGCCAAGTCTGGCACCCTCGGCAGCGGTAGAATCACGCGCAAAGGAACTGGCGTCCATACCGAGTGGATCGAGAATCGCGGACTGGGCATGCTCCGCGAAGCCCTTCCCCGTCGCTTTTTCCACGGCGTAGCCAGCGATACTCACCGCTGCGTTGGAGTACTTGAAGCGGCTGCCCGGTGCATAGACCAAGGGCTGACCGTTCAGGCTGTGCACAAGATCGGCCAAGGAGTTCCCAGGCTCAAAATAGTGTCCGGCAGCAGGCTCGCGCAGCAGACCCGAATGGTGACTCAGAATCTGCCGCAGGGTGATCGCCTTGTCGAACTGGTTGGCGGGCTCGAAGTCCGGCAGGATCTCGGTCAGCGGACGATCGAGATCCAAGTCCCCCTTCTCCACCAACTGCATGATCGCAGTGGCGGTGAAGAGCTTCGAGATGGAGGCCACCCGGTAGACAGTCTCGCCACTGACCTCTTCCCCGCCGACTGCTTCCGACCTGGCAAAGCCCTTGGACCAGACCATGTCCCCAGCGACCATGACCGCGATGGAAACTGCCGGCAAGTCCAGTTGCCCCATCTCGGCTCGGATCGCTGCCTCCAAGGGAGCGAAGTCGAGATCCTGAGCCGGGAGAAGAGAGCTAGTCAAGCCGGCGAGAAGCAGGGAGATGGGCTGGCGAATTGAGCGCATGATCGGAGCCGCGCCTAGCTGCGGCCACCTCTAGTCTGCGGCATCGCCCGGGCAATGATCCAGACAGAGCCCTAGAAACCGATGCTCTCTTCACCCGCAATACGCTGGTCCGTGGCCTTCGCGCGCTCCTTGTCACCGATCTCGTCGACCTCATCCAAGGAGACGGCGATACGGGTAGAAACCCCGCGGCGCTGCATGGTGACTCCATAGAGAGTCTTGCACTCCGCCATGGTTCGCTTGTGGTGCGTCACCACGCAGAATTGCGAAGGCCCCACGAAGTCCTGCAAGACGCGCAGAAAGCGCTCCACATTGGTGTCGTCCAAGGCCGCGTCCACCTCGTCGAGAATGCAGAAGGGCGATGGCTTCACCTTGAAGACAGCAAAGAGAATCGCCAGCGCCGTGAGGCTGCGCTCACCACCAGAGAGGAGCGCGATGGACTGCAGCTCCTTGCCCGGCGGCTTGGCCACGATCTCAATACCCGACTCGAGAGCATCCTCGTCGTCGTGCAGATACATGTCAGCGCGACCACCCTGGAAGAGCTTACGGAAGATCTCCTTGAAGTAGCCGCGGGCCTGCTCAAAGGTCTTCTCGAAGAGCGCACGCGACTCGACCTCCATCTGGCGGAGGGCCTCCATGAGGGAACGGCGCGCTTCGGTGAGATCGGCCACGTCCCGCTCCGTGCCGAGGAAGTCCTCCTCCTCCGCCTCCAACTCTTCCACCGCGCCTAGATTGACCGAACCCAGACGATCCGCCTGGGACTTGAGCACCTCGATCTCTTTGCGGGCGTCCTCCGGCTGGAAGTCCTCCTCCTCCCAGAGGCGCTGCAGACCGAGTGCAGGGGCAAGCATTTCCGGGGGCTGCGGTGGGCCTTGCAGGTTGAGCACCAGATCCGCCGCCGGCGGACCTTGGAGATCGGCTCGGAAGAGACCGAGTCCCTCGAGTTCACCCAGGCAACGACGCAGTTCCAGCCCGCTGTCCTCGAGGAGTCGATCCTCCAGGCGCTCAAAGCGATGTTCGTTGTCCGCATGCCGCAGACGGAGTTCGTTCAGGGACTGCTGCAGAGTACTGCGCTCCGCCTCTGAGGTTCTGACCGCAGTCTGAATGCGGTTCTTTTCCTCCCGCTGGCTGCTGAGCTTCTCGCTGACCTGATTGCGAGCAGCTTCGAGCCCAAGCAATTCCGACTCCAGGTCGAGGAGTTCCTGGGCACAGCGGGCAGATTCCGCCTGGGCGGCCTCCGCTCCTTGCAGCGCCTTCTGCTGACGTTCGCCGAGTTCGTTGGACGCACGCTCGAAGTCCCGGAGCATCTGCTCATGGCTTTCGATCTTGTGCACCTGGGCGCCGCGGTCCGTGCTGCATGAAGCTTGCCGAATGCGCAGCTCCTGTTCTTGCTGGCGAGCCTTCTCGGCCTCGTTCCGCGCCGATTCGAGGCGCTGCGCCACATCCTGCTCCACCGCTGCTTCGCGACTCTCGAGGCGGCGCAGGAGAACTTCATTGAAGAGGTGAGTTCCCAGGCTCGCCAGAGCCTGGTAGCGCTGCTGACTGACCTCCGCCAGCTCCTGGGCGAGGGCCTCGCGCTGCTGGGCAAGGTGAGCATCCAGAGTCTGGAGTTGCTCGACCTCGGCCAGGCGTCGATGTTCGTTTTGCCGCTCCTCCTGCAGGGTCTCGGCGATGTTTCGCGCCTGTTCACGGGCCATGTGCGCCTTGTCGGCAGTGCTACGCATCTCCGAACGAAGACTGTCCAGGGCCAGACGGAGTTCCTGCTCCTCGCCCTCGAGCTGGGTGATCAGAGAACGACGCAGCAGGAGCCCGGCTTCACTGCCGCCCTCACCGCCTTCGAAGCGTGGGCCACAGAGCAGATCGCCCTCCAAGGTCACGAAACAGAGATCGGGACGGTTGGCTGTGGCCTGGGAAAGATCGTCGACCAGGCAAACTCCGCGCAGGAGCCAGGACAATAGAGCTCGAGCCTGATCCGAACACTCGACTCGCGGCAGGAGGAAGACTGCCCCCTCCGGCAAGCCAAGGGGAGAGGCGGCGGATCGCTGCGACGCGAACTCCTCCTCAACCAATAGCAGAGCACGACCGGCCTTGGCCGCGTGCAACTGTGCGAGCATGGCCTCGGCGTGCTCGCGGGTGTCCACCACCAGAGCTTGCAGGAAGGGTCCGAGTGCGGCCTCCAGGGCCCGACCATGGTGGAGATCGATGGCGAGAAGATCGAGGAGGCGACCGCGCAACCCGGCCGGTTTGTTCTCCAAGAGGAACTTCGGACCCTGGTCCAGACCTTCAAGTTGACTCTCCAGACCGCGCAACATTTCGCGCCGACTGGCGACTGCGGCGAGATCTTCACGCAAGGAGGATTCGCGACGAGCCAGGTCCGCGGCCTGCGCATCGATGGCTTCGAGACCTGCAACGGCAGCGCGCTCCTCGCTCTGAAGGCTCTCGATCGCCGCGGAAAGCGCCTGCAAGGAAGCCTGCAGCCTCTCCCTGTCTGTCCGGCCCGCAGCTTCTTTGCTCTCGATCTCGCCGTCCTGACGCAGCAGTCGCTCCGCTCGAGCTTGCAAACTGCGCAGCTGCGCCTCCTGATCGTGTACCAGGTTGCGACAGCGAGTGCGGGCATGGATCCACTCGAGAACTGCATCGCGCAGGCCCTCGCGTTCTTCCTGCAGCTCTTGCACCGAAGTCTGCGCCGCCTTGGTCACCGCCCGGCGCGCTTCCAGCTCCTTGTGCAGCTGGATAAGCTCCGCTTCGAGTTCGGCCATGCGTTGCCGCGCGGTATCCAGCAATGCGCGGCGTTCTTCCTGCTGCTTCAGCAGGTGATCCGTGCGCTTGGCAGCCTCCTCCCCATCCTGGCGAAGTTCTTCCGCGCGCAACTTCTGGCTATCGCGCCGCGACTGACTGGCATCGCGGCGACTCCGTGCCTGGCGGAACTCCTCCTGGGCGAGTTCCAGCTCCGATTCGCCAGTCTGAATCAAGGTCTCCGCGGCAGTCAGCGATTCGCCCTGCTCCCGGTGCAGGGTCTCGATCTTCTGCAGTTCCAGTTCGACTGCGGCCGCCTTGTCCAACAGTGCCTTGTGCTCCGCCCGAAGTTCGCGGGCATCCAACACCGCGACAGCAGCGCGCAAATCACATAGCTGGGTGCGAATCTCTTTGTAGCGTCGGGCTCGGCCAGCCTGGATCTTGAGACTACGAATTCGTCGCGACCTCTCTTCCAGGAGGTCCTTGGCCCGATCAAGATTCACCTCGGTGCGCTCGAGCTTGCGCAGAGACTCGCGCTTCTGCAGCTTGAATCGACTGATGCCAGCAGCTTCCTCGAAGATCCCACGGCGGCTCTCCGGATTGGCGGAGAGCACCGCATCGATGCGACCCTGCTCCATGACCGAGTAGGCGCCTACACCTAGGCCCGTATCCATGAGCAGGTCGCGCACGTCTTTGAGGCGGACTACCTGGTCATTGATCTTGTACTGAGACTCCTTGTCCCGAGTCAGGCGACGGCCGATGGCAACCTCGGAACGCCCACCGAGGCCACCGTTCTCGTCCTCGAGGACCACTGAGACCTCGGCCCAGGGCAGCGCCTCCCGCCCTTCGGCGCCCTTGAAGATGACATCGGTCATCTCGCTACCCCGCAGGCTCTTGGCCCGCTGGTCACCGAGCACCCATTTGAGCGCATCGACCACATTGGACTTGCCGCAGCCATTCGGCCCGACGATGCCGGTCAAGTCGCTAGGGAACTCAAAGTCCGTGCGATCCGCAAAGGATTTGAACCCGCGCACCTGAAGTCGTTTCAGGCGCATGGTTTTCTCGCAGGAAAGTAGGTGGTCATAGGCAGGGGATCACGGGCGCGGAGGATCATAGACAATGTTGTCGTCTTAGCGAGCGGCCAGGCGCTAGCACTGGCATGAGGGGTCGGGCTCTACTTACTCGAGACTCGGAGTCATCAATTATGCGAGAAGCGATTGCCCATCTCGAAATTGCAGGGCCCGGCTTGCTTGCTCGCGCGCTCGGGAACGGGAGCAGATTCGCCCGGGCGTTCGCGCATGAGGTCCTTGAGGAGGCGTTGCCGCCGACGTTGTCGTGCGCCGACTCGACTGTAAAGGTCCGCTGCCGCCACAAAGCCAAGGGCCGCGAGGACCTGCTGACTCGCCAGGGCGATGTCCGCAGAACTCAAGGGTGCCCGTCCGCCGAGCTTGCTGCGCAAGCCCATGAGCACGGTGCTGGCTATGTCTATGGACCGCCAGGACTCGGTGGCCCCGGAGGCCGACATGGCCAGATGGATAGAATGCGCGAGCTTGGTTGCACGCAGCCATTCCTTTCGCCCATCACGCTTGCTGACTAGAAATTCCGCCCGCCTCTTCATCGCCCCCCCTGCCCTCACCCCGCAAGCGGGGTTTCTTTTCGAGCATCGGTTTCAGTTCGTCGAGGAATTGGTTCAGGTCTTTGAACTCGCGATAGACCGATGCGAATCGCACATAGGCGACCTGATCGATTTCTCTGAGCCCATCCATGATCAACTTGCCGATCACTTTGCTGGGGACCTCCTTGTCGAAGGCCTCCAGACATTCGCGCTCGACCAGGTCGACGACCTGCTCCAATTGCTCCGCCGAAACCGGGCGCTTCTCGCAGGCCCGATGCAGTCCCGAAAGCACCTTGTCACGATCGTAGGCGACCCGTTCTCCGCTCTTCTTGACCACCCGCAGAGGGGCCGATTCGACCCGTTCATAGGTGGTGTAGCGTCGCGAACAATCTTGACAGGCCCGCCTCCGCCGGATGGCAAAACCATCCGTGCTGGCGCGGGAGTCAATCACCCGATCGTTGTCGCTCTTGCAGTAGGGACAGCGCATGTTCGGCTGAGGGGAACTGCGATACTGACCCACCGCATGCCCCCCACTTGGAGCCGCCGGAGGTTACTCCCACAACTAGTTGTGTGTCAAAGGATTCCCTCGGCGCTATTTACCCAGACAGAAGCCAGCGAAGATGCGATCGAGGAGATCTTCCGGGCTGGAGCGACCGTCGATGAGTTCCAGGGCCAGCAGTGCAGCGCTCAACTCCAGGGCAGCAAGCTCCGGTGAAGCGCCCAGGTCTGGGCTTCGCGCCAGCCTGAGGTGCTTGAGGCAGGTGCCTAGAGCGCTGCGCAAGAGCTGTCCTTCTCCCGCCGGGCCGCCGGAGCTGCGCTCACTGAGAAAGCGGCGAAGCGCGTCGATTCCCTCGCCAGTTCTGGCGCTAGTGGCAAAGACTGGCAGCGCCGGCAGGCCGGGGGGGAGCTTACTGCTGCCGAGATCCTGCTTGCTGAGCACCAGAGCCAGGACTGGCTGGGCTGGCATTGCCTGCGGGGTCTGGGGATTCTGCCCGTCGAGAACCAGGATCGCTGCCCCGGCGCCTTGGGCAGCCCGCGTCCTCTGTTCTCCGACGAGGCTGGCCAAGGCGCTGGGCTCGCAGTGCTCGCCCGGCGAATCCAGGATGACCTGCCCCCCCTCGAGTTCGATGGCCAGCAGGTCCCGAGTGCTGCCAGCAGTCGCGTCCACCAGCACCTCCTCTCGGCCGGCAAGGGCATTGCAGAGGCTGGACTTGCCGGCATTGGCTGCACCGTGGACGAGGATGCCGGCGCCGCGACGCGCAGCTGGTAGACCAGCTTCAAGGACGGAAAGCGCCTGCTCGGCCGCAGCGAGGGGGACTTCCAGCTTGTCTGCGGAGATCTCACCGGTCTCGCCCGCCTCGAAGTCGAGGCCGGCCTCGAGCAGGGCGAGGGCATCCTGGATCTTCCCCCGCTGGCGAGATACCTCCGCCTGCAGCTCGCCCTGAACCAGTGCCAGGGCCCGCCTTCTCTCCGCGGCGCTCTCCGCGTGGATCAGGTCCATGACCCCCTGGGCACCGGCGAGATCCAGGCGACCATTCTCGAAGGCTCGCCGGGTGAACTCGCCAGGGCTCGCCGGGCGACACTCAGGGGCCAGAGTTTCACCGAGAAGGGTGAGGAGCATGGGACTTCCCGGCAGGTGCAGTTCAACCAGGTCCTCCCCGCTGTACGAGGCCGGGCCAGGCATGTGCAGGAGCAGGCAAGGGACCTTATGCCCCCGCCAGGAGACTTGGGTCTCGAGACTGCCTCGCCGCTGCGGGATGGGCTTTCCGGTCAGGCGGCCAACGGCCGCGAAGGCCTCAGGACCAGAGACTCGCAGGACTGCACGCGCGCCCGCACCTCGCGGACTGGAGATGGCCTGGATCGTGTCGCCGATCATGGGAATGGGCGCGGCAGTGCCCGCATTCTCACATGGGAGTTTGCGGAGTGAAGGCGGAAGCTTCGGCACTGGGCGGGCCGAGGATCTTGCGGACGATGCGCTGCTCCACCAGGCCGAAGAGGCTCGAGGTGACCATGTAGACCATGAGCCCGGAGGCGTAGTTGTAGAGCACCACCATCATGAAGATCGGCATGAAGCGCATGATCTTCATCATCTGCCGCTGCTGCGGATCCTTGGGCAGGGGTGTGCCGGCCTGCAGCCAGTACCAAAGCCCCGCCATGATGATCGGCAGCAGATTGAAGTGCGGCATCCAAGCCAGGCCGATGTCGAAGAGCGCATCCGGCTGGCTCAAGTCCTTCACCCAGAGCATGAAGGGTTCCTGTCGTAGATCGTAGCTAACCCGCAGGGCGGTGAAGAGACCGATGAAGACCGGCAGGGTGATGAACATGGGCAGGCAGCCACCCACCGGTGGATACATCTTGTTCTCCTGCTGAAACTTCACCATCTCCTTCTGCAGGGCCTTGCGGTCGCCCGCGTGCTTCTTCTGCAGAGCGTCGAGCTTGGGCTTGAGCTTGCCCATCTTCTCGCCGTAGGCGCGCATGGACTTCTGCATGCGGAAGTTCAGCGGCACCAGCGAGCCCCGCACCACCAGGGTGAGGATCATGATGGCGACGCCCCAGTTGCCGATCACCCCGTACAGGACGCTCAAGAACCAGAGCAGGAAGTGGGCAATGGTCTGCACCCCGGGGATGTTGCAGAAGCAGAGTGGAATCAGATCCTGATCCACAACTGCATCCAGCTGCCCATAGTCCGGGTGTTCCTCGAAGACGTTGAAGGACTTCGGGCCAAGGTACAGACGGAAGTCGAGCTCGGTGCTCCGCCCTGGCCGCGGCACCGCCAGGTTCAAGCGGAAGAAGGTCACCGGCAGGGTCATGGCCGGATACTCCGGCATGTCCTGCTTGGGAAAGGACTCGACCTGCACCTGATACAGCGAGTCGAGAGCCGCCTCGTTGATCGGGTAGAGAAAACTGCCGAAGAAGCGATTGGTGCTGCCGGCGAAGGCGATGGTCTTGTTGGTGCTACGTTCGACCAGATTCTGCGCACCGATCGCCGTGCTGGCGGCGACAGCGACTGTGGTCAGCGACTGATCAGTCAGGCTCCGCTCCGCCGCCATGGCTCGAGCAGGATTGCCGCCAAGCACATACTCATCGACTGGCGAACGCACCCCCAGGCCCATGAGCTTGACCTTGTAGAGCTTGCCGAGATCCTCGTGCTCCTGGTCGCCGGTGGAGCGCAGCCTGAGGCTGACCAGCAGGTCGCGGCGATCGCGCTGATATTCGTAGCTGCGCTCCAGGACCAGGTCATCGTCCAAACCCAGAGTGAAGACCAGGGGATTGGCGTTCTCATCCTCGAGTTCCCAGGCGGCCAGTGAGAGGTCCACATTGAACCTGCTGGCCGCGCTGCCCTCGTCGAACTGCAGATAGAACCAGTGGAAGGCTTGGGTGACCCCGCGGACCGTGCCGATCTCCTCCTCGACCAAGGAGTAATAGTCGCTCCGCTCCTCACCTGACTTGGCTGGGCTATCGAAGTGATCGAGCAGGGTCACCTGCCGGATCGCCGCGCCCCGGCGGTCGAAGCGAATGCGATAGCCGGATTCGCCGGGAACCCCGAAGTCCCGGGTGAATGCGCTCGCGCCTTGCTTCTCTCCGGCCGCGGCGATCTCGGCCGTAGGCCGAGCTGGGGGCGGAGTCGTGATCGTGGACCCGAGCTGCGAGTCGAGCTGCGGCGAGTTCTGCTGCGCTGTCTCCTCCTGCTTGGGCCCGAAGATCATGATCGCCAGCACGGCCACCAAGGCTGGAATCAGAAAGGCAGTAAACCGTCGTTCCATCTGTTTCAGCGACCGTGGGCCAGGCGTTCGGCCAGGTAATCAGGGAGCTCGGGGATGGCAGCGATCTTCTGCATGGTCGCCCGATAGTCGTACTCGAGACGGTGGTAGCGAATGTGCTCCCCGTCATAGGTGGCGAAGCAGGTGCGCGTATCCCCGTCCCGGGGCTGCCCCACGGAACCCACATTGACGATGGCACGCTCTTCCCCCACCGCATAGCAGTTGTCCATCTGATCCGGACGGATGAAGCCACCGGATTCAGGGTAGACGCCGGGCACATGGCTATGGCCCACAAAGCAGAATTGAGCGCCATCGAAGAGATCGAAGCAGCCGCGCATCTTCTCCTTCTGCTCGGCGTCGGAGGGCACCATGTATTCCTTCACCGGATCCCGCGGCGAACCATGCACCAGGAGGATGTCGTCCTCCCG
>JAJFFD010000048.1 GCA_021776805.1 Planctomycetota bacterium
ACCGGATTCAGCTCCGGTGGACGCATGTCCACGCCCACATCGGGGCGAGCAACCTTGACCACCTCGATAGCCTGCCACTCCACCTTCAACCCGAGCCATTCCGGCTTGAGGAAGGCAACAGCACCGGCCGCGGACACCATCAGGACAGCAGCAAGCCCGGCTACCGCACGGAATGGAAAACGTCGACCCTGGCCACCGCCAAGCAGCTGCGCTTCTTCCTCGGCCTGATTGTCGACGTAGTCCTCTTCGTACTCGGAGTAGTCGGCCTCTTCATAGCCAGCAGCTTCCCCCTGCTGACTCTGATCGGAGGCGTACTGCTGCTCACCTACAGGCTCACCAGATTCCTCGGCTCCGTAGATCGGATCGTGCTCTTCTTCATCGAGGATGAAGGAGGCGGGCCCTTCCAAGTCGGTTCCCATCGACTCAGCAGCCGCTTCGGAGAAGACAGCTTCCTCCTCCTGCCCGCCGAAGTCGCCGTACTTGTTGAAGCCTTCGGGAGTCTCGCTGGCGAACTCGCCCTCTTGGCCGAAGCCCGCCGCATCTAGAGAGTCCGCAGCGGCGAGAGCCGCCTCTGACATCTCCTCGGCTTCTGCCAGATCGAAGTCCTCTCCTATGACCTCAATGTCTTCATCTTCGAGAGCAAAGAGCTCCTCTTCCTGCTCGAAGGCATCAGCGCTCAGATCATCGACGCCTTCTTCAACCGTCGAGTCGAAGTCGTAGCCAGCGATCTCCGAGGCGTTAGCCTCATTTGCGTCAGAGAACGAGGGACCGAGATTGGCCTCGAATTCACTGCTTTCACTGCGATCGGAAAGGGCTTCGAAGAGGATGTCATCCACATCGGGAGAACCTCCTTCCTCTGCTTCGCCCTCGATATGGAAGTCGTCTGGATCAGACTCCATGTCGACCAGGTCTCCACCGGATCCATCACCAGTGTTTCCGGCTTGACCAGACGTCAGATTCAGTTCGAGATCTGCCTCGGCGAAGATGTCTTCGCCGTCGACTTCTAGATCTTCGATTATGAATTCTTCGTCGTCGAAATTGAGTTCGTCTTCCTGAAAACGATCCTCGGTCATCGAGTTCTCCGTTGCATTCCCTACAGCTCCCTTCTTATCGACCGATTGCACGGGCTTATTGACCGGCTGTGCTGATCGCGCCCAAAAGCGCAGCCAAGAGCCCCCAGTTCCCGGCCTTTCAGCCCTATTCCTGGCTTCGAGATAGAAGGACAGAAAGCTCCGAGGAAGGAAGCAGGACCCGACTTCCACTCCGCAAACGGGTCAGCCCCAAGCCATCCACATACTCGAGAAGGGGGATGAGGAACTTCCTGCTCGTCCCCAAGGCGTCCCTCAGCAGCGGAATGTCCAACACATCATCATGTGCCAGACAGTTGTTGCGAATCTCCACCATCGCTGCACGGATCGTCTCGCCAGAGTAGAAGTGCTCACCAACCTGCACGACAGTCCCTTCATCCTGAGCACGTGCGAGCAGACTCTCGAGCCCGGATTCAGGGAGCCCGAGAGCCTCCTTCAACTCCGCAAGCTTGGGGGGACGAAAACCACTCGACTTGCAAAGCGATACCAGACGATCCAGATTCTTCTGATCAGCATCGCTAAGAGGGCGGAGACGATCGAGGAAAAGCACTTTGCCATGCGCCTCCGAGCTAATCTTGCCTTCCGCTGCCATTGCGTCGAGAACCGCATCCTTCAGCGCCGGCGGGAAGGTACGACTCGTGCGCAAGGCTGCTCGACTGACGGATGCGGCCAGGGGCTTGCTCCGCAGAATACGTCCTACAGAGTCGACAACCTGCTGCTTGCCCTCCGCGATGACTTCAGGCAAGAAGGCACGATCACCGCGTTGGTGAAAGTGCAATGCATCATGCTTGGCCAGCAAGTCCACCGCTTCCGAGTTGTCGATCGCGATCGCTGCCGCGATCTCCGCCGGGCTGCACCCCCCAGGACCCGCCTGCCGCACCAGCTCGAGAGATCTGGAACTGGGATCGGACCCAGCTTCGACCAGATTCCTTACTTCATCGGCAAGCGAACTGCGGCGGTACTTGCGGGGCGCATCCAACAGTCGCAGGACTTCGCCACCGCCAACCGTGCGAACCGGGTTTACCAAGCGAAGAAGAAAGGAGTCGCCGAAGGCGGCGCACACCGGGTCCTCGAGAACGACTCGAGCGACCCGCTCCTCTCCGGAGAGCAGCTTGTCCTCTTCGAGCACGAGTAGCAAACCGAGCTGCTCGGAGGTCCCCGTATGAAACCGGACCGGCGTGCGATGCTTCAAATCGGGCGCGCTGGGGAGCACGCGCAATCGAATATCCAAGGCATCCCCAGAACTGAAGATCTCTGGTGATGCAGCCACGGCACCGCGCGCGATCGAACCGGGCTTCATTTCAGGCACCGAGAGAGCCGTGCTGTGTCCGGCGATTGCCGTACTGACTTCCCCGCCGTAGGCCTGGATAGCCCGCACCTTCGACTTGAGACCGGAAGGCAGGAACTCGACTTGTTCACCGGCCGAAACCTGCCCGGAGACTGGGATCCCCGTCGCTACTGTGCCGATTCCCTTGAGCTGAAAGACGCGCTGGATAGACATGCGGAAGGGTCCATCCTTTGATCTTGGCTTCACGGCCAGGGCCATGGCCTCCAGCCTCTCCTTGAACAGATCGAGGCCTTCACCGGTCTGATTGCTGAGAGCAACGACTTCAGCCCCGGACATCTTGGTCTTCTCGAGCAATTCCGCAATCTCGTCAGCAGCCAGAAGGCGCGTCTCCTCGTCGACCAGATCGACCTTGGTGAGGGCAACGATACAGCGCTCTACCTGCAGCAGATCGAGGATGTCCACGTGCTCCACTGTCTGGGGCATGACCCCGTCATCCGCCGCCACAACCAAGATAGCCATGTCCAGGGCGGTGCTACCTGCGACCATGTTGCGCACAAACTTCTCATGTCCGGGGACATCGACGATCCCCAATCGCCGCCCATCGCTGAGGTGCAGGGGCGCATATCCCAGGTCGATGGTGAGGCCGCGCTCTTTCTCCTCCTTCAGGCGGTCTGGATCCACCCCCGTCAGGGCTCGGACCAGACTGCTCTTGCCATGATCGATATGGCCGGCAGTGCCTACCATGACAGGATGGATTGGCCGACTCATGCGAGTCCCTGGCTCAGTGAGAGAAGTAGAGGAATCTCTGACAGGAGGAACAGTTGACCACTGTGCTCTTCCCTTGCAGCCTCACAAGGAGGTTCGGTTCGATGCTCGAATAGCAGCCTGTGCAGTTGCCACCTTCCACAGGGCAGACCGCCGTGCTTCCACGCGCATCGAAGAGTCGTTCGTACTTGCTCAACATCGCCTCTGGGATGCCCTTCAGCAACTCGTCCCGTCCGACCTCGACCTCTGCCACCTGCGCTTCACGCTCGGCGCGAATCTTCTTGGCCTCTTCCAGGAACTCGGCAAAGACGGCCTCCAGATCGCGAAGAACGACGTCGTGCTCGTCCTTGCTGGCCTTCAGAGATTCGATTCTTTCGATGAGGTTGAGGCCCTCTTCCTCCAAGCGCCCGCGCTCAGCCTTGACAGATTCGATCTGCAGGAGAGTTGCCTGGTACTCGGCGTTGTTCTTCACCGAATTCAGGCGCGCCTCGAGCTTCTTCAGCTCTTCGTCCACCTGCATGAGCGAAACCTCATTCGCCTGGGCTTCGACTTCCGAGTCTTTGAGAGCCTTGGCAGCCGCCTCTGTAACGGCGCGCTGGTTCTTCAGCTTGCCTTCGCGCTTTGCCTGCTCTTGGGGGAGAGAAATGAGATCCTTCCGAAACCGGGCAACCTCTCGGTCGACCTTCTGGACCTCGATCAGCTTGCGAACATCAGGGTGCAATCGGGGGGCTCTGGCAATACCTAGCGGAATTTGAGAGGCGGAGTCTAGCTCGCCCCGTCCTCCGAACAAGAGCTAAGACAGCAAGTGGACAACAAGGCTTCCCATCCTGCCCCGCCCGCCCGGCTCCCAGACCGGGGGCTATCCCAGGCCCGGGGACTCGGCGGAGGCATCCAGGAAACCCGACAGACGGCGGGCTCGGACCGGATGCTGCAGCTTCCGCACGGCCTTGGCCTCGATTTGGCGCACTCGCTCCCTGGTCACCCTGAAGATGCGGCCTACCTCCTCCAGGGTGTAGGTGTAGCCATCCCCAATTCCATAGCGCAGCTTGATGATCTCCCGTTCCCGGAAGGTCAGGGTGCTTAGCACAGAATCGATCTGCTCCTTGAGCATTTCGCGACTCGCGGCGATCACCGGTGACTCGGTTGCATCGTCCTCGATGAAGTCGCCAAAATAGGAGTCATCGGATTCTCCAATCGGGCGATCCAGGGAGATCGGGTGCTTGCTGATCTTCATGACCCGCTTGGCTTCCTCCACCGAGACCTCGGCCGCCTCGGCAACCTCCTCGATTGAAGGTTCGCGGCCCTTCGCCTGGATGAGCTTCTTGGTCACATTCCGCAGCTTGCTCATGGTTTCAATCATGTGCACCGGGATGCGGATGGTGCGGGCCTGGTCGGCTATCGATCGGGTGATGGCCTGCCGAATCCACCATGTCGCGTAGGTGGAGAACTTGTAGCCACGACGATACTCGTACTTCTCCACCGCCTTCATGAGGCCCGTGTTGCCCTCTTGGATCAAGTCGAGGAAGGAGAGGCCACGGTTGCGATACTTCTTGGCGATGGAGACCACCAGACGCAAGTTGCCAGATGACAGCTTCCGCTTCGCTTCCTCGTAGTCCTCGTAGGCCTTGCGGACCAACTGCAACCTACGATCCAGTTTCTCCATGGTCTCGAGGCCGTCCTTCTGCAACTCGACGAGTCGCTGACGCACCTCGATGGCGATTGGATTCTTGATTTGCGCACCACGATAGCTGGCAAGCTTGCGGCGCATCCGCGACATTTCTGCAAAGCGACTCTCGAGAAGATCGATCATCGGCTGGACCTTCTTGCCCTGCAGATTGAGTTCCTCAATGAGCAGAACGGCCTTGCGGCGGCGAGAGATGATTCTTCGCTTTAGACGAACCTCAGCATCACGCTGCAGATCCACCTCCAGGAGAGTCGAGAAGTCGTCGCGACCGGCTCCGTACAGACTCCGCAGGGTTTCGATGTTGCCTGGCAAACGATCCGAGAGGTCCGCCTTGCCGATTTCAGGGTCCTGCTGGTTGACCTTCAGGGTGCGGTCGAAGGCCAACTCGCCCCGTACCACGTCCTCGAGGATTTCGATCGCGTTGGCGAGGCCAAAACCGGAGCTGAGCACGTCCTTCCGAAACTGCTTCCGAGTGAGCTCGATCTTCCGCGCCAGGCTGATCTCCTCCTCGCGAGTCAGGAGAGGAATCTCACCCATCTGGGTCAGGTACATCCGCACCGGATCGTCGATCTTCTCGGTCATGTCCGCGGCCGAGGTGACGTTTCTGGTTTCAGTCCGCGCTCCCGCCGCTGGCGGGGTCGCTGCCGACTCGGACTCCGGCGGTAGGTCTTCATCCTCGTCATCGATGGCAGCGGCTGGTCCATCGGCAGCCTTCCGCTTCTTCTTGCCACTGGCGTCGAGGCTGTCGACGATCTCCAGGCCAGCCCCCTCGATGAGCGCCATCACCGATTCGATCTGATCGGGGGTCGCAAGATCTTCGGGCAGTGCCGCGTTGATCTGGGCGAGCGTGACGCAGCCCGATTTCTTGGCACCGCGAATCAGCTTCTTGACAGTTTTCTCCATCGGGGAATTGGTCGTTGCGAGCCCGGGGGAAGGCTCGGGGGGAAGGTTGTGTTTCAGGGGATTGGGAAAGTAGACCGCTTTGATCAGGAGCTCTTAGCCCTGAGTTTGGCGAAGTTCATGCATGTACTGACGAGTGAGCTCATCGGTGAGCTTTTGATCACCCTCAGCCATTGCCTTTTGGACATCTTTGAGGAGTCGGCCCGCTTTCTCTTTGGCGAAAAAGGCTCTTCGACCTTGTTGAGCCATTAGAAACTTACCCTCTGCATCCGTGATCCGGCGGGCTCGGTCCAGGGACTCGGTGAGAAAGCGTCGACCTTTTGCGTTTGCGGCCAAGCGTGCGAAGAGATAGTCGGTGAGGGCGCGGTTCGAAGAACGCTGCTCCGCGTTGGCCTCGCCGCAGATGTCGAGGATGGAGCGCAGCTCCCCGACACCCCGTGGCGCTTGCAGGCAGCGGTCGAGAAGAGTCACGTCTGCGAGAAGACTGGAAAGAAGATCACACTCAGACTCCTCCATCGGATCCATATCCTTCTTCGCCTGCAGGGGACTGGCTTCAGGAGCTTCTTCGCGCGCCATCGCCTTCCGGCGACGGGGGATGCTGGCGGCCAGAGCTTCCTCGCTCAACCCCAGGTAGCGGGCCATGGAACGCTGTAAGGCCTCTCGTCTAGCCAGGCTCTCGACCTGCGAAAGAATCCGCCCGCACTCGCCAGCCGCACGCTGGATGTCCACATCGAGGTTCAGGTCGTAGCGCTGCCCCAGCAGCTTGAACCATGTGCGCATCGCATCCTCGGAGGCATCGACGATGACTGCCAAGCGATTCTGGGTCGCAGCGCCCCCCGTCGACTCGACTACTTGTTCTGAGACCAAGTCTGCGGGATCTGATCCCTCCGGAAGGAGGGCCAACTTCACCGGCAGCTGAGTATGAACCAATTCGCAAAAGGCACGATCCGCCGCTCGGCGACCAGCCTGGTCACCGTCGAAGACCAGCACCACGCCATCCGTCGCATAGCGCTCGAGCATGCGCGCATGCTCGGCGGTCAGCGCGGTTCCGAGAGTGGCGACCACGCCATGCATGCCCTCACGATGACAGGCGATGACATCGGTGTAGCCCTCCACCACGACGATCTTCCGGGCACCGGCATTCTTGGACTGGCGCAGGCCAAACAGCAGGCGGCGCTTATTGAAGAAGGGAGACTCTGGGGAGTTCAGATACTTGGGCCCTTGCTCGCCTTGCGCTCCGGCACGGGGGATCACCCGGCCACCGAAACCGACCACGCGACCCCGTTCGTCAATGATCGGGAACATGGCGCGGCCGGCAAAGGGCTCGCGTTGTCCACCTCGACTGAGCAGACCAGCCTGCTCGAGAACCTGCATGGGTAGGCCGTACTTGGCGGCAAACTTGTGCAGGGCCCCGGGC
>JAJFFD010000049.1 GCA_021776805.1 Planctomycetota bacterium
CGTTTCTTCTCCGCCTTTTCACGTTCTGTGATTTCGAGGCAGTAGCCCATCAGCCGGGTAATCGAATCATTCTCCTCGCGGATGGGTTCGAGCGCAGCTTCGAACTTGCGCCGTTGCCCTTCGATCAAGGCAGTGAATTCAAATTCGGTGACCTCTCCCCGCATGCTCTTGTTGAAGAGGTCGACTACGCGCTCCCTGTCCTCCTCGGCTACCAGACTGAGATAGTCCAGACCAACGATCTCGTTTTCGCGATGCAAACCGAGCATGCGCAGTCCCGCTGGATTCATGCTCAGGACACGACCAGCGAGGTCGAGTTCCTGGATGCCGATCGGAATCTGTTCAATCAATGTGCGGTGACGCTCTTCGCTCTGCTCCAGCAGGCTACGCTGACGAAGTCGCCGACGAGCACTGACAAAGGCGGTTGCCAATCCACCCAAGCCGAGAAAGAGGGCAAGGGTCACGAACAGCGGATGCAAGTAGATGGGCGCTGGCACTCGAAACTCCAGACTCACTCCAGCTGGATCAATCTTCCCCAGGAGGCCCTTGGCCTGCACCGTGAACTCGTGAGCACCAGGCGAAAGCTCGCTGAGATCCAAACTGCGCCTTCGATTCCAATGCGACCAGGCTCCACCATCGAGACGGTGGCGAGTTTCGATGCGCTTTGGGTCCAGGGCGCCCCGATGCGCAATCGTCGTCCATTCCAGGCGCACCCCAGCATCCCGGGGAAACGCGCTGATCTGCACGCGAGGCGGCGGATTGCTTGCCTCATCCAAGTTCAGGATGTGGACGCCGCCGCCAACAGTCCCCATGTAGACCATGCCATCCGCAGGCAAGACTGGCCATAGGCTAGGATGGTCCAGGCCCTCAGCTCGTTGAAAGGAGGAGAATCGGCCCTCGCTATAGCTACTGAGGCCTCTCTCTGTCGAGATCCAAAGCCGTCCGTCCGCATCGAAGCGCAATTCCTTCACATTGTCGCCGACCAGTCCATCAGCCTTGCTCAAGTAGCGCACCCGATCATCTGCATCGATGTAGCCAAGACCGGCAATGCCACTCGTGTGACCGAACCAAACTCGTCCTTCAGGCCCTCTTGCCAGGCAGAAGACTCGCTTCTTGGCGAGGCCGCTAGTGATTGTCCAATGCGTCCATGCCTTGTCCCGGTATCGCGAGAGGCCTAGACCTGTCGCGAACCAGATTTCACCGTTCGGAGCATCGACGAGTCCGTAGACTCGTCCGGAAATCAGGCCCTGCTCCAAACCCCAGGGCACGAACTCTTCGCCGTCGAAGGCAAAGGCTCCGGGCTCGTTCTCGCCAACTCGGTCCGAGATTCCCAGAAACCAGGTGCGCCCAGACTCACCCTTGACCACCCGGTGAACCAGTTGGGCCTTCAGTCCATCCGCGGCTGAGTAATGTCGCCAAGTCCCCTCGTGCAATCGATAGGCTCCCTCGAAGTCGAGCCCGCTCGAGACCCAGATCCCCCCCGCAGCATCTTCGCAGAGTCCTGTGATCGTCCCCAGTGCCTGACTCTCAATGGATGGGAGGCTTTCGACAAAGCCATTCGCACGCCTGATGAAGACGCCGCTGCTGCTGGCAACCCATAGATCGCCGGCGGAGCTGAGCAAGAGATCGTTGATTTGATTGGAACCGTCCGGGCCTGCAAAGCGGATCCGCTCCCATCTCGGCACATGCCGAAAAAGATGCAAACCGTCATCGCCGCCAGCCCAGAGATCGCCGTTGCTCTGCAGTCGCACAAAACGCGCGTTCGCGATCTGCAAGGGAACCTTCTGTAGCCATTCCCAGCGACCCGCTTCACGCAGGCGAACTCGTCCGGATATATAGCGGGCGATGCCCATACCGCCTGCAATCGCATCCATGGACTGCACGGCTGGCACGCCATCGCCAGCTATTCGCGCGGGGGGCGCGCCCGGTGGACCAGACCAGGTCCAGAGCCCGGCGATGGGCGTTCCAAAACCACCGAGGAGTCCAGCAGATTCGGTAAGCGAAACGTAGCCCACCCAGCGATCAAAGATGCACAGCCAGTTCCCGTCTTGCCAAAGGTAGGTTCCGGACATGGTCCGGGACCAAAGATGCCCCTCTCGCGTCCGAAACACGGGCTTGATTCCCCCCGCTATCGGCTTTCCCTCGGGTTCGGGAAAGGGACGAAGATTCGCACCGTCGTAGCGGAAGAATCCAGAAGCTGCGGCGATCAGAATCTCATCCGCCGAGATTGGCACTGCGCGCAGGATCTCGAGGGGTACATCGATCACTCGCAGACCGTGGCGATCTCCCTGGAAGAGCTTCTTGCCATCGCCGGCTAGCACTCCGCCCAGAAGATCCGCCCCCAAGACGCAGTCCTTCCAGGAGCTGCTCCACCCCTCGACTTCCACCTGCTTCCAGAGTGTGCCGTCGTACCAGGCGAGCCCCTGGTCGCTGACAATCCACGGGACCGCCTCAGAAGTCTCTATCAAGTCGAAGATCCGGCGAGACGGAATCCCTGACTCGGGCCCGAACTCGACCCACCGCCAGTCTTCGGTAAAGACCGACTGGTCCTGCTGGCTTGCCTGGGCACTTGCCGGAGAGCATGCGAGAAGAACCGTCCCTAACGCCGCGCGGACAATTCTGTCCATGGCTGCCTATTCTGGCTCAGACTGTCGCATCTTTCCAAGGCAGGGTCTCCAAGGAGAGATAAGTTCGCGAAACTCCAAGTGGAACCATGATCATGCAAAGCAAATCAAAACTGTGCCTCCTCGCCCTCTGCAGCCTTCACTCACTGTTCCTCCTGGACTGGAGCCCTGTTCCAGCACCGGACATCAGCAAAATGTCCTTCTTGGCTGGGAGCTGGCAAGGAGAGGTGATGGGTGGAGAATTCCATGCCTATTACTCCACCCCCGAGGGCGGCAAGGTCCTCAGCTACAGCGAGCTGCACCAGGAAGGCACAGTCGTGTTCCACGAGTTCGAGCGATTTGAGCTGCGCGAGGACAAGATCATTTTCACCCCCTTTCCTGGCGGCAAGCCGGCCACCGATCTGGTGATGACCGAGATCGACGCGGATGAGAAGAGGGTCGTCTTCGAGAATCCGGACAAGGACTTCCCGACCATGATCGCCTACCAGCGCGTTGCTGATGATCGCCTTGTGGTCACCTTGTCGGATCCACACAAGGGTAGCGAGAAGAAGCAAATCTACGATTTGAAGAGGAAGGATTGAGTTCGAGGGCGGCTCTCTGCCAGACTGGCGGCCGCCCATGGACGAGCCTCAGGACCAAACCCTGAATCTCCTTTCCCGCTGGCAT
>JAJFFD010000050.1 GCA_021776805.1 Planctomycetota bacterium
GGCAATCAACCGCGCCGCATAGTCGATCCCATCCGGCGTCCGCGATCCGTGCCAGGACAGGTACTGCCCATCTGCGAGCACGAAGCGTTCCAGCGGCAGACCGGTCTCATCCGCCAGGGCGGCGGCATGCTTCGCCTCGAAGGGGAAGGGCTCACTCCCCAAGAACACGCGCTGCGGATCCGCGGCGCGCAGGTCCCGCCCTTCGATCTCCGGGTATCGATCGGCGCGGTCGGCAAAGACATTGTGACCTCCCGCCAGACTCAGCAGAGCACTGACGAAGGTGTCCCCGTTGACTGTCATCAAGGGTTGCTGCCAGATCAGGTAGGCCCAGCTCAGCTTTGCTTTGTGGGCATTTTCCGCATGCACACGGCGGGCGCGATTCTCGATGTCTGCAGCGATGCTCTCCGCCTGCGCCGGGCGATCGACAGCCTTACCGATGGAGCGGACCATGCTCGCGGTCTCGTCGACCCCTCGCGGCATGCTGCTGTGGAGTTTCACTCCTCCTGCTGCCAATTCCTCCGCGTCATCCTTGCGATTCTCTTCCGAGTTCATGAGCACCAAGTCCGGCGCCAGGTCGAGGATGCGCTCGATCTTCGGGTTCTTCGTGCCACCGACCTTCTCGAGCGCGGCAACGCGATCAGCGGGATGCACGCAGTACTTGGTGATGCCAACCAGATCATCGCCAAGTCCGAGATCGAAGATCAGTTCGGTCAGGCTGGGGCAGAGGGAGACGATGCGCATGGATAGATCGTACCCGGCTTCGTACCATCTAGTCATGCGCTCAGCTCTCAGTCCTGTCGCCCTTTCCCTCTTCCTCGTCGGATTGCTGCCTGCCCAGTCGGCAGGAGAGGCCTTCCGCCAGACCCAGACCGACGACTACACCCGTTACGAGCTACTCGACCCGGCAACTCAGAGCTTTCGCATCCGCTACGACGTGAGCGCCACCGCAGCTGGTGCCCGGCAGTACTTCAACGCCATCCGAGTCGGCAGCGAGCCCACTTTGCACGGCGTGTACGATCTGATGACTGGCAAGAAGCTGCCGGCCAAGATCGTCTCGGGCGAGGTAGCGCGAGGGCTGGGCATGCAGAATGCCAATCCCCGTGGCCAGTACATTCAGGTCGATCTGGCCAGGCCCGTACCCGAAGGCGGACAGGCTCGCCTGCGCATCGACAAGACTTACAAGGATCCGGCGAGCTACAGCTTCGAAGGTGACTCGATTCGCTTTTCTCGTTCCCTGGGCATCAAGCGCAACGCGGTGGTCCTGCCTGCCGGCTACGAGCTTCTCGGCTGTAACTTCCCCTCCCAGGTTTCCAGGGAAGAGGACGGTCGCATCCGCATCAGTTTCATGAACTCTGGGCCATCGGCGGCAGCACTGGAGCTATCTGGTCGAAAGCTGGCAAGGTCAGCGGCCGCGCAGAACGCCAACGAGTTCAAGGCCGCGGTCAAGCCCAACCCGGGGCGCGCCGCGGATAGCTCCGCACGTCTCCGCTACCGCATCGCCGAGCGCGCCTATCAGGATCGGGACATCGTCTACTTCTTGCAGGCACCGGAAACCCATTCTTTTCGGCTCTATCACGACTACACGGAGACGCGTGTTGGGGTCGACAAGTACCTGAACATCGTTCGCGTCGGCAGCAAGGTGAGCGATCCCTCCGCCATCATGTTGGATACAGGCAAGGCCCTGCAGGTGGATACCTACACCGGCAGCCAGATCCGTGAGCAGAAGATCGACATCGGCCGGACCGTGGCTGACGAGACTGAGGTCGTGGTCATCCGCTTCGATCCAGTGGAGGAAGGACAGTCTGTGCGCCTGCGCATCACCGAGACCTACACGGACGAGAACCGCTACCTCCTCTCCGGTCCAGACGAGCTTCTCTGGGATCGTTCCTTTGGGCGGCCGCGCAATACGGTGGTTTTGCCTGCCGGCTGGTACCTCAGTGAAAACGCGATTCCCGCGGTAATCCGGGAACGAGAGGATGGCCGCATTTCGCTGCGCTACTGGAATGATCGACCGGACCAGATTCGTGTGTTCGTGAAGGCGCGCAGGCGTTAGTACGGAGCCAGGACAGGGAACAACTTTCTGGCGCCAGGCTCGAGCGCTTGTTGTCTGCCCATTCCCCGTAACCGTCTTTGTTGAGGTCACTGCATGTCGTCTTCTCATTTCAAGCGCGAGTCTTCTGTCTCGAAAAGCTCCTGTGCTCTGGTCAGTATGCTCTTGCTCGTCTTGCCGAGTTGCTCCCTGATCAAAGACGTCGAAGAGGACAGCAAGGCGATCGAGGCGAGCGCTCATTCCATCAAGAGCAATACTCAGGTGGTCGATGCCAGCACCCAGTCCATCGCGAGCAATGGTCAGGTGATCGACAGCAGCACGAGCGCGATCCGCGGCAACCTGGAGGCGGTCGAGGAAAGCAGCAAGGCGATCGCGGAGAATCAGGCTGCGGTTAAGGGTAGCAGCATCGCCGTCTACGAAAACCAGTCTGCGGTGACTGCCAGTACCGAAGCTGTGGTGGCAAACCGTCAAGCGGTCGCGCAAAGCACGGAGCAGGTGCAGCGCAATGCTGAGGCGGTTTCCGGGAGCACGACTGCTGTCGCTGCCAACTTGACCGCGGTTGACCTATCGACGACGGCGGTTCATGCCAATCGTGATGCTGTCCTGGAGAGCAGCCTGTCCATTGCCGCCAACAAGGAGGCCATTCGGGAGAGCACTGTGGCCATCGCGGCCAACAAGGCAGCCATTGCCGAATCGACCGCCAGCATTCGGGAGATGAACGAGCTCACCAAGAACCTGCAGGAAACCATCGCCAGCACGGAGCTGCTTGATTATCTCCTCCTGCCAGCTCTCGTCCTCATGCTCGCCATAGCCAGCAGCATTCTCCTGGCCAAGCTGATCACGGTCTCGGTGGTGAAGGTGACTGGAGCGCGGGTTCGGGTTCGTACGGATTGAGTCGGTAATC
>JAJFFD010000006.1 GCA_021776805.1 Planctomycetota bacterium
AAGAGACCCGAAGTCGCATCACCGAGCCCCATGTCCTTGAGGACGCCACCCTTGGCAACGCTCTCACGATCGGGGAAGACCGGGCGCAGAGCACCGGTGACTGCATCGACACCACCGGAACTGTGAATGCGGAAGTTAGGGGCAACCCAGCCGGAGAAGCCGGCGACGAAGCCAGAGTTGAAGTAACCCTCACCGGTGACAGTCCCGGTCCAGGGCGGCCCGACATGGGCCATATGCATCAGGTTGCCGGCAGTGGCCACCTGGGCATCCCCATCGGGGAATACCGAGATGTCAACCAGCAGAGGCAATGCCACCGGGTCGTGATCCAGATTGCGATCGCCGAGGAAGTCGGAATACTCCCTGGTATAGAGGGGTACAGGCAGGCCAGGGCGAATGCCTAGCGTGGAGTTACCCAGGGCAAACTGGCTCGGGTGCAGGACGTCTTCGACCGCGTCCGGGCTCCACGGCGAAGAAACCGAAGCCGTGTGGTCGCCACCGGCGGACAGCAGACTCACCGCATCCCGGGCCCCGCCCAGTCCAGTGGGCGCCGAGACGGATGCATCCCAAGACACGTGCCGCGAATCGCGCCAGGTGTAGGTACTCGAGAACTCAGGATAAGGGATGTACTTCACACCGCTCGCAGCTCGGAAAGCATCGTTCGGGTTGATGATGTACTCCTTATCGATCACCACAGGCTTGGCGCCACCGGCGTCGAGAACGTTGTCCGCGAAGGTCAGGTTGAGCCCTGAGTTCTGCGTCAGGGTGTTCATGATGCAGGCGCTGCTGGTCACCTGGTTGGCCGGAGGATCACCGACATTGGCCACGGTAACTAGGGTCGAGTGCTCCACATCAGGACGCTTCCTGCTGTGCGCCAAACTGATGCTGTAACGATCGAAGCTGTCGAAAAGCACCGGCGCATCATTCCAGGGGGCCCAGTGCATCTGCTCGACGTCGAGGTTCAGATCCTCAGGCTGGTGATAGCTGAGACCGAAGTCATCCTCGCGATAGGTCAACTGCATGCGCGAGCCCCGATCCGTATGTGGTTCGAGCATTCCCCCGAAGAGGCCGGAGACGCCGGTAAACGCGGTGGGAATTGTGGTCTGCGTCGAGATCACCGAAGGCTGGCCATAAAGCAGGCCGCTGGTTTGAGGGGCTACGTTGCCGCCGCCGACCCAGAAGACTGCCGAGGGCGTAATCACCACTGGCGGATTAGGCGGCAGCATGGAGTTCTGATCCACACACTGGCCGGTCTGGAAGCGAGTAATGCTGGGCAAGTTCTGGCTATCCGCAGTCTTGCTCAGCCGCGTGGTCGGAGCTGCTGATAGCTGGCCGTTCTCCAACTGGAACTGACCGAAGTAATCGAAGGCGCCAGGTTGGGTGCCGTCTTCGTCCAGAGCTGCAAAGCGCTGGATGCGGGAAGCGACCAGATTCTCTTCGGCAGCTGGATCGATGTCGTAGGGAACCGAGAAGCTTTCGAGAGGCACATCAACATCCTGGCCATCGATGACGATGGTGCCCGGAGGACGGAAGTCGAAGATCTCAACCGGGTTGCCGGAGAGGTCGGTCATACCTTCCTGGCCCAAGAGCATGTGCATCCAGTAGCGCTCGGCGGTGCCAGTCTGGTGGAAGTGCCCTAGCGGAGGCGCCAGGCGCAGCTCGGTGCCGTCGCCAATCAGATCGATGAGACGAGAGAGGATCACGTTCAGTGTGGCGCTCTTGGCGCTGTCCATCACATCGATGATGTTGCCGGCGTGGGCCTCCACGTTGGTCACCATGTAGTTGTCTAGAGGCGCCACCGTGTCCAGATCTAGCGGCTCAGTGAAGCGCAGGGCCACCGAGGAAAGCGGGGCAATACCTTGCTGCACACCGGAGCCCGGCACCTGCGGCGGAGGCGGCGGATCGTAGGTCACGAAGAGATGGCGGCGATCCGTGTCGCTGACTTGACCCGAGCCGATCTGACTGCTGTAGCCGAGAAACTCGTAGTATCGGGCACGAACCACACACTCCTGCCCCTCAGGCAGGGCATTGGCCTGGAACCAGACCTCATTGCCGAGAGAGTCGACCTTCGGCGGAACCCGAACCCGAACCCGGGCGGTCAAGTTGTCACCACCATCATCACCGGCCGCTGTGAGGCCGAGAATCGGCGTGCCGCCAACCTCCCTGCCCACGTCGAGGTTCTCAATGACCTCGGCACGCAGAGTGAAGGTCTCACCGGAGGGCGCAAGGACCTCTTGCACTAGGACGTCACCGGCAACCAGTGGCGTCGGGGAGTCGTTCTCGTCGACCGTCGGCACCGCGTTCGGTCCACCAGGGAGGCCGGTGCTAGGCAGGATGCCGCCGTCGACGAAGGGGATTCGTCCGCGAATCGGCACTAAATTGAGGCGCTTGTTGAGAGTCAGGACGCTGTTGATTCGGTCGACAGCCGTGATGCCCATCTTCAACTGGGTAACGATCATCGGAGGTTCGCTGTCTTGCAGCGAACCAATCACGTTGTCATCCCGGTTGCCGCTACGAAAGTCGCGAATCACAGAGCTGCCGCCACTGGCGTCGAGACCATTGAATTCTGCGATACGATCCGGCTCGATGACGAAGCTCGGCGAGGCTTGACCCTGGCTCGGGATGGCGATGCGGAAGTTTGCCGCGGCGGATCCAATGGGACTCGGGTTGAGGCCGGTGGTATTGATGCCGGAAATCAGCTCACCACCAATCAGACTGGTGTCGACAACGATCGAATTACCGTCCACAACGGCACGGAAGGTCGCCGGCCGGAAGGCTGCTGGACCGATGACGTTCGGGTCATCGCGGATTTCGAGCACTTGCAGGGCACCTGGATTGGCCGCGAAGAAGGCCGCATCCACTGGCAGGGGCCGGTCAAAATTCAGCTTGATGGCCGCGTTGCGTGGGATCACCGGAATCTCGCGATTGCTGGTGTTCTGCTCGCGGTAGGCCGGAGGAACCTCACTCAAGGTACCAGTCGCGCCGACCAAGGCCGCCTGAAACTCATTTGCTTCGAAGCGGTCGTCCCAGAGGATCAGCAGCTCATCGTGCCCGACATCGATATCGAAGGGCAGGAAGCGATAGTTTGCCGAGGGGCGCGCATTACCCAGGATATCGAAGAGCTCATCGCTCTTGACCCCCGTGCTGATCACAACGTTCTTGGCGATCAGAGTGGGTATGCGATTCCGGGTGTCGCGTCGATCATCCCCCGCCCCGATCACCGGGGCGCCGATGCGATAGGCATAGATATCTGCGAGCCGGCCATATTCGGTGCTCACCAATTCGGGGAAAACGGAGCCGCTCGATCCAGGCGTGCCACTGCCACCCCCTGAGCTACCGTCGCACCCGAGGAAGAGCAGCGAGGCTGCCAAACAGGCGCCCAATCCCAAAAACCCGGTGCGAGCGGGGTTTCGTTGAGGATTAGCTACATTGACTGATTCGGTCATCGGTCTTTCTCTCATGTTTGCCTTTGGGCTCCCGGGCTCAATACCGGAAAGGGAGCACAAGGAACTGTAGTTCAGGAAGCGACATGTCGGGGGTAAGAGCTTGCGGACTCCTATTGTCCGCGGTCGAGGGGTGGAAACGGCCATTGAAGAGGACGTCCCACTGCAGGTAGGTCGGGCGGTTGAGACTGAGGAAATCCAGTACCTCCTGCCCTGTGAGGTCATAGACATAGTCCCCCTCCTTGGGAGGGAAACGCATCCCGGCAGGATCCGCCGGATTGGTGTGGAAGGCGAAACCGACCTGGATATTGGCCACCGGCACGAGGGCGCCGGAGACATCGAAGGTCGGACCAAGACCTGGCGCACCGTCGGTCATCACATCGAAGAACTTCTCCAGGATGCGGACCCGAGCGATCCCCAGGGGCAGGGCTGCGTCGGCGCTGAGGAAGACATGCACGACGCCGGTGCCGGCTTCAGGCTGATGGCCCAAGATGCGCAGTTCCTCGAGAACGTCACCGTTCGTATCCAGGAGCTGAGCGCGGTGATTCGCATAGCGTTGATCCACAGCGCCCAAGCTGCCCAGGGGGAGGCTAAGTCTGTAGGCGGAAGATCCGTCGAAGACCTGATCTGCCCGCGGGTCCCCCACCTGGTAGCTGTCATCCAGCTCGTCGGGCACGCTGAACAGGATCTGCGAGCTGCGACCAAAGTCCGAGTAGCCGAGGTATGGGGAGACTGCGCCATTCATTGCCGTGCTGGTGCCGGCAAAGGCAAAGTCCGGTGAAGGCAATTGACTGGCGCTGGTCACCACGACCCGCGGGTCGATACCCGCCGGGATGCTGCCACGCAGTTGCCGATTGGTGGATCCGCTGTCGATCCAGATGGAGCGGGCACGGGAAAGCGCACCGAAGGGACTTGGCAGCATGATTGGACTCGGCCGGATGTCACCTTCCTGGTCGCCGATGTCAGTGGGATTGCCCAGATCGTCGACCAGGATCCCTTCCTCATTGGGCCAGCCGCGCCATGCGAGAAGCTCCTTCTTGCGTTGGGGAGCGACTTCGATGGTATCGCCGGCCGCATCTTGGAAGACAAAGCGGATGTTGTCATCGAGCCGGTTGCCAGTGCCGTCAGCATCCGGCCCCGGGGGGACCATCAGCTGCACCAAGCCCATTCCGCCAATGCCGCCGGTGGGACGGTTGTCCCAGGCCAGCTCTACCGGAGTGGAATACTTGTCCTCAACCGTCACGGTCGAAAAGAAACTGCCCTGCTTCGAGATTCCACCGTCCGCGGAGATCGCGAAGCTAGCGTCGCCTTCGCCGTAGGTTGCTCTGGACAGGGTGGAGCTCGTGTGCACGAAGATGTCGATACCCGCGCCCGACTGCAGGATGACCATGCCACCTGCGCCAGCACCACCGGCACCTCCTTCGTTGTTGGAACCCGCAGCCTGACCGCCACCACCATGGCCACCATTGGCTGAGATTCGGCCCTGCGCGCCGACGGTAATCTTGCCAAGCGCCTTGACGATCAGGACGCCAGCACCGCCACCACCGCCGCCACCGCGGCTGTTACTGATGAAGTTCTGCCCGACGGGGTTGCAACCGGTCAGAGAGCGGTCGCCGCCGGAGCCGCCACCACTGCCACCACGAGGAGTCTGTAGTTCACCCTGGACGCGGATACCGCGAAAGAGGTCAACACCTGAGCCCCAGAAGTCATTGTCCTTCCGACGATCGAGGAAGGGGGTTGCCGCCGGATCACCGCCGGGCAGGAAACGCAGGGGCGAACCCTGTTCGCCGGCGCAGCCATTGCCGCCAGTTCCAACGAGCTGCTTGATAGGCACCTTCTCCCCCACCGGAAAGTGTGGGTCGCCTTGAGTGGCGAAGGAACCACCACCACCACCAGAACCGCGCACGCAGCCCTCACAGCCGAGACGTCCAGCGCCACCGCCCTGACCCACGACCTGGTTGGCACCATTGCCTGGGCTACCGAAGGCAGAAACCGTGTCGGTCTCTGGCGAGCCATCGCCACCGTCACCGCCACCGCAGTTTCCTGAGCCACCGGGCACCGCCTGGTTGGCCGCACCGAGACCACTCACCGTGGTCCCCTCGCCGCCATCCACACTGAGAATGCCATTGACTGTGAAGTCGCCGTTCACCAGCCAGACCATCGGATTGGATCCGGTACCCTGCACCTTCACTCCGGCCGGGATAGTGACTCGCTTGAAGCGGAAGACGCCACCAGTGACGTTGATCGGCGGCAGGCCAACCGGGGTGATCTCCGTGGAGTTGGTGTTCAGGATAATCTCACGTTGGATGGGCGCGTACTCCAGGTTCGCCTCGCCGCCTTCGTAGTCGAAGGTGGCGCGTACGACGCCATCCACAAGCTCTGCCTTTGGCTCGAGGAAGATCGGGTCTGGATCAAAGCTGGACGCCACGTCGATGGCACCATTCTCAAAAGCGTCGACCACCGCATCGAATTGCGGCTCGAAGTCCTCCGCGGTAAGGAAGCTCGCGAAGAGACGGACATAGCCCTCGTCCGAGACATTGGATTCACCGGCCAGATCCTCGAGGGTGTCCTCGACGATCACCCTGATCATCGCATTGTTGGGGAGGACACCGACCGGACGCAGGACGACGACAGCGCCCTCGTTGTCATTGGTTTCCAGGTCCACCGTGGCGGGGATCCAGGTCTCGCCATCGACGTCATCGTATTCGAGGAAGATGCGTCCCTTGATGTCTGGATTGCGTTCCGTGGGATCAGGGCTGATCTCGATCGGGACGTTATCCGGGCTGGGATTGAGGGGCTGATTGAAGCGCAACCTGACCTCAACACCCAGCTGGCTCAGGCGATTCAGCTCGACCAAGCCATTGCTGTTCTTGGGACTGGCGTCGAAATCCACCAAGGGTGGCTGGGCTCGCCGCGGTCCACCAAGAATCTGATCGCGGAAGAGCAGGGCGGGATTGAGGCCATCCGAGGTTGAGAATTCGAAGGTAACCGGCTCGCGTAGAGGGCGACCCGAGATGTCTTCTAGCACAGTGCCGAACCCAGCGGTACCGCCGACGAGGGTGAGCACATAACGCCTGCCAGGCAGGAAGCCGCCATCGTCGAAGGTCCGATTGGTGGGGAACTTCGGCAGAAAGAACAGGCGGCGACCGGCACCGACGGCTCCTGCATCACCGGGAATATCCCCCACTTCGAAGCGGCCGAATGGCTGCTCATTGAGCAGGTTGCCAAGCAAGTCGAAGACTTGGAAGGCGAAGGTTGTGCGCGTAACTGTACTCAGCTTGACCGGATTGCTGAAGTCGATGGCGATCGGGTCGTTGAGGAACAACTTGCCGTTGTTCTGCGGGGACGAGCGCAAAACGAGGAAGTTACCACTGGTACCTTGCACACCACTTCCACCTCCCCCACCACCGGAACATGCGGTGAGGCCGGTGAGAAGCATGGCGGCTATTGCGATCTTGCTGCGGGCTTGCATCTGGACTATCTCGGGGGGGGCTTTGTGTCTGAACCTTGCGTTCTAAAAACGATTAGCGCTTCTCAAAACGGTAGGTCACGGAGAATGACTCGAGTTCCGGACTAACCGGAGGATTGGCTTCGACGTTGTTCCGCATGATGAAGCGCCAGTTGAAGTACTTCACTTCACGTGGACCGAAGACCTCGCCAGCACCAACAAAGTCCTCCAGGTAAACCTCATCAGTGAGGTTCCCTATGTCCGATGTGTACTCGGTGACTTGGCGGTTGTAGTAGTAGGCGAAGGCATCACGGGACTGACCGGTATCTGGCATGATCCGTTGGTCCCACTTGCGGATACCCGCATCCCCGGCAGTGAGCGGGTTGAGCGGGAAGTTGATCTCATCCGGGCGTTCGGCATTCATGAAGATGTCGGTGACAAAGTGGTTCGGCACTTGTGGATCACCGGTATCTGGGAAACCCGGATCATGGAAACCCCAGCGCCAAAAACCTTCGGGTAGCCCACGACCGTTGCCGGTCAGCATTTGGTCGTTCTCCAAGCGACTGGCAGCGCGGAACTCAGGAATGATTTGCGTCCCCGCAGGCAGCTCGTCCAGAGCCGGCTCGGTGGTCCAATCAAAGCTGGGCAGGACACCGGTCGGCAGAGCAAAGCTGCCGTTCTGCTGGGAGAAGTACGGACCCAGGCGGGGATCACCCTCGCCATTTATCCGCAGGGGCATGCGATGGGGATTGAGCACTTCGACGAAACCGGCAGTGACCACAGACTGGCGCTTCAAGAAGTCCGCCATGATCCAGTAGATCGAGTTGTCCAGGCCACAAATGGTCGTGCCGACGTTGATTCCACCAGGTTGAACCGTGATGCAGGAAGGCGTGCCATCCAGGTTGAATCCGGATGTGGCCTGGGCCCAGCCGAGCTCACTCGGGCTGATAAAGGTCGGAGCAGCCAGACCACCCCCGGAGAAACCGCCGGAGTAGGCGCGGAAGAATGGATAGAGGCTCGACTGCACCGGGATCGAAATTTGCCAGCCATTGAAACCGGTGGCCACAAAGCCACCGCTCACCGGCAAGTCCGGGTCGTCAGGCAGAATCTGGAAGTCGGCCAGAAGCGGCAGTCCGATGGCGGGAATGATGCCGCCTGTAGTCCTCTCGATGAGTCGCGAACTGCCAATCCTCGCCGCCGGATCGCTCACGCTGCCCCGAAGACTGCGTCCATTGCCGTTGCTGAAGTAGCCGGTATTGGTCACCACCCTGGGATCCGAGGGCGTGCTGAAGTCCTGGGTGACCAGGCGGCCGGTTCCGCCGAGGAAGGGCGACACGATGAAGGGGGCGTAGCGCTGTTCGATGGTGTCCGAACTCAGAGTCAAACCGGCATTCATTTGGCCGACCCCATTCAAAGTTTCAGCCTCGCCACCCTGCACGGCTGAAGTCTCGTCACGCCAGATAAAGTAGGGCTCCTGAAACTCGGGCAGAGGCAGATAGCGGTTGACCCCATTGGGCTCCGTGAAGGTCCTTGACGAATCGATCGTCATGCTCCTCCCAACGAAGGCCGGATGCGGCGGCGGCGGGTTGTCCTTCTCCAGATTGTTCGTCGGCAGCGGATTGTAGGCGAAGTTGTTCTCGAAGATCGCGCCCAGGCCAGACTGAAAGAAGAAGGGCAGGGCATCGCCGGCACCCAGACAGGGGACAGGCCGCTTTTCCGAATGCCCCAGGAAGAGCGAGACCCGATCGAATTCGTCGAAGGTGATCGGGCTCTGCGTGAAGGGAGCCCAGTACATCTGCTCCACGTCCAAATTGAAGTCGGAGGGATTGAGCCGGGAAAGGCTGAAGTCAACCTCACGCCAAACCGTCTGCAGGCGAGCTCCAAAGGGATTGAGGGGGTTTTGAATACCTCCACCGAAGAAGGGGCTGGCCGCCGTGGCCGAGGTAATCATGGCCTCGCTGTTGAAGAGGTTGGTCACCCGTGGCGGACACCAACTCAAAGGCCCGCCCTCTGGCGGCGGCGACTGCTGATTGAGGTTGTCGACGACCTTGCGGATACGCGAAGTGCCACGGGCCTGCAGTTTCCCTTCGCTGAGGAATGTGACTTCGCCGAAGACGTCGTCCACTCGGGCCAGCATGTGCGGGAAATTGGTTTGGTTATCGAATGAGGTGAGCGGCATCTCGGTGGGGAGATACACGGATGGCTGCTCATCCTCGTCCGTATCCGCAAAGCGCCTGGCAACGTTCACCACCAGGTTGTCCTCGAACATTGGCAGGTTGGGATCGTTCGGCTGGTTGCGCGTATCCAGAGAGAAGGGGATGGCCAGGAAGTCCAGCACAGCCGTATCCGAGCGGAAGTCGAGCTGGTTTCCAGCCAGGTCCTTGATGCCATTGGGCCCACCGAGAACGTGCAGGAAGTAGGGGAAGCGCTTACGCACGAAGGCCTTGCCCTCATCCGCGTCCCGCATCTCCTGGTCCAGATAGAAGCCCATGCTGGGCTGCAGGCGCAGGGCGGTCTGCGAGCCATCCTCATCAAAGATCCGACTGACCACCAGGTGCGGAGTGATGTACTTGTTCTTGTACTCCGGGAAGAACCTCGTCGGGTCCAACTGAAGTGGAGCGACGTGATCCCCGAGGATCACTTCGTCATCGAGAACATTACGCGTCGCAAAGAAGAAGCTGTCCAGACCACGCACGGTGCTCATGTCCACCGGCTTACTGAATCGAATGATCGAGCCAGCAAAAGGCGATACGTTTTCATTCGCAGCGCTGGGTGTCCCGTCCACCAGGGGCAGGGGGCTAGGCGTAAAGTTGACGAAGTTGATCGGATCGTCGCCAACAATGTTGCCGCTGACTGGATCTTCACGGCTGGCCGTGAACTCGGCAATCAGGACCGAACGCGGCGCATTGAGCCGCAACCACACTTCCCGCTCCGCGAGATCCACAGGGAATCCCGGATCATTGCTGGGGTCGATTGCTTCGAGACCGGCAACCCGACGCACATTCATACGCACATGCTGAACGCCAGGCTTGCCTCGATCGTCACTGGGTTCCTCGATCACATCGGTGCTCGCGAAAACCTCGCCATTCGCCGGGTTGATGATGCGAATCACATCCCCCAGATCGATCTCGTGATCCTTGGAATTCTTGTAGAGGGTGATCCGCTGGGTGCTGTCGTTGATGTCATCAACGCGCTCCAAGAACATGAGCAATTCGCCAATGATCCGCGGCGGGCTGGGATCGCGAACGAATCCGCCAGCCAGATCCGAGGAGTTGTCATCGGAGTTCCCGGAACGAAAGTCACGGATCAGACTTCGGATGGCCGAGTTGTTCTTGCCCACGAGGGCAGTGGCCTCGCTACCTGCTGAGACCTGCCGCATAGCCAGAGGGCCCTCGAGGGCGATAGCCAGCCGAATATTGGCTCCCTCTTGATCCGGGGACTCGGGCATGCCAGCGGCATTGTTCTTCGCCTGCAGCTGGATCCCCTCCGTGCCCAGGAGCACCGGGTCGACGATCAACTGATTGTTGCGGACTACGACTCTGCTAGGGATGACCTCGAAGTCACCCTGATCTTGCGCATCCGTGGGGTCGCCTGCGATCTCGAGAAGCTGTACGGCCTCGGTGTTCTTGATCCCAGTAATGCGCCCGTCAGGATCCGTGCTGTAGAAGAAGCTGCTGTCGACACCAAGGGCGGAGCTGAAGGTGAGACGTATGCTGGCATTTCGCGGCACCACCGAGAAAGCCTGATTCAAATTGGGATCCTGCCCGAAGATGGCGCCGTTCACCTGGCGCAGGTTGTCGTCCAAGGCATCGAAGGCAGCTGTGAATTCTTTGCTGCCGATTTCCCGAGGAATCAGAAGTATCGGCTGCAGGTTGTCCGGGTTGGAACTCAGAAAGTCATAGGTGATCTCATCGTCCGGCTTGGTGCTAGGCCCATCACGTTCATCGAGGATGTCCGGGCCGATCATCACGTCGGCCAGATAGGTCTTCACTTCGACGGTGCCCGCCTCCGGATCGCCACTCTCCGTGCGCACAAAGCCACGAACTTCAACCAACCGACCATACTCAACTCTCTGCAACCTGGCGTTGCCCGGGCTCACCCCTGCGGTTCCACCACCACCTCCGCCGCCCCCGCCGCAGGAACTCATGCCGAAGAGGATTCCCAGGCTTGCCATGACGGCAAGGGCTCTCGACAACCCAGCGCTGGGCAATGCACTGCTCTTCAAGACACTGCCCGATGCAGGAAGATCTTCAGTGCTGCCAGGGCCGACACACTGAGCCTTTTGCTCACGGGGATTTGGGTAGAGGATGGCCATGAATCTGCTGCTAGGCGAAGTACGGGAGAGGGGATCCGCACTCGGATTGGGGACTGCAACCTGTGGGACGGCTTGGGCTTGCGATCGGGACGCAGGCCGGGGTTGAAAACATAACCTCGGACTGTGCTGGCGACAGGCCCGAACCCGAGGGGTAGAAGAATTCCACTGCTGTAGTCATCAAGAAGCATGCCGCAGCCAGGGCTCCCCTCGCCGGACAACAACAGTGTATCCCATAACGAATTATGAGCTTCGGGCGGGAGCGCTGAGGGGCTTCCAGAGTGCGGCCTGGGGCGTTCCCCGAGCGCTTTCGCTCAGAGCCCAGGCGGCCTTCCCGAGGGGAGTCCCGGACCGCGAGGGTGTGGAGACTGCCGGCAAAATTCGTCAGCGGGCGGACGCAAAAGCGCCCGCCTGGGATTAGCGCCGCTCGAAGCGGTAGGTGACCGCAAAGGACTCCAGTTCCGGGCTCACCGGCGGGTTGGCCTCGACGTTGTTGCGCATGGTGAAGCGCCAATTGAAGTACTTCACATCGCGCGGCCCAAAGCTCTCGTTGTCACTGACGAAGTCCTCGAGGAAGAGTTCGTCCATGAGATTGCCGAGAGAGCTCGTGTAATCGGTGACATGGCGATTGTAGTAGTAGGCCCAGAAGTTACGTGACTGACCCGAATCCGGCTGCACCCGTTCATCCCACTTGCGAATGCCCGCGTCCCCAGCGGTTAGCGGGTTGAGGGGGAAGTTGATCTCGTCCGGGCGCTCCGCGTCGGCATAGATGGCGGTGGTGAATGGATTGGGCACGACAGGACCCGTTGGGATCCCAGGATCATGCACTGCCCAGCGCCAGAAGCCCTCTGGCAGGCCACGGCCGGTGGACAGACTTCCACTGTCGTTCTCCAGCCGACTCGCCGCACGGAACTCAGGGACGATCTGGGTACCTGCAGGGAGCTGATCGAGCGGGGGCTCCGTGCTCCAGTCGAAGCTGGGCAAGACACCGGTAGGCAGAGCGAAGCTCCCATTCTGCTGGGAGAAGTAGGGGCCGAGGCGAGGGTCGCCGTCGCCATTGACCCGCGGCGGCATGCGATGCGGATTGAGGATCTCGACGAAGCCCGCGGTGACAACGGATTGGCGCTTGAGGAAGTCGGCCATGATCCAGTAGACCGAGTTGTCCAGGCCGCAGACGGTGACGCCCACGTTGATGCCCCCCATTCCGCTGGTGATACAGGAGGGAGTGCCGTCCAGGTTGAAGCCTGAGGCCGCCTGGCTCCAAGCCAGGTCACTGGGGCTAACGAAGATGGGAGCTGAGTTGCCGCCACCGGAGAAACCACCGGAGTAGGCGCGAAAGAAGGGATAGAAACTGGATTGCACCGGCACCGAGATCTGCCAGCCATTGAAGCCGGTAGCCACGAAGCCACCGTTCACTGGCAGGTCCGGATCATCAGGCAGGATTTGGAAGTCGGCCAAGAGCGGCAAACCCATAGCGGCAATGGTCCCTCCACTGAATCGCTCGATCCGACGCGATGCGCCCAGAACACTGGTTCCTGGGGAACCCGGCGTGCCCATGAGGCTGCTACCACTGCCATTCCCCCAGTAGCCAGTGTTGGTGACCACACTATTGCTGCTGTTGACGGTGGTGAGGCGACCGGAGCCGCCAAGGAAGGGCGAGGCGATGAAAGGCGCGTAGCGCTGACCGAAGGTATCGGAACTGCGGGCCAGGCCACCACCGTTGAGGAAGCCTGCTTCACCTCCCTGGACCGTGGAGGTCTCGTCACGCCAGACAAAGTAAGGCTCCTGGAATTCGGGCAGGGGCAGGTAGCGGTTGACCCCATTCGGTTCGGTGAAGGTTCGGCCCGAATCGATGACCATATTGGTCTCCAGGAAGGCCGGGTGCGGCGGTGGGGGATCGTCCTTCTCGAGATTGTTGGTGGCCTTCGGGTTGAAGGCGAAGTTGTCTTCGAACTTCTGGACGAGGCCCGAATTATAGAAGAGGGGCAGTGCATCGCCGGCGCCCAAGCAGACTTCCGGGCGCTTCTCCGAATGCCCAAGGAAGAGCGAGATTCGGTCGAACTCGTCGAAGGTGATCGGGCTCTGGGTGAAGGGAGCCCAGTACATCTGCTCGACATCCAGATTGAAGTCGGCGGGATTGATACGCGACAGACTGAAGTCCACTTCGCGCCAAACCGACTGCAACCTGGCCCCGAAGGGATTGAGCGGATTCTGAATACCTCCAGCGAAGAAGGGGCTCGCTGCGGTCGCAGACACGATCATGCGATCGCTGTTGAAGAGGCCGGAGACCATGGATGGGCACCAGGCCAGGGGTCCGGACTGAGTCGGGGATCTCTGGTTGAGATTATCGACCACCTGCCGGAAACGGGAGGTGCCGCGAGCCTGCAACTTGCCTTCGCTGAGGAAAGTGACTTCGCCAAAAACATCGTCAACCCGTGCTAGCATGTTGGGGAAGTTGGTCTGGTTGTCGAAGGAAGTGAGCGGCATCTCGGAAGGCAGATACACGGATGGCTGCTCGTCTTCGTCCGTGTCCGCGAAGCGCCGGGCGATGTTGACCACCAGATTGTCCTCGAACATGGGCAAGCTGGGGTTATTGGGCTGCTGTCGAGTGTCGAGGCTGAAGGGCACGGCGATGAAGTCCAGGACCCCGGCTGCCGATTGGAAATCGAGCTGATTCCCGGCCAGGTCTCGGATCCCACGCGGTCCGCCGAGCAGGTGCACGTAGTACTCGAAGCGCTTCTGGGAGAAGGCCTTGCCCTCGTCCGCATCCCGCATCTCCTGATCCAGATAGAAGCCCATGGTGGGCTGCAGGCGCAGGGCGGTCTGGGAACCATCCTCGTCAAAGATCCGACTGACAACCAAGTGCGGAGTGATGTACTTGTCCTTGTAGTTCGGGAAGAAGCGCGATGGATCCAACTGCAGAGGAGCCACGTGGTCACCGAGGATCACCTCATCATCCAGCACATTGCGCGTGGCGAAGAAGAAGCTGTCCAAGGAACGGAGGGTGGTCATGTCCACCGGTTTGCTGAAGCGAATAATGGCTCCGGCAAAGGGTGAGACATTCTCATTCTGTGGGCTGGGGGAGCCATCGATCAGTGGCAGGGGACCAGGGGTAAAGCTGACGAAGTTTATGAGGTCGTCGTTAACGATGACGCCCGTGGTTGGGTCCTCACGGCTGGCGGTGAATTCGGCGACCAGGACCGAACGCGGCGCGTTCAAGCGTAGCCAGCGTTCGCGCTCAGCCAGATCAATAGGGTAGGCGGGGTCATTGCTGGGGTCGATTGCCTCGAGGCCGGCAACCCTGCGCACGTTCATGCGCACATGCTGAACGCCCGGCTTGCCCCGGTCGTCGCTGGGTTCCTCGATCACATCGGTGCTCGCAAAAACCTCGCCATTCGCCGGGTTTATGATGCGAATCACATCCCCCAGATCGATCTCGTGGTCCTTCTCGTTCTTGTAGAGGGTGATCCTCTGGGTACTGTCGTTGATGTCATCGACCCGCTCCAGGAACATGAGCAGCTCGCCAACGATTCGCGGTGGCGCTGGATCGCGGACAAAACCGCGGGATAGGTCAGCCGAGTTGTCGTTGGCGTTCCCGGACCTGAAGTCACGCACCAGGCTCTTGAGGGCGGAGTTGTTCTTGCCAATGAGGGAAACGGCTTCGGAGCCGGCAGATATCTGCTTGAGAGCCAGGGGACCCTCGAGGGCAACAGCTATCCGAATGTTCGCGCCCTCCTGATCGGGGGACTCGGGCATACCCGCGGCATTGTTCTTCGCCTGCAATTGGATCCCTTCCGTACCGAGCAGGACAGGATCGACGATCAAGTGATTATTGCGGGCCACTACGCGGGTCGGGATGACCTTGAAGTCGCCTTCATCCCTAGCATCGGTCGGATCGCCGGCGATCTCGAGAAGCTGCACCGCCTCGGTGTTCTTGACCCCGGTAATGCGCCCGTCAGGATCCGTGCTGTAGAAGAAGCTGCTGTCGACACCAAGGGCCGAGCTGAAGGTGAGACGTATGCCAGCATTCCGCGGCACGACCGAGAAAGCCTGATTCAGATTGGGATCCTGCCCGAAGATGGCGCCGTTCACTTGCCGCAGGTTGTCGTCCAGGGCATCGAAGGCTGCCTTGAATTCCTCGCTGCCGATTTCCCGAGTTATCAGAAGTATCGGCTGCAGGTTTTCTGGATTGGAATTCAGAAAGTCATAGGTGATCTCGTCATCAGGCACCTGCTGCTGGTTGCCTCGCTGATCGACGATGTCCGGCCCGACCATCACGTCGGCCAGATAGCGCTCTACTTTGACAGTACCCGCCTCCGGACCGCCGCTCTCAGTGCGCACAAAGCCACGGACTTCCACCAGCCGACCGTACTCGACAGTCTGCAAACTGGCGTTGCCCTGGCTCACAGCCCCGGGGCTGCCACCAGAACCGCCTCCGCCGCTACAGCCTGGAATGGCCAGGATTCCCGCCAGCAAGAGGAGATTGCCGACAGAAGAGAAAGGGTTGGCTGAGCTCAGCTGGTGTTTGGATGACTCTGGCCGCATGGGAGGGGTTTTGACCATGGCAAATTGAACGGATGGGCGCTTTCACGAGCGGAGCGCTTTCACGAGCGGACCCCTGGCAGGGCGCTCGTTCCTTATATAACCCAGATTACCCTCGTAACCAGGGCCGGGCGATTTGGGGCCGCGAGATTCGCCTCTAGCGAATATGCCTAGGGCTCTCCCTCAGCTACTTTCGCGGCCCGCCCGACCGAGGGCGCTGTAGCCTGCCGCCTGCGCCTGCTCCTCCGTCGCGAAATAGGCCCGGTTCGCCGGCTTGATGCGCCTGGCCTCGGCGGCATTGTAACGATGATATCGCAGGCTGCCGCGACTCCCGACGAAGGCGGCTTCCGTGGTCACCGAGCAGTAGGCACAGGATAGGGCAGGGGGAGTTTCCCGCAGCAGGCGAAACTCCGGGGCCAGATAGCTCACCTGCTCGGTCCGGGTGATACAGCGCTCATTCTGACAGTTGAGGGCGGCAACATCCCCCAACAGACCCGGGTCGGTGGCAAAGCTCTCCGGAGGCTTGCTGCTCAGCTCGATCTTCCCCAGGAGAAAGGCCATCAGGGCCATCCGCATGGGCACGCCCAGTTCTGCCTGCTGGAAGTAGACCGAACGCGGGTCGCTGTCGACCTCGTAGTCGATCTCATCTGTTCGCGGCAGAGGATGCATGACGCGAGCATCCTTCATAATGTCGGAGCGGAGAAACTCGCGGGAGATCCGCGGGTAACCCTCGGTGCTCTCGCCAGCATGCCGCTCACGCTGGGCGCGGGTCATGTAGATCGCATCGATGTGCCCAACCTGGTGTGGCGTCAGCTGGGTAAAGAGGGCCAGCTGGTGTGGCTTGCTCGCGGTCAGATAGGCAGCGGAATTGTCGCCGCCTGCGATGCCCGGCAGGTCCGTGACCCGGGCCTTGTCGACCTTCAATCCAAAGTCCCGAGCCAGCCGGTCCGTGACCGCGTCAGGCATCTCGAAGCCCGGGTAGGGCAGGGTAACGATGTTGGCCTTGAAGCGGGCCAGAGCATAGGCGAAGGAATGGATCGTACGGGAGTAGCGCAGGTCACCGCATAGAACCACGTCGAGTCCCTCCAGCTTGCCCTTCTCACGCCAAAGGGTGTAGAGGTCGCAGAGAGTCTGGGTAGGGTGCTCATGGGCACCGTCACCACCATTGATCACCGGCACGCTAGCAAACTTGGCAGCAACCCGCGCTGCCCCATCCCTTGGGTGGCGCACCACGAGAATGTCGGCGTAACCACCCCCCACCACTCGCACGGTGTCAGCCAGGGATTCGCCCTTACTCTGACTGGTGCTGCTAGCCTCCGCTGCGGTCACCTTGCCGCCACCCAGGCGCAGCATGGCTGACTCGAAGCTCAGCCGGGTTCGAGTGCTCGCCTCAAAAAAGAGGGTCGCCATGATCGTGCCCTGACAGAGGTGGGTCCAGGCGCGTAGGTCCGCACGGAAGCCGTCCGCATGGCGGAACAATTCCATGATCTCCTCGGTGCTGAGGTCGTCGATGGAGACCAGGTCGCGTTTTCTGCCTTCGCCCATTGGCAGGCCCTGAGGTTATCGCCGCATTATTCCTCCGCAAGCTCTGTGAGCTCTTCCCGGCTGAGGGCTGCCGGACCTCCCACCGGCCCCGCCGGAGGCAGTGACCTCAACTGGAGCAGGGAAGCGCCGATAAGGACGCGCAGTTCGGAAGCAGACTGATCCCGGGCGGAGATCTCCAGATGGGCAGAAAAATCCTCCGGCCAATGCGCCGCGATCAGGTCGCCCTTGCTGCGCAGCAGCAGACAGGGCGGGATGGCCAGCGCCCGATCCTCCCGGCTGGGCTGGCAAGAACCGTCCACCAGCAGAAGGCGAATGTCACCCTCGGCCAGCTCCCTCCGGCCGAGCCCCTGGGCCCGACGGTCGATCTCAGTCTGAGCTGGCCCTTCGCCGGCAGTATCCACCAGAAGATATGGGTAGCCAGAGAGGCAAGTCTGATCGCGGACCGGGTCACGGGTGAGCCCGGCAAATGCGCCGGTCAGACTCCGCGGGCTGGCGAGCAAACGATTCATGAGGGTGGACTTGCCCGCATTCTGCGCTCCGCAGAGCACGAGGCGGGCAGGCTGGGCCATGGCCATGGCAGCTCGGCTGCGCTCCCGGGCGGCCGCTATCTCTCGACTCCTTTGCTCCGGACTCGAGCCCGCCAGCCCGGCGAGGAATGCGCTCCATGGCTGTGCGAGTTGCTCGAGGGCCAACTCCACTTGTGCGCCGTCCAGGGCCTGACAGAGCAAGGACTCAGCAGGCGATAGCTGCAGAGTATCGATCTCCAGATGCTGCCTAAGGACAGAGAGCAGGGCATCGGAGGCATGTAGATGGATCTCCAGTTGGCGACTCTCCGGTCGATCCAGGACCAGCACCTGATCGAGCAGCTCATCATCGATCACAAGCTGGGCGAGGCGCGGCATCGAATCCAAGGGTGCCCGGAAGGGGCCTGCCTTCGGGCTGCGCAGGAGGGCACGGGCCAGCTCATGCCGCCCCTCACCACGCAGGGCGAGCACGGCAATCCCGCCTGGCCCGGGAGGGGTCAGGATCTGGATCGATACTCGCTGAGCAGACAAGCAAGTCCTTCGTGGATGAGGGCGGGCCGGAGCTCGAAGCGATGCGAACTCTCCCGCGCGAGGAGCTCCGCATCCCCACCGGTGAGAACAAGTCGCGTTGCCTTCAGGCTGGAGGCGCTGAGCAGGCGACTCACCAGTCCATCGACCATGCTCAGGTAACCCCAGCTCAAGCCAGCACCGACTGCGGCGCCGCTGGTCAGAGGCGGCAACCGGGGCAGATCCTCTATCTGATCCGAGGGGAGACTCGGGGCCAGTGCCGCCAGGCCCTGCTTCAGGGCAGCACGACCAGGGGCGATGACTCCACCGAGGAACCGACCCTCGGCAGTCACCAGGTCGATGGTCACCGCCGAGCCTGCATCCACCAACAGGGCAGCCCCGAATTGGCGGCAGGCGGCGAGGGCTGCGACCCAACGGTCCACTCCCAACTGCCCCTCCGCATAGTCCAGCTCCAGGGGGCAGGGCATATCCTCCCCGGCGACGAGGATTTCGCATCCAATCGCTGCGAGCAATTCTCGCGGCTGATCCAATCCGCCTGGGACAGCGCTGCAAGCCACAGCCAGGTCAGGTCGGCAATCTCCAAGGAAGGCCTGCAGATCCTCGAGCTGCGGTCGGAGACGGGCAGTTCTCGAGATCCCCTGCCCCTCGAGCAGGCAGTCCAGGCTGGAGTTGCCACGATCCAGACTGAGGATCAGATCGTCGGCGGCCGAGGGCATGGCGCTCCTGCCTAGTTGGGCGCGTTGTAGGTCCGTTCTTCCGTGTAGCCGCGGGAAGTCAGCACGGTCACCTTGAAGCTGCGGATGCCGCGCTTGTACAGCTTCTTGCCCAGGGTGATCGCCTCGGTCTTGTTGTTCACCGGACGGCCATTGAGGTGGGTGACGATGTCGCCAACCCGCAGACCGAAGCTCTGGAATTGAGGAGAGATCTTTCGGATCTGCACTCCGCCCTGACGGTAGCTGCTGATCTGCACATCCTCGGAAAAGACCCGCGCCGGGTCCTTGTTGATGCGCGCGAGATCCGAGGTGCCGATGTCATAGCGGTTGGTGCCGACTCGGGTTGTGTTCTCGACAGGCTTCCAGCCGCTCTTCGAGGTGGGTTCGGCCAGGGCATTGCCCTGATTGGACTGTTGTTGGTTGCCTGACTGGCTGCCTTGTTTTTGCCCCTGGCCTGACTCGCCTCCAGCTGCCAGGGCGCGCCTGATCTCCTGTGGCAGGTCCAAGACCTCCTTGAACATCTGCACTTCGGGCCAGGTCTCGCTCTCGCCAGCCTTCTCCTTCGGACTGCGCTGATCCTCGAAGACTGCGAACTCAGCATCGTCAGCGACGGATACCAATCGAATCGGATGGTAGGGCTCCCAAAGCTTGCTCTGTTCAGGATCGCCCAGGGCCAGGTGGTGAACCAAGCCCTCGTTGGGGTTTGCCGTCGGCATGCTCGGAGCAGGCTGTCCCCCACGACCTCGAGCGCCGCGACCCCGTGCAGGAGGCACGCGATCCGAAGGACCAGAGTTGCTCGCAGCTGACCCGCGGCGCGCCTTGAGCACGTCCGCTGGCGGCTGCACATTGGCGGTGGGCTTGTACTTGATCACCACCCGCGAGTTATCCCCGTCATAGTAGATGCCCAGGATGGAGAAGATCTCCTCCATGGGAGTGATGGGGTTTACGGTCTTCTCCGGCGCCTCGTTCAGGTCTTTGGCGACCGGCTTGGGCGGCGGCAACTTGCCGGTGAAGTTCGCCTCGGCGAAGGCCACCCATGGCTCGTCCTTGGTGTAGTCCTTGCCAGCGATCTCCGGATCCCGCTCCTTGCCCTTGTTCAGGGCAGCGATCGCCCGGTCGCGGATCTGCTTCGGATCCGGCGAGCGCGGCAGGTTCACCGCCTCGTAAAAGTACATCCCGCTCCCACCGAGCAGTCCCAGGGTGATCAGATACAGGATGAGATTGATCGGTAGCTTGGACATGGCCTTGCCTCCAGTGTAGCTCCTGCCTCTCACGATGGGAGCCTCCGAAGCCACCAATCCCAACTGGCAGGGGGGGCAGAGGCTTTGGTGATAGGGATCAAGCTCAGGGACAGGTTGCTCCAGAACGCCCCGTAGCTGGCTTGGCGCCCTAGATTCGCCCCTTCGACGGAGCAGCCTGGTCTCTATTCCCGGATCTTGGCCCCAGCCTAGCTGGTGACGTGGTTGCCGCCCTGGGTGATGCCGCGCATTTGCATCTTGAGCTCGTCCGGATTGTCGGAGGAGGCGAGAGCATCCTCGAGGCTGATATTGCCGGCCTCGAAGAGTCGGATCAGGGACTGGTTGAAGGTCATGGTCCCGTAGTAGCTACCTTCGGCCAGGGCCTTGGGCAGCATACGGGTCTGCCCGCTTTCGAGCAGCTCGCGCACGGTGGGCGTATTGATCATGACCTCGCAAGCGGGAACCATTCCGCGGCCTTCCTTGGTGCCGATCAGGCGCAGGGAGATAACGCCGGCCAGGTTGAGCGCCAACTGCAAGCGAATCAGGTCATGCTGGTGCGGCGGGAAGAATGTGATGATGCGCTCGACGGTCTGCACAGCATTGACCGTATGCAGGGTTGAGAGCACGAGGTGGCCGGTCTCAGCCGCCGAAATTGCGGCGGTGACCGTCTCCTGGTCGCGCATCTCACCAATGAGAATCACGTCTGGCGACTGGCGCACTGCCTGGCGCATGGCGTCGCCAAAGCTGTGGGTATCCGTGCCAACTTCGCGTTGGTTGATGATCGAGACCTTGTCCTCGAACATGTACTCGATCGGATCTTCGATGGTGATGATGTGCTTCTGGGCGTTCTTGTTGATGTACTCGATCATCGACGCGAGGCTCGTTGACTTGCCCGAGCCGGCGATGCCGGTAGCGAGAACCATGCCACGCTTGATGCTGGAGAGACGCTTCATGGCCTGCACAGGCAGGTTCAAGTCCTTGAAGCTGGGGACCTCTGTGTTCACCCGCCGGAAGACGATGCCGGCCTGCCCGCACTGGTGGAAGGCATTGCAACGGAAGCGACCGATGCCCTTGAAGCTCGCCGCCATGTCCGCAGCGCCCTGATCATGGAAGTCCTGCATGGTCCGAGGATCGAGAACCTCGCGTAGGAAGCCCTCCATGAGCTCGTGAGTGAGTGGCTGATCGCCGATGAAGCGAATCACGCCTGACAGGCGCATGGCCGGACAGCCCCCGGACTTCAATATGAGGTCCGAGGCGCCTTCCTTAACGACGATGCGAAGCAGGTCTTGTAGCGCTGGCTGGTTCACGGCGGTCCTGTGGCGGTCTCCCTGTTGCAGTCCTTATCGGCCCACTTGGGCCTGCAGCGTGATCCGGCCTGCCAAGATCCCTTGCCAGCGGGCATTGTCAGGGGGCATTGTCAGCCCCCTTCGGCGAGCGGGCCGAGACCTGCCTAGTCCCTGGGCGGCCAGATCAGGCGACCGAGCTCCCGCAGGAGAGGGTCCAAACCCTCGCGAGTGGCCGCGGAGATGGGCCAAACCTGCTCACCGGTGATGCCGGCGAGCGCTGCGGCGCGTTCACGGCTGACCTCGTCCTCCACCTTGGTAGCCACCAGGATGCAGGGCTGCGCCGCGAGGGTCGGGGAGTAGCTCGTGATCTCCCCCCGAATCACCCGCCAGGCTTCCTCCGGTTCTTCCAGACTCTCGCGCGAACAGTCCACCAGGTGCAGGAGGACTCGAGTCCTTTCGATGTGCTTGAGGAACTTGTCGCCGAGACCCTTGCCTTCGTGAGCACCCTCGATGAGTCCCGGGATATCGGCCATAACAAAGCTGAGATCCTGGTTCAGGGGCACGATGCCGAGACTCGGCTCCAAGGTGGTGAAGGGATAATCCGCAATGCGTGGTCTGGCTCGAGAGAGGGAAGCAAGCAGTGTCGACTTGCCGGCGTTAGGCAGACCGAGCAGACCGACATCGGCGATGAGCTTCAGACTCAGACGGATGCGCCGCTCCTCACCAAGTTGCCCCTTCTCCGCGGTTCGCGGTGTTCGGTTGGTGGCAGAGGCAAAGCGCGTGTTGCCGCGGCCACCTGCCCCTCCCCTGGCGACCACGAAACTCTCCTCAGGCGCGCTGAGATCCTTGAGAACGTGACCACGTTTTGCGTCCAGGACCACGGTTCCAACCGGGACCTTCAGATAGAGGTGCTCAGCGCTGGCGCCGGTGCAGTCGGCGCTGCCGCCCTGATGCCCCTTGGCCGCGGGATAGAGTTGACGACCGGCTAGGTGGTAGAGGGTGTTCTCGTGGACAGACGTGGTGAGAACCACGTCCCCGCCGCGGCCTCCATCGCCACCGTTCGGCCCACCTCGAGGAACGAACTTCTCGCGGCGGAAGGACACGCAGCCATCTCCGCCCTTGCCGCCGAGAACATTGAATTCGAGTTCGTCAACGAACACGGGATACCTGGGCCAGAAGGCTCGAGGAGCCGGCCTGATTGCAGTCGCTCAGCTGATCTCAGTTGGCGAGATCGACGTGCACGCGACGGTTGCTCTGAAAGCGGACGGTGCCCGGCTTCAGCGCGAAGAGGCTGTCGTCGTTGGCGCGCTTGACGTTCTTGCCGGGCAGAAAACGCGTGCCACACTGACGAATGATGATGGTCCCAGGAGTGACCGCCTCTCCACCGTAGCGCTTGACCCCACGGTGCTGTGGGTTGCTATCGCGTCCGTTGCGAGTCGAACCCTGTCCTTTCTTATGCGCCATGGCTGCTGCCTGTATCTCTTGCTAGGCCTTGATCGCTTCGATGAGGATCTCGGTGTAGCGCGCGCGGAAACCGGTACGACGGCGGTAATTCTTGCGGCGCTTGAACTTCTGAATGATCAGCTTGGGACCCTTGACCTCCTGACGGAGGACCTTGGCAGTCACGCTAGCCCCCTCGACAAAGGGCTCGCCGATCTTCGGATCGTCCCCTCCGAGGAAGCAAACCTTGTCAAAGGTGATCTCCGAACCCGGCTCGAGGCTGGTATTCAGATCGATGAGCAGACGATCGCCAGTGGCTACTCGGTACTGCTTGTTACGGTCGGCGAGAACAGCGTGCATAAGGCTGAGGTCAGGAAACTGGGGCAGGAAGGCTAGCCACCCGGCCCCGACTGTCAATAGGAATCAGACCTTCACCCCGAGGCCCGCAGGGATCGCCACCTTGGCTTCCTGCCCATCCGCGGTCATGAAGCGATAGTGGACCACATCGGTCGGGTAGCTGGGCTCGGACCTGAGAAACACGGTCTTGCCCACAGACTCCTCCAGGTCGAGGACCTGGCGGCGCTTGCGGTTGGCAAGAAAATCGTGGACCGGCGGCGCCACGAAAACCTGCAGGATCGAGAAGCCCTTGAGGTGCAGCACCGCCCGAACCTCGCGCAGAACTGAGAGCCCCTTGCTCGGGATCGTGCGCACCAGACCGGTACCGGTGCACTGACTACAGGCGCTGAACACCGCGTGCTTCAAGCCCGGTCCTACCCGCTGACGGGTGATCTCGAGCATTCCGAAGGGCGAAATCTTGCCCACCTTGATGCGCGCCTTGTTGCCCTTCATGGCCTCGATCATCTTCCGCTCAACGGAGCGCCTATGGCGCTCTTCGGTCATGTCGATGAAGTCAATGATGATCAAACCACCGAGGTCACGGAGGCGCAGCTGACGAACCATCTCGGGGATCGAGTCCAGGTTGGTCTTGTAGGCCGTCTCCTCCAGGTTGGAACCGGGCTTGAAGCGACCGGAGTTCACGTCAATGGCCACCAGGGCTTCGGTTTGATCGATGACGATTGATCCGCCGTTAGCCAACTCGACCCGCGGACTGAACAGGGACTCAACATCCTTCTCGATACCAAAGGAGTGGAATAGAGGCGTGATCGGTTCGTGCAGACGAATTCGATCTGCCATGTGCGGCATCAGCTTCTCGGCGAAGTCTTTGATGCGCATGAACACGTCTTTTGAATCGCATACCACCTCCTCGATCTCCGGGGAGAAGAGATCGCGCATGGCCTTGAGCACCAGATCGGACTCCTGATAGAGGAGCGAAGGTGCGCGCGTCTGTGGCATGCGCTGGGAAACCATGTCCCAGATCTTCTTGAGGTAGTCTCGGTCTCGCTTGAGATCGGTCTTGGTCTTCTCCGTACCGGCAGTGCGGACGATGAAGCCCACCCCACCGTTGCCGGTCTCGTCGAGCTCCTTGACGATCTTCTTCAGCCGGCGTCGCTCCTTGGGATTGTCAATCTTCCTGGAGACACCGCACTTCGGCAGGCTAGGCATCATGACCAGGCTGCGCCCAGGCAGGGATATGAAGGTTGTCAGGGCCGGGCCCTTGGCACCAATACCCTCCTTGGTGATCTGCACGACCACTTCCTGGCCCTTCTTCAGCAGCTGGTCGATGGGGATGCGCTGCCGTTCGCGGCGTACTCGCCCGCGCCGGGGCTTCTTGACCTTCTCGGTCGCTACGGCCTCGGCAGCGGTGCCAGCAGCAGAATTGCCCGCCGGAGAACTGGCCCCGGGAGATCCCTCTACCAGCTCAGCCCCGAACTCCTCACCCCCCTCATCGCCGGGATCAGCTCCCCCATGCGGCTCGTTGCTATCCTCGACCTCCGACTTCGAACCTGACTTGCCAGAACTGGCTGAGTCGTTGTCATCGTCGTCATCCAGAGCCGCGCGAATCGACTCTGGCCCCTCATCGCCGGTCACGCGAGCGCGACCCTCGATGATGTCCTTGAGATCGAAATCAGGGCGCCCGTAGGCCGGGAGAACATCCGAAGCGTGGAGAAAGCCGTTGGTCGTGCCGCCGAAGTTGACGAAGGCAGCGCCGATGCTCGGCTCGATGTTGACGACCTTGGCCTTATAGATGTTTCCTAGGTAAGCCTCACGGCTCGAGATTTCGACGTGTAGCTCCTGCAACACGCCATCTTCTACGACTGCGATGCGCGCTTCTTCGGCATCCGCAGCGTTGATTAGCATCCTCTTCAAGAGTCTGTTCCTTACTAGATATCCCGCCCACATAGGGGACGAGGCGCAAGCAGCGTATGATCTGTCTCTGATCGCCGAATGCCCTGGGAAGGGCCAGAACCGGAGTCAGCTCCGGACTGGTGGCGAGCTGCGGGAGCCTGGATCGCTCCACGGTCAGCAGGGAGTTCGCCCGGGCTCTCAAATCGAATGCGAGCCGTGGCATCGGATCCGGCAGGGATCCGATGCTGCGCCGTGAGCGTCTTGGTAGCTCCTGCGAGGCGCTTGAGAAGGGGCGATGGGTCACGCTGGTTGCCTTGACCTGCATTGAGTGCTCGCGATCTACCGAAACTACGGCAGGGAACGAGCTGAAACCGATGGGGGCTCCTGTCCCTCCATGCCTGAAGCCTTTGCCTTGGAGCCACTCAATGGCGATCAATCCAAGGCCGGTCTCGCGGCAGGGACTTGGGAAGGCCCACCCGGGCCTCCCCTGAAGGAGTCATCTCCGGGGGATCATATCCCCCGGAGCGCCTCGCCTCAATGATCGGATCGCGCGGCCTCGGTGCCTTCTGCACCGAAGATCCGATCGTACTCGTCCTTCATCATCTGCTGGCGACCCTCGAGAATCCGGCGCACATTGGC
>JAJFFD010000051.1 GCA_021776805.1 Planctomycetota bacterium
CGACCCCGTTCGTCAATGATCGGGAACATGGCGCGGCCGGCAAAGGGCTCGCGTTGTCCACCTCGACTGAGCAGACCAGCCTGCTCGAGAACCTGCATGGGTAGGCCGTACTTGGCGGCAAACTTGTGCAGGGCCCCGGGCTGCTTGGGGTGTGCGCCAAGACCAAACTCCTCCGCCATCACCAGGAGGTTTCGCGATTCGAGGTAGTCACGGACTTCCTGACCGGCAGGACTGGCGAGCACCTGGCCGAACCAGTCCCTGACCTTGCCTAGACTGCCATGGACATCGAGCCGCTTGGCGCCGGGGTCACGCTCCCGGGCGAAGACTCCATCCATGGAGATCCCGAGCTTCTCGGCGAGAATCTCCGCCGCCTCGCGGAAGGACCAACCTTCCTTCTCGAGGAGAAAATCAAAGATGTCCCCCGCCTTGCCACAGCCATAGCAGCGGTAGTGCCCGCTTTCTGGATAGACCGTAAAGGACGGGGTCTTTTCCGCGTGGAATGGGCAGAGCGCTACCGAGGTCCGCCCACGCCGGGTCAAGGGGATGTACTCCTGGATGAGATCCACGAGATCCACCGCTTCCTTGATCTTGATAATGACTTCTGCGAACTGGTCCATGACCGAAATCGAGATCGACGGATCGACCCATCGATAGATGACGCGCAGTCCGGTCGCCTGGCTCCTGCTCTAGTGACGTGGAGTTCGCCGCAGATACTCCACGCGTGGTCATTGCTAGCAGGCCTGGGAACCCTCCTCACCCAATCCCCCGGCTACTGCCGGCGCCTCGGGAGGGTAGGAAGCGGCAGAAGGCTAGCCGGCCTGTGGATCGATTCAAGGGAAACCGGGGCTGCAGGTCAGCCAGAGACCCGGCCACACATCCACCGGAATCTCACCTGCCCGCAGATCGCCATGAGCCCCGAGCTTCTCCAGGTCCAAGGACGCTTTCCCCGCAGCGCCATCGAGGGAGAGGGCACCACGCAACTTCTTTCTTCGCGCCGCAAATGCCTGCCGCAAGAAACTCGCATAGGCCACTCGGGCCTCAGCCTCCTCGAGGGCCGGATGAGAATCCTCGCGACGGACCAATTCCAAGACCGCAGAGGCAACCCGTGGTCGCGGCCTGAACACTTCAGATCCCACCCTGCGCAGCATTCGGCAGCGATACAAACTGCCTAGGAGAACACTCAGATTGCCGTAGGCCTTGCAGCCCTCCGCTGAGGTCAAGCGCTCAACCACATCCAGCTGCAGCAGGAAGATCATCCGCTCAGGAAGCCTGTCCATGGACGCCAGCGCCGCCATGCATGGCCCTGTGATCGCATAGGGGAGGTTCGCCCCCAAGAGGAAGCGCTCGTATTGCGCGGCCTGCATGGCGACCTCGAGCCGCTCGAGAACAAGGGGATTCAAGCCGCCGCCCTTCTCCAGGATGTCGCCCTGCATCAGATCGACGCGCTCACCATCTGGCATCCTCTCGATCTCCTCGCCCAAGAACTCATGCAGGCGGCGGTCCAACTCGATGGCCAGAACTCGGCCAGCCCGATTTGCGAGCTCACGGGTAAGAAAGCCCAGACCCGGACCGATCTCCAGGACCAGGTCCTGCCGGGAGGCTCCTAGCGCTTCTGCCAGGTAGCGGTTTAGGGCTGGATCCAGCAGGAAATTCTGCCCCAGACTCTTACTGGGTCGAAAACCCATGGCATCGAGGCGCTCGCGATAGACGTGAAAGGGATCGCGGCCAGCAGAAGTCACAGACCCAACTCGGCCTTGAGAATCCTCGCCAATGGTCCTGCCGCCTCGCCCAGCTCAGGCCGACGCAAGAAGACCGCCCGCATGACCCGACGGTGTTCAGGCCTTGCCAGGAAGTCGCGCAATTCGCGCTCCGCCTCTGGACTAGGGGCCAGGGTTTCGGCGAGGAGCGCAAGAATGATCCCCTCCGGATCCGCGGCGACTCGGATCCCCACCCGACTGCTCCGACCGTTTCGGCCCGATAGCTCCCAGCGCTGCGCCGGGCTGTGCATCCGGCGATCCATGCCCCCGACCACGATTCTTCCCACCGACTCGCTCGGCGAGTCTTCACCCTGAAGGACCCAAAAAGCCGGCTTGGGTGCACCCATCCCCGGGGACCAAACAGCAAGGGCAAGGCTGGCTGCAACCTGCTTCGCCCCTCTCAATCCGGACAGGCGTTCTCCGGAAACACTCTCCGTCCATTCCGCGGCATTGCCAACCAGATCGTAGGGACCATCGCCCTGCCGACCGGATTCAAAGGTCCCAACCGGCGTGAGGAATCCCAGTTTCAACTCCCAGGAATTTGCCCAGGGCCTGGTCTGATTCCCCCACGGCATGAGGTAACGCCCCCCACCTGTGCTCGCCGCCTCCCACTCTTCGTAGCGGGGCAGGCGACCGAATCGCCAGGCGGAATAGGCGCGCGCTTCTACCAGGCTGACCGTGGTGACTGGCAAGGTGGCGTCCAGAACAGAGTACCGACTGAGCTCTGTGTCGATCTGTGCGTTCGTCTCACCCAGGGCGGTTCTATATGCCCGCCAGTCTGCTTGGCTAGTCTCGAAGCGATCGAGGAAGAACGAGCCACCGTCTGAACTCATGCCCGCGAAGAGCACCAGGTCGCGAAAGACTCCGTAGCGCTGCGCCCGATCGAGGCGGCTACTCTGCTCGGGCCTGCGCTCGCAGGACGCGGAGCCGAACAGGAGCAGGAGCCCCAGGAGAACATACAAGGACTTCCCCCCCATGTATGGCGAGGCAAGCCCGATGCCGCCCGGGCTCAGGTGATCAGCGGTCGAGGAGAAGGATTTCGACCCGTCGGTTGGCGCGCTTGGCTTCAGCACCCTCACCACCGACCTTTGGACGGTAGGGTCCATAGGCAGATACAGAGATTCGTTCTTCCGGCACTCCAGCTCCGATCAAGAAGTCGGCGACTGCCAGCGAGCGAGCCGTGGAGAGCCTGAGGTTCGTCTTCCATGAGCTGTTTCTGATCGGATCCGAGTCCGTGTGCCCCTCGATGCGCATGAAGCGATTTTCCTGCTTCAGCACACTAGCGAGTTGGTTCAGGGTTTCGGCGCCGCCGCCGACGATCTCCGCCCTGCCCGATGCAAAGAGCACCTCACCTTCGACGCTGATGACCACACTGCCTCCTGGCCCCTGAGAGAGGGTCACACCCACAGGGAGACCCACGGGGCCGCTGTTCTCTAGTTCGCGGAGAATCTGATCGATCTTCGCTCGCTGCTCGCGCACCCAGTCCGCATCAGCAGCGGTACGGCTCAATCCGTCCACCTGCGCCGCCAGCCTCGAGTTCTGATCCTCGAGGGAGGTCATATGACCGGCGAGGGCATCCCGCTCCGAGCGTAGGGCGTCATTCGCGGCGAGGGACTTGAGATAGGCGTCCCTGCTGACGCAGGAACTCAGGATCATGACGATCCCGATGGCGATGGCTTTTGCTGGTGCGGCGGACATGTACCCCTCCTGATGGACCAAGTTGCTAGTGAACAGGCTGTTAGTCAAAGTTGAGCGCTTCGACAACCGCCGACACCGGGGACTGCCCAGGCGCGACCGGGGCCAACGAAGTGCAGCCACGAAGCGGGGGGCGAGCATATCCCCAGCCCAGGATGCAGCCCAGCAACAGCTCGACAGTGAAGAACAAATCTTCACTGGAGTCTGCCCAGAAGGAGAGGGATGCCATGGCGGAGGACTATGCATCCTCCGCTCGATGTGCGGCTCGCGATTACTTGGCTGCGAAGATCGAGGTCAGCCCTGTGGGGCTGCCGTCAGTCGAGATCGTATAAGCGATCATGAATCCGTAAAGCATGACCACGCAGGTCAGGATCGCGGCGGCGGTCGCCCATACGGGTTCCGTGGAGACTTCCGGTTCTTCGCTAGCACGTGCGCGGCTGCGGGCGGCGGAACTCTTCCGCGTAGCAGCAGGAGCAGCGGGCTCCTCTTCGAGGAGATCGTCATCGTCTGCCAGCAGGGTGTCCTCTTCAGAGAATTCCTCGGTAACCATGCCCGTGTCGTCCTCGAGGGTGTCGGCAAAGTCGAGGTCATCCTCCATGTCCAGCTCGGGAACCAAGTTATCCAGGTCCTCGCGCTTGAACTTCATGGAGCTGCCGTCACGAAAGGCTCTGATCTCGCCTTCCGAAACCAGGCGTTTGAGTTCGGTACTCTCCATCTTGAGCTGGTTGAGAGCTTTCTCGAAGGAGATGAAGTCTTCGTCTTGGGTGGTCACGATCGGGAGCCTCTGGGACGGATAGGAATTGGGGTGAGGGGATTAGGGGAGACTAAAACAGAATACCTCGCTCCTTCGCAAGGGCTGGCAAAAGCAGATGCTTTCGGCAGGGGGAATATCATCGGCGGCGTGGGTTTCGCTGCCCCCCTTGGGAGGAGTCTTTCCCTGCCGGGCGTGAGCCAAAGAGCCGCTTGAGGTCCTGATAACTGTGCAGAGATTGGTCGTTGAAACCCTCCAACTGCAGGTCCAGGTCGATGCGCCGCGAGCCCACATGGATCAGACGGCGCATGCTCTCCGCCCCACCGCGGGCCTCGTAGACCGCAAGCTGGAGGCTCTTCGCATCGATGACATAGAGCACGGAGGTGCCGACTCCATAACTACCGGTGACGGCGATGATGCCGTTGGCAGCTGTGCCAGAACCGTCATTCGAGTCATAGACCAGCATCTCACCCTCGTTGGCGGGCGGGCTGGGCACGGCGACTGGATCCTGTCCTGTCAGGGCTCTTGGCTGCAGCCCCTCCGCCGGCAGTACGGATTCGCTGCGAGCTTCGAGAATGCTCCGCTGCGAGCCCAACAGATAGGCGGCAAACATCAGCCCCAGGACTGCGAGACCGGGCAAAAGGTTTTTCATCACGTCGGGGAGTATAGCAGCTTCGACGCGGGCATCGGGATCAGCCCGTTCTTTCGGCGGATGGCATGGTTATGAACACGCGGAAGCCCTTTCCAGGCGCCGATTCCAGCTCCATCTCACCGCCGTGGTTCTCGATGATCGAATAGCTGATGAACATCCCCAGTCCGCTGGCATCGGGCCGACGCTTGTCGGAGAAGAAGGGGTTGACCACATACTGCAAGTCTTCGGCGGCCATACCCGGCCCGTTGTCCCCGACCTCGATCCGTATGCGCCCCTCCACAGACCTGGCCTTCACGACGATCCAGCACTCACCAGGATGGTTCTCGAAGGCATCCAGAGAGTTGATGAACAGGTTGATGAATACCTGCTGGAACTCGTGCCGATCACCACGAAGGTAGGGCAAGTCTTCTGGGCAGTCCAGGCGAAGCTCCACGCCCTTTCTCTTGAGACGATGTTCCAACAAGCCGACGGTCGCCTCGACCACATGCCGGAGTGAGAATGGCAAAGCTTCCAGTTGCTTGGGCGAGAAGTCCAAGACTCGCGAGGCGATGCGGCCGACACGCTCGAGGCCTTCCTTGATCAACCCCACATAGGCACGGTCGCGTTCGTTCAGCTGCTCGTTCTCGCCGATGCGATTGATCGCGTTCATCATGCCGCCGATCGGGTTGTTTATCTCGTGGGCGATGCCTGCCGCCAAGGTTCCCATCGATGCAAGACGGCCGGAAACGATCAAGGCGCGCTCCTTGCGCTTGGCCTCCTCCGTGGCCTGCCGAACCTCATGCTCGAGTTCGCTGCGGTGTCCATCCACCTTTTCTGCCATGCCATTGAACGCATCCACCAATAGCTCGAGTTCACGCGCTCGTTCCAGACGGGGGATGCGTACCCCCGAACGTCCAGCACCTACCTGGCTCGCGGCCTCGCCGATATCTTGCAGCGGCCGCACGACTCGCTTGCCAAGGTACCAATAAGCAAGGAATCCGATCAGCAAGGTGCCGAAGAGAACCGGGAAAGCGAAAACTGCAAATGGCAGCTGCGGTTGAGGAGGCAGGAAGGGTGCGTACCAGACTCCTCCGACAACCTCTTCGCCCAAAGTAATCGGTAGACAGAAGCCATCAGCGGCGCGCACCAGACTGCCTTCGTTCATGGCCTCCGCCAGTCCTGCGCGAATGTCCGCCAATGGGAAAGCCTCCGGATCTCGATGGCTGGAACCAATCGGATTAAGATCCACTGCTCCGAGCCGCGTGGGCGAGAGACCACTGGTCACAAAGACATCGCGGAAATACTTACGGAACTGATCGCGATGCCGCGGCTCCAGAAGGCGCTGAACTGTTTTCCACCCGACCGGCTCTCCCGGCACATAAGCGTCGTCCAGTAGTCCCGTGCGGATGCGGTCGGTATAAAGTTCGGCATTCTCACTGAGCCAATCTCTCTGCACGTAGTACGCGGAGAGCTGCATGACCAGGAGGGAGACAAGGCTGCCGATCAGAATCACCAGGCATACCCTTGTCAGCAGTGACATCGCTTCGCTCAGCCCCCCGATCGCAGGTCGAGGGGAAGGCGGTACCCCGAGAGAGTTGGCGCCAGCGTCCTCAGTTGAGTGACTCCATCAACTTGAGAAGTGGTGAGAAAAGGGCGTAGACGATAAAGCCCACGACGACGGCCAAGACCACGATCATCACGGTCTCGATTACCGAAAATGTCGTGTCGATGGTCCGATCAACTTCGGTCTCATAGCGATTCGAGACCTTCTCCAGCATTCGATCCAGTTCGCCGGTCTGCTCACCGACATCGACCATGTTGATCACCAGATCATCGAACATACCGCTCTCCCCCATGGGAACCGCGATGCCAGCCCCCTCGCGGATGCTGCTGTGCACCCGACGAACAGCCTCTGCCATCCGCACATTGCTCTGAGAAGCCTCGATAATGTCCAAGGCTTCCAGGTGCGGGACACCACTCTGAATCAGAGTGCCGAAGGTTCTGGTGAAACGCGACACTTGCGACTTGGCAAGCAAGCGTCCAAAGATAGGAATGCGGAGGATCACCGTATCTCGAAAACGGCGGTAGCCGTAGACCTTGGCCATCAAGAGTCTGTGCAGGGAATAAACGGCCGCCGCCGCGACCAAGTAGGTCCACCAATAGCTCTGCAAGTGTTCCCCAGTCCCGATGATGAATCGAGTGGCGGGTGGCATCGAGTCAGTACTGCCGTATTGACTGATGAAGATGGCCTTGAACTTCGGGATCACAAAGATGAAGACCAACACAAGCACGGCCAAGGCGACCAACATGACAGCAACCGGGTAGGCCATGGCACCTTTGACCCGCGCTTTGATCGACTCGGACTTCTCCATGAAGGAGGCAAGCCGATTCAGGATTTCCTCCTGAACACCACCAGCTTCACCGGCACGAATCATGTTCACATAGAGGGCATCGAAGACCTTGTCGTGTTTGGCCAAGGACTCGGAGAGCGCGGTCCCGCTCTCAACATCCTCGAGAACGTCACCCACGCTCCTCTTCAGGAGGCCCGGACTCATCTGACCTTCCAGAATTCTCAGGCACTTGGTCACCGGAATGCCCGCATCCAGGAGGACGGCGAGCTGAGTAGTGAATTCTGCCAGCGCGTTCGCCGAAACCGATTTGGCAGCGAATAGCCCCCCCGCCCGATCTCTGGCACCTGCGCTGCCACTGGGGCCCCCAGCCGCTTTGGTCTTGGAACGATCGAATGCGGCTTTCCTTTGAAGTCTCTTGGCCATAGTGCGCTGCGCGGTCTCAGCAGCAATCGTGTGCCCAGTCAGGGTCTCGAGCAAGGCCTCTCCCCCGAGCCTGCGAACGAATTCCCGACGCGTGGCGAGGAACTATCGCTATCCAGCCCAAAGGTCACGCATGCGCATGATCCAATCCACACCGTACAGCAGTCGGGAGGCGCCGAGAATTGCCAGCAGGCTAGCGACGAACAAGACGAACCAGGGCCAGCGTGGAGCAATCAGACTGATAGCAGCCCCCCCCAGGGATGCGGCCTCGGCCTTCTCCTCGTACGGCAATTCGATATCACGCAGCTCGCCGGTGCCCTCGCCACTCAAGATCCGCAGCACGATGATGGTCGAATTATCCGGACCACCGGCCAGATTCGCAGCGTGCACGATCCGGTCGGCGGCCTCCTGTGCCGTCTTCGCTCGCAGGGCTGAGGCGATTCCACTGCCATCGACGACGTTCCAGACCCCGTCTGTCATCAGCACGAAGACATCCCCAACCTGCACAGAATGCCTGGCAACATCGACCTCCTCTACCTCCTGGCCGGCACCGATGCAGCGTGTGAGGAGGCTACGAGGCTCCTGCACCGCATGATCAACCGTGAGTGGGCTCAGTTTTCCACGACGAAACAACTGGCATCTGCTATCCCCGACATGGCCGATCACAATCTGGTCCGCGATCAGGTTCACCGCTGTGAGCGTCGTACCCATCTCACGCAAACGGGGACTCTCCTTAGAGAGGCTGTAGACGCCACGGCAAGCCTCCAAGAAACCTTCGTGCATTCGGGTCTCAGGATCTGACTGAGTGGAATCCAGCATGGTCGCAGCCAAGGATCGCACAGCGGCTCGGCTGGCCTCGGAACCCCCGGACACGCCTCCCATCCCATCAGCAACCACGAAGAGCCGCCCCATCCTGTCGAAGAGCTCATCCCGATCTGGAACAATGAGAAGGAAGTCGTCCTCATTCGTGTTTCTCACCTGACCGGTGTGAGTGGCCACCCCGACATCGATGTCGACTTGAACGAGCACTAGAGCTGTCCCAACTCGATGGTGGTACTTGCGACTCGCCCACCGACGGTTTGCGCCCGAATCTGCAGGCGCCCTGAAGCAGGAGCACCGGCCCATTCAGCCGAATAGAGGAATCCCTCTCCTGATAAACTCTCACTGGCGATCAGATCGCGCTCGAAGGCATCGAATAGCGGACCCGCGAGAGGGGCCGAATCCAGGCGCAGCCGTAGAAAACTCAGGCTCTCCTTGGCACTGACCTGCACCAGCAGCCCATTCTCGCTGCGGATGCAGACCGCCTGCGCAGCTTCATGATCACGCAGAGCCTGCTCGAGGGTCGCATCCTTGAGCACGCGGGCCATGGAAAACATCAGCCGACGCGAGGTGTCTTCCCGCATTTTCCTGGCTACCTCTGCCTCGTCGCTACCGATCCAAAAGGGCGGAATCAGAATCATCTTCAACCACCACCAGGAGCTCCCACGACTCACCAAAGAGAGCTCGAGAGGTCCACCGGACAATACCTGCCTCGTGCCTGGGATCAGCTGCCCGGTCTGAACTTCACGCAAGGCGATCTCCAAAGTCGCAGTCGTTTCATAGCTATGGTCAGGAATGATCGCTCCCAAACCTACCAGCAACCAAAGCGCCAAGGTCGCTGGCCAGCGATCGTTGATGCCACGATCGACCACCGGCGCATCCTGCAGACCCTGAACTACGAGTAGATAGTCCGCGCCACTCGCACGCACCGAACTCAGATAATCGCGCATTGCCGGGTCATTGAGGTCCATCGCAGCACCTAGCGCAGAGAGCTGATGGCGAAAGTCCTGCCCTGATCTGTCCTCATCGATGTGCGAGAAGACTCGCGCGCTACGCAATGCATCCACCATCTCTGCCAAGCCCAGGGCTTCCATCGCAGGCTCATCGCCTTCTCCGGCAAATGTGCTCGAGAGGGGTGATCCTGCCACAGTCTCAACGCCGCTGAGGAAGGCGCCACCGGTGACATGCACTGCGTATGGCAGAGCCGGTCGCTTCGCCAGTTCGCTGAAGTCGGTGTTTGCAGTGCTCTGGCATGAAATCAAGCAGACAAACCAAGTCGCTGCGAGCCCTGCCATTCTGATTCTTCTCATCGCCGCCTGACCCTCTCGATCAACCTGGTATCGCCGGCCAGTCGGAACCCGATCATCCTGAGCTGTGGGTCAAGCTGACCTGCCATGAGCCCAGCGCCGTCGCGCCTGAGCACCAAAGTTCTGACGACACCCGGCACGCTAGGGGGCAAGGCTCGAGCACTCGAGTCAACTGATTCACCACGCAGACCGTCGATCAAGCCACGAGTTTCGCCCACCGCGAGTCCCCTGACAACGCCATTGATCGCAGCCAACGGACGCAATTGCTCGGGCACCCCTTCACCGTCAGCCGCAAATAGGCCGAGTGCTCTGAGAAGCTGCACATGGTCTGCAAAGAGAATGCGCGCTGATGCTGCGTAAGGAATGTCCAGAACCCACTCTCTGACACCGAAGTCGAGACCAACCAAACTGGAGCCCAAGGCGGTCTCCAGGACATCCCCTGCGGCGATCAGCTCACTGCGCGTCAGGGGCCAGTCCTGCGCATCCCGCTGCGCAAGGAACTCAGCCATGTTGAACCCAGAGCCCGCAGCGCCGGCTAAGGCCGCAGCGTTTAGCGCAGCTCCTTCTCTGAGAGAGGGCCCCATGGCGGCGAATTCGAGCTCGACACCGAGCGGCAGGCGAAGCAGACTCGGATCTCCGCAGACCAACCAGCCAGCCATGCGCGCTGCGCTGAACGCCTGAAAAAAGTTTACTCCGGTGACCGGTCGATCCCCTGCACTGGCAAGGAGCTCAGACCAGGCCGCCTCGTCATCCAGAGTCAAGGGCAGCATTCCAGCAGCACTCAATCGACGGCGACCAAGCGGATCTGCCGCGTGAACCAACTCCCTCCAACCACCTGCGGACTCAGGATCCAGGGCGACAGCTTGATTGACAATGCCCCAGTACTGGGCCCGGGTGAGCTCCGCTTCCCCGAGATAGAAATCGCCGATGTTGCTGGTAGAGATTGCCGGTGTGTTTCTGAAGGCGGCGCGTGCGGAGACACCCATGGGGACCGGGTCGGCAAAGACCTCCCCAGGACCCAGGCGAAGAATGGGTACGAGGCGCATGTCGCCGACCACCGACTCCAAGAGCGCCCCAGCATTGACGATCTCCTCGAGACGCACTTCGGAGAGTGCGCTCCTCACAGTCACTCCATCCAGGTCCATCTCCTGTACACCAGCTGGTGAGACAAGCGAGACCCTCAGAATGAAGCGACGACCGGCCGAGAAGTCACTCTCACTGAGACCGGTGATAGCCGCTGATTCGACCACTCGCCGGAAAGGAAGTCGAAAGATGTAGAAAGCGCCCTCGGCGCCTGAGCGCCTCTCCGGAAGCAACCGCGCATCGCCAATCGCCAGGTAGATCTCATCATCCTGAGTGAAGGGTAAACTGCTCTCCAAGAGGAGGCGCATGTCGCGGCCGTACTCGAACCCGCTGGTCCGATCGCTGGCAGTGAATGCTTCGGGATCATGGAAGAACTGCAGGATTGCCTCGCCCCGTGATCCGGAGGGGAGCGCCACCTCCTCCCCTGCGATCTGCAACTCAACCGGGCGACCAAACAGGTCCTGCAAATCGAACCCGATTCGGTTCAACCCGATTCTCGGCCGGAAGCCTGTCAGGAGTTCGGCGCGGTCTTCCACCCCGTCCAATTCAGAGAGCGGATCGAGACGCTCGGCGGCGCCCACCCAGAAGCTACCACGCAAGAGCCTCAGGTCTTCTGGCTGCCAACGCCAGGCTAGCCCGAGCTCGAGATGTTCACCGCTCCACTGAAAGACCTGCTTCTCGAGTAGGTCCTGAAGAAAACGAGCTCCCTGCAGATCAGGGAGGGATAGGCGAATCGGGTCAGGAAGGGCGCGCAGGTCATAGGGTGCCTCCCGCTGAATGGCCGCCCGCTGATCACGCATGCTGACGACCATCAGGTAGTTGCCGCTTGCCAAGGGCGGGACGACCACCCTGGCTTCACCGGCACTGTCGTACTGCATACTCACGTCAACAGCCGGGCCGCCACTGACTGGCGTCAACACAATACGATCTGGGCTATACAAGGGGTTACAGCGAAAGCGAAGGATGAGTTGCTCACCGTTGGTCACGATCTGCTCGCCAACCCGCACAGCGCGACCCAATTGATCTTCTTCGCTAGCGATGTCCAGGCGAGGGCTGGGATCCTCGCTGCTGAACTGAAACTCACCAACATAGGATGCGCCGGCGTTGCCAAAGCGGTCACTTACCCACACCGAGTAGCGCCCTTCAGGGTAGAGCTCGCCATCCTCGGCAGGCGAGAGCCGGACACGGAAACGGGAACCATCAAGCTCAGCCGCCAGAGGATAGCGAGCCTCCTCACCGGAAGGCGCTCGCACGATCACGTCCAAGTTGCTCTCCACAGTTGAAAGCATGACTTCGAGTTCTGCGCCTTCGGAGTTGTAGGTCAGCCTCGTCCCGCCACCAGGTCGCGAAGCCATGAGCACGGTCGGGGCGCGAAGGTCGGTATGCTGGAACTCGAGTGGCTCAGATCTCGCGAGGTTACCGGTGAGGTCTCTCGCCTCGAGCACCAAGGTCAAGGCACCCAGATCTGAATAGCCATCCAACTCCTGACTCAGCATCCCCGCGATGCTCGGCAGATTGGCATCGCCAAGATCAATTGGGAGGCTGCGGGCCATGCCCCCCACGGCAGGTCCATCGAGAACAAGAGACAGACTGAGCAAGTCTTCGCTTTCGCCGTAGTCGACCAGAATGACGGCGTCGCCATTCAAGACGGCATTAGCGCCGACATTTGCACTCAGCCCAACCCGAGGAGCTTCGTCATCGATTCGGAGGTCGGCGATTGCGAGCCTTGTTCCGCCAGGCAACTCAAACTCCAGGCGAATTGGGGCCTCCTGGCTATGACTCGCCAAGACTGCGGCGAATGCCCTTCGCGCCTGCTCATCAGTGGCAATCCGTAACTCGCCGCGTTCATGATCGACCGCCGGCTGGAGCTGGATCTCATCCAAGACGAGTCCCTCGCGAGAAACTCTGACCAGGATTCGTTGTGGATCCAGGTTTCCGTATTCGAGGGTCCACCCAACGATGTCTTGGCTTCGCACTAGCTGCACATCCGCAACCGCTGACTCCGGCGTCGAATGCAATGGAACTCCCGATCCAGAGACGCTGCGCAGAAAGGCCGATCCGCGCGGGATGTACGCGACCGCAAAAACCAAAATCGAAAGTACGAGAAGGGCGAGTGCAGCGAAGCGCAGCATCCTGCCGCGAGATTCCCTGATAATTCGGAGTTCCTCGGCAACAACCGCTGCAGAAGCCGGGCGATTCTCAGGGTCGCGTTCAAGCAGCGCATCGACCAGTCTCTGCATGCGAGCAGGGACTCCCGGGACAGGGCCAAGAGCATCAATCTGACCGGCGATTGTGGCGCGCGCCATTTCAGCACCAGTCCCACTTGCAACCGGTAGGCGGCCGGTCAGACAGCGATAGGCGATAACACCCAGGCTGAACAGGTCCGCTCGCCCATCCACTTCTTGACCCTCGAGGTACTCGGGCGCCGAATACGGTGGGCTCGCGAGTCCCTGCGGTCCAGGCGACAGGGGTTCTTCGGAAGAGGATCGCAACACAGGCACAGTCTGCGGAGCACCTTTGGCGATGCCGAAATCCAGAACCTTCACATGCGGCAAGCCTTCGCGCATGGCAACCATCACATTGCGGAGCGTCAAGTCGCGGTGAACCACGCCAGAATTATGCGCCGCATCTAACGCGCGCAGCATCTGCTCCAAGATGCTCAGGGCTGTTGCCGGTGCCAGGCTACGACCACCGGCTAGCAGATCCGCCAAGGTGGAGCCATCAACAAACTCCATGGCAATGTAGACCGACCCGTCCGGTGCTTCACTCACGTCCTGAATCCGCGCCGAATTCTCGTGCACCACCCGCCCCGCCTTGCTTGCCTCCGCCAAAAACCAGCTGCGATAGTCCGGGCGCGAGGCAAATCGTGGATGCAAGATCTTGACCGCAACAGGAACCAGAGACACCTCATGGATCGCCATGAAGACCGTGCCCATCCCACCACGGCCCAGCACGTTGAGAATGCGGTATTTACCGCCAATCAACTTGCCAATGAGGGGATTGGTGGCGTCGGTCTCTCCACGGCGCTGCGGATAATGCACCTGGTTCGTATCGAGCAGAACAGTACCGCAGTGGGTACAGCGCTCTGCGGGAGTCTCCTCGGACACTCCCTCGCAAGTGATGCAAATCCTCATTTCAGGCGGCTACCTGGGCAGCGGGTCAGTCTAACTGCGCAGCCGGAAGCGCGCCTGGATTCCGATCAGCGATAGCTGATTCGATCACGCCAGGTCTTTCGCAAGCGCAGGTCAGCAGCACGCAAACCAGCTAGTTCAGGATGCTCCGCCAGAATCTTGCCCAGGACCTCAATCTTGGTTTCCACGGCGACTTGGCCCCCGTCGCTGCCAGCACGACCATAGTGCAGGGAAACCAATTCGGATTCGCCATTGTCCAGGCCGACCAGAATCTCGCTGTATTTCAGGTCGGCCACGAAGCCGCCGCCCAGGTTGCTGGCATCAACTTCCCGTAGAGGCGGCAGGGAGGGAAACCTCGGAGCAAGTTGGTCCCGCCATTCCACGGCCACCTTGACCGCAGCCTGCACTCGCGGATCCGGAAACACATCACCAAAGCTCCACTCCAGGTGCCTGATCTTCGCAGTTGCGTGGTGCAATGTAGTCCGTGGCAGGTCCACGATGTCGACCAGAGGCGGCATGACGATGGCATCCGAATCAACGAAACCGAGCAGCTTGCCTTCCAGCTGCACCGCGAGCACCGGTCGCCTGAGCAAGAATTCGACCTGATACTTTTCTGGAAAGACGCGAGTCAGGTCGGCAGATATGACCCAGGGAGAGGCTTCCAAATCGGCCAGCAGAACGACGGCCTTCTCCTCATCCATGATGGGGATCTCACCGCGCAGCCTTGGCTCGAGATCCGTGAGCAGATTGCGGAGAATCGTGGCACGCAACCATTCCGGCGCCTGCACCAGGCCGACTCGATCCAACTTGACCTGCGGCCCGGCATCACCGGGCCGATCCATGGTGGCCGCCAGCACTGCCCAAGACTTTGGCCCCACGAGCCAGATGGTCAGGACGAAGGCCAGCAAAATCGAGATGCGCAGAAACCACAGGCCACGATGACTCGTAGCCCGCGTGGCTTCATCCAGCCTGGGATTCCTTGCCACCATACGCGCTGATCTGGGCCTGAGGCCCATTGCCCCATCGCGCTTGTCTCGAAGCCTGGCTGCGCTCGATTAGGAGCCCTTCGGGAGTCCGCTTGGATGCACTGCCCGAAAGGCAACATCCAAGCGGCATGACGAAGGAGGATTCATGGGCAAGCTACCCGGGGCAGCTCGAGCTCACTTCAGTTCAGCTCAGTTCAGGCGCGTAACGGCGGGCTTGCTCTCGGTTTGAGTTCTGCCCTTGCGCGCGGTCTTAGGCTCGGAGCCCTCAACGTCTTCGATGAAGATCTCGATGGTGTCGAGCATGTTCTCGGTAAGGTCGCGATCGAAGGTGACCTCCGAGGCGTCCTTACAAAGATCAATCTCGTGCTCCATGAGCCGAGTCAGAACCTTCAGCTGCGACAGATGCCGCTGCACGAATCGATCGATTTCAGTCTTCTTCTCCATGACAGTCTCCCTGAGATGCTGGTCGTTATGTTCGATCAGACGCGCGCCGAGCCACACTAAACCCGCTGCGCACCGCCCGCTCTCGCCAACCTTAGGCCGAGAGTAGGAGGGAGCATAACGCCCGCATCAAGCAATTCAACAAAGCGAGCCAAGCAGCTTGTCGCAGTTCTCCACAGATTGTCAACACACAGCCATGCGCGCCATTGTTCCGCCATGCTTCCGGCCTAAGATCCGTCTGCTCACTGGGTCTGCATGATGAAATTCAAGGGCTACACCCTCAATCCATTCCAGGTCCAGGCCGCCGAAGCCTTGAAGCAGGGGAAGAACATCCTCCTCGCGGCCCCGACTGGTTCTGGCAAGACTCTGGTTGCCGAGTATGCCATCGATCAGGCAGTGCACACTCGCCGCAAGGTGATCTACACCAGCCCAATCAAGGCGCTGAGCAATCAGAAGTACCGCGACTTCAAAGAAGATGGGCTCGACGTCGGCCTGATGACCGGCGATCTCACCCTGCAGCCAGCCGCGCAGGTTGTGATCATGACAACGGAGATCTTCCGTAACGCGGTCTTCGACGATCCTGAGAGATTCCATGACGTCGACTTCGTGATCTTCGATGAGATTCACTTCCTCGATGACGTCGAACGCGGGACTGTCTGGGAAGAGAGCTTGATCTTCGCTCCGGATCACGTTCGCTTCGTCGGGCTGTCCGCAACTATCAGCAACCTGAAACAATTCGGTAGCTGGATGGAATCCATCCGGACACAGGAGCTGGAGATCATCAGGCACGACCGTCGGCCCGTCCCGCTTGCACAACGGCTCTACCACCACAGCCTGTCGATTTTCAAGCTCGCCCAACGGAAGCGCGCCCTGCAAGTTCTGCAACGCATGGGGCGCCAGGACCAGGCCAGCCCCAATCGCCGACTGCAACGCGATTCTGGCCGAGGCAGGCGCGTACGCAAGCACGGTCCACACCCCGCCACCGCGGTCATCGACGATCTTGTCGCCGAGAAGTTACTGCCTGCTCTGTTCTTCTGCTTCTCCCGACGGGAGTGCGAGATCAAGGCAGATCGCAACATGCATCGAAACCTCCTCGACAAAGCAGAGCGTCATGAGATCCTGGAGCTCTTCCATGGCATCTGCCGCAAGTTCGAGGTTGACCCCGAATCGGACCCTGCCCTCCGAGCCATCGAGAAACGAGCCACTCGTGGCCTGGGATTCCACCACGCGGGCGTTCTGCCCATTCACAAGGAGATTGTCGAGCGCCTATTCACGTCCGGACTTCTGAAGCTCTTGTTCACCACAGAGACTTTTGCTCTTGGGATCAACATGCCAGCCCGAACCGTCGTCTTCGATTCGCTTCGAAAGTTTGATGGCGTCTCCTTCGACTACATGTCGGCCCGCGACTACATGCAAATGGCCGGGCGAGCAGGACGACAAGGCATCGACAAGGAAGGCCTGGTCATTTCGATCCTCGATGATGAAGCGCTACAAGACGCCCCCCTGTCGGACCTCTTCAATGGCAAGGTCGAGCCGATCACTTCCCGCTTCAACCTCTCGTACTCAACTACCATCAACTTGTACGAACACATGGGCCTGCGGCTCATCGACGCCTACGACAAGTCCTTCGCCTCCTTTCAAGCGCGATCAGGAAGTCAGAAGAGTCGCGAGCGCAAGCGCAGTCAGGCGCGGGCAGCCCTGCGCGCCAGACTGACCATCCTCCAGGAAGCGGGCTACATCGACGAAAAGGGCCTCCTACCGCGGGGCAGGATTGCACAGCAGATCAATGGCTACGAAATTCAAGTCACCGAGCTCCTCCTAGGCGGAGCTCTTGACGAATTCGACATGCACGAGCTTGCAGCCGTATTTACCTCGATCGTCTATGAAGCACGACGCGGTGTGGAGGGGGCTCCGGGAAGACAAATGCTCGGGAACAAGGCTGCCAGCAAGGTCGAAAAGGCGATCCGGCGCTTCATATCCGTCGAGTATCTGCATGGATTCAAGGACACGATCAAAGCGCCTGACTTCGGCTTGACCGCAGCAATCATCGCCTGGAGCAAGGGCTGTGAAATGTCCGAGATGGAGAGGATCGCTGGCAGTGACGCCGGGGACTTGGTGAGAACCCTGCGCATGGCCATTCAGATGATGCGCCAGCTTCGCAAGGCCTTGAGCGGGGACTACGCCCTGATTCACCGGCTCGAAGAGGCTATCGTCTGCGTGAATCGCGACGAAGTCGATGCCAAGCGTCAGTTCCAGCTCGGCTAACTTCGAGACGGCAGAGGATGACATGAAAGAATTCGACGTAATCGTCCTTGGGGGAGGCACCGCCGGCACCATGGCGGCCAAGACGGCGGCAGCAAACGGCGCCAGCACGGTGATGTTCAACGATGGTGAACTCGGGGGATTGTGCATCCTCCGTGGCTGCATGCCGACCAAGACCATGCTGCATGCTGCCCACCTCAACCATCACGCAAGACACCATGCCACCCCCGGTATCGGCAAGACGGAGCCGAGCATCGAGTTCGCCCAGGTCATGGACAACAAAGATGCCAAGGTCAAACGCTTCAAGGACGCCAAGATTGCCGGCATCGAGAAGGGTGGCTACCAGGTGATCGACGCACGCGCGCACTTCACTGGCGCGGATACCGTCGAAGCAGCTGGCGAAGCCTACCGCTTCACGAAGGGTGCGGTGATCTCCACTGGTTCCGTGGTGAGCAGTCCGCCAATCCCTGGTCTCGATCAGGTCCCGTTCCTGACGAGCGACGAAGTCATGGAACTGCGCGAGCAGCCGGAGTCGATCATCGTCCTCGGCAGTGGCGCCATCGGCCTCGAGTTCGCCCAGTTCTATGCGCGCATGGGGACCCAAGTGCATTTGGTCAGCAGGCGCGCGGTATTCACCGATGCGGGCCCCATCATCGCTCAGGAGATGCGACAGGCCTTGGACGACGAGCCAAACTTGCATGCCCACCATCCTGCCGTCAGTCTGGGAGCCAGAATGTCTGGCGAGGGGATCGCCCTGGACATCGAGGACGCCCAGGGAATGCGGACGATCACAGCCGAGCACTTGCTGGTGGCTACTGGTCGCCGTGCCGATGTAGATGGTCTCGGCCTCGAGCAGGCGGGTGTCGAGATGGAAAGGGGCAAGATTCGCTGCGGAGCGAACATGCAAACCAGCAATCCGAAGATCTTCGTGGCTGGTGACGCCAGTGGATTCCGCCTGCTGCTCCATGTCGCCAACTGGGAAGGTCAGGTGGCAGGCTTGGGCGCCGCCAAGGTCAGCGGTGAGCACCTGGTCGAAAATCGACTCAACATGAGTGTCGTCTTCACGGACCCACCGCTCGCCTTGCTGGGAATGACAGAGTCTGAGGCGCAATCAAAAGGGATAGAAGCGCTCATTGCGCAGGCACGATTCCCGGAAACCGGTCGTGCAATCACCATGGACGTCGAACATGGGGTGTGGACTCTCGTGTGCGATCAACAAGGCGAGATCCTCGGCACGCAAATCCTCGGGCCCAGAGCCGACGACCTGATCCACATCCTCTCAGGGATCATGTACTACCGCGGCAAGGTCCAGGACCTGATCGACATGCCCTGGTACCACCCCACTCTCGCCGAAGTGCTTATCGGGCTGGCCCGCGATCTGACTGCAAAGCTGCCGGGCTAGTCCCCGGAGTCCAATCGGCGATGCGTATCAGCCCAACCGAACTTCTCGCGTAGGGTCTCGAAGAAACTCATCGGACCCTTGGTGAGATGACGAAAACAGACAGCAGCTCGATTCAGGATCACGCGATCACCGGCCGCCACATCCATGCTGATTTGACCGTCAACCATGAACGGACAGTAGACTGCACCGCCACTCTCCTGGATGACCAGCTGCACACCATCGTCCATCGGCACGACCAAGGGCCGCAGGGTCAGGGAATGAGAGGCGAGAGGCGAAAGCACCAGGGCTTCCATGCGCGGTGAGAGGATCGGCCCGCCTGCTGAGAGTGAATAGGCTGTCGATCCAACTGGTGTCGATACGATCAAGCCGTCACCAGAATAGGTTGCCAGTTCCTGATCCTTCCTGAAAGCAGAGATCGTGATGATGCCGCCGGCAGAGGATCGGCTGAGCACACCATCATTGAGCCCCAACACCGGTTCGGTAACCGTACCGTCCGCTCTCTCGATGTGACAACTCAGCATGAGCCGAGGCTCTTCAGAAAGCGCACCGGCGAGGGCTTGATCGATTGCGTCTGTAGCCTCTGCGTCGCTGAAGGCGGTGAGAAATCCGAGTCGCCCGAGATTGATGCCAACCGTCGGCATCTGATTGGTGCCCATACGTCTGGCCGCAGCGAGCAGCGAACCATCGCCACCGCAAACGAGAACCAGGTCAGCATGACGATTGACGAGAGAACTATCGCGCTCCAGCACAATCTCGACCTTGAGCCCCTTCTGCTGAAGCCGGTCTTCGAGAATGGTGATGAGCTGACGGACTCGGCCCTTCCGCTCATCGCCGAGTATCAGGACCTTGTCCATGAATCGCAGAATCTCACACTGGAGCGGTCAAGTCGCTCAAGAAACGCTCAGCAATCGAAGCTGCATCGAGCCCGATATCCCTCATGAGCAGGGACTTGCTGCCATGCTCAATGAAGCGATCAGGCACTCCAAGGACCTCGATCTGGGCTCGATGTGGACCATGAGCAGCAAGGAGCTCGAGAACAGCAGAGCCGAAGCCACCACAGACCGAATGGTCCTCCAGGGTGATAACTCGATCATGCCGGCCGGCGAGAGCCAGAATTCCAGCCTCGTCCAAAGGCTTCACGAAGCGTGCGTTGACGACTTCGATCTCAACCCCACGCGACTCGAGCAAGCTCGCAGCCTCCATGGCCTCATTGACCATGTGGCCATAGGCGAGGATGGCGCCGTCTCCACCCTGGCGTAGGACCTCCATCTTGCCAATCTCAATCACCGCGGTCTTGTCCGGATCGCCGAGACGACCGGCGGGTGCGTTGCCACGCGGGTAGCGGATGCCGCTGGGGCCCTTCAGGGTAATGGCGAAGGCCAACATCGCCCGCAGTTCTGGACCATCCTTCGGCGCCATCAGAGTCATGCCGGGGAATGTTCGCAGGTAGGCGATATCGAAGACCCCGTGATGACTCGGTCCGTCTTCGCCAACGAGTCCGGCTCGATCCATGGCAAAGACCACTGGCAGGTGTTGCAGAGCGACTTCTTGGAAGACCTGGTCGTAGGCTCGCTGCAGGAATGTCGAGTAGATCGCGGCGACGGGCCGAAGCCCGGCGGTTGCGAGGCCCGAGGCGAATGCCACCGCGTGTTGCTCAGCGATGCCCGCATCCACGTAGCGGTCCGGAAACTTCTCTGCATAGCTCATCAGGCCCGTGCCATCCGGCATCGCCGCGGTCAAAGCGAAGACTCGCTCATCCTTAGCCGCTAGCTCTTCCAAGCTATCACCAAACCAACTCGTCCAGGCCCTAGCCTTGGGAGGCTCTTCTCGCGCTGGGACCACAGAGGCCTTGGCAGCCGAAACGACCTTGAGAGGCTCCGCTCTCGGCTTCTCGTCCGCCTTCTCTTCCTTCTTCGGTGCTGGCCTTGCCGCAGGCTTGGCGGCATGCGCACGATCATACCGATCCTCTGAGCCATGCACGCCCTTGCCCTTTTGCGTGCGCACGTGCAGCAGTGTGACGCCCTCGAGGTCCTTGACTCTAGTCAAGTAATCGAGCACCTCTGGCATGTTGTGTCCGTCGATCGGGCCGTAGTAGCTCAAGCCGAGTTCTTCAAAGACCTGGCCGGGAACGACCAGCTTGCGAACTTGATCGATGGCGTGATCGAACTTCTCGTCGAGCTCCTTGCCGATCAATGGGATGGACTTGAGAACCGAATGCAGGTTCTTCTTGGCCTGCCCATAGAAGGGCCCGGTCCTTACTCGATCCAGATATCGAGACAGGGCGCCGACCGTCTTGGCGATCGACCAACTGTTGTCGTTCAGGATCACAAGAGCACGAAGCTTCTCGTCGGAGCCAGCGTAGTTGAGTGCCTCGAAGGCGACACCGGCTCCCATGGCTGCATCGCCAACGACAGCAACCGCATGCCGATCCCGTCCGGCGATTCGATCACCAGTCGCAATGCCAAGCGCCGCCGAGGCCGCCGTTCCGGCGTGCCCCATGTTGTAGACGTCGTACTTCGATTCCCAGCGATTGGTAAAGCCCGACAGACCTCCCTTTTGCCTGAGAGTCAGGATGCGATCCTTGCGTTCCGTCAGGAGCTTGTGTGGGTATGCCTGGTGACCGACATCAAAAATCAGCCGGTCATTCGAGAAGTCGAAAATGTAGTGCAGGGCGATGGTCAATTCGACGACCCCCATCCCGGAGCCGAGATGCCCGCCCGTTATCTGCACCGTATTCAATATGACCTGACGCATCTCCTGCGCCAGATCCGGCAACTGCGAAGGATCGAGCTTCTTCAAATCAGCAGGAAGATTGATGCTGTCGAAGAGAGGCGTGCCGGCCGAGTCCTGATCTGAATTCTGCAAGGTCTATCTGGTCCGCGTAATGGCGTAAGACGCCACATCTTGCAGGAGCCGCAGCCCAAGGTCCAGTCCTGAGCCCTCCAGACCACGACAGATCAGGGGCGCCAGGTCCGCGGCGGCGCGCGAAAGGCGCTCCGCTTCCTCGCGGCTGGACTCCAAGCCCATGAGCGCTGGATAGGTGAGTTTGTCCTTGGCCAGGTCCGCACCAGGGCGTTTCCCCAACTCCTCAGCGCTGCCAGTCTCATCCAGGCAGTCGTCTGTGATCTGAAAGGCCCTTCCGAGCAAGCGGCCAAACTCGACTAGATCACCCCTCTCATCGGAACTTCCGCCGGCGATCGCTCCGATCTCCAGACTGGCGGTGATCAGCGCACCTGTCTTGCGGTCGTGAATGGACTCGAGCCGGGCAAGGTCCGGGTCCTGCCCATCGCCTTCGGCCTCCAGATCGGCAACCTGCCCCCCAACCATCCCGAGGCTCCCGGCAGCCCTGGCCAGGGCTGAAACCGCCTGGCCGCCGCCGCTGGCTACGGCCTCAAAGGCCAGGGTGAGCAGGGCGTCGCCAGCCAGGAGCGCAGTGGCCTCATCAAAGGCGATGTGACAGGTGGCTCTTCCCCGTCGCAACTCGTCGTCATCCATGCATGGCAGGTCATCATGGATAAGGCTGTAGGTGTGTAGCAACTCGAGGCCTGCCGCTGGCCGCAGGGCAGCCGACAAGTCTCCGCCCGTAACCTGAGCTGCCATGAGAGCCAAGACCGGACGCAATCGCTTGCCGCCAGGAAACATGGCATAGCGCATGGCTCCGTGCAGACTCCTTGGCGCGCATTCCGCTAGCGGCAGGATGCCCTCCAACTCAGCCTCGATGCGAGGACGCCATTTCCCGGCAAAGTCCTCGAAAGGCGAAGCTTGCGAACTCATCCCTCCCCCACCATCCCGAGCATCAGGTCCAGGCATTCTTCGACACTAACATCCGGCAGAAGAATCCGGTATCCGGATGTAGAGATGCGACTCTCTCCACCCACCTTGCGCAGCACACCTCCACGCAGAAGCAACGAAACCGAGCCGGCCTCACGATCCACCAGGACTTGCAAAGATTTGGCCTCAGCACTCATAGCGAGTCTACGACCGTCTTCATAGGCGAGAAGCAGTGCATCGACGAAGCGCCCCTCACGAAGGTCATGAAATTCCTGCAGGCGAAATCGTAAGTCTGTATTCGCGCTGGCGAGTAGCAGCTCCACTCGCTCGAGCCAGACGCTCTTGGTAACCGGATCAAGACCGGGCTTGGACGCGGCAACGACTTCTTCAGGATACTCACCAACGGCGTTGACCAGGTAGGCGAGGCGACTCTCCCACATGGGTCCGTCCACTTCGTTTAGAACAATGGGAAAGCCATCCTCGGGGAAGTCCACAACCCCCAGTTCCGAAGTCATCGACCCTTCCTGGAGTGTCATGCTAAGACTGCCAGTTTCTCGGTTCAGCTCGAAGCGCAACTTGCCCGCAACATAGGAGACAGACTTCAAGCTCCCGCGATGATGCTCAATGAACTCTGCCCCCTGCAGCTCCGCATCCCTGATCATCGTCGCGCGGTGGAATCTGAATTCTGCATAGCCATCCACGCGCAGGCAGTCATTGAGGTCCGAAAGGGCCTGCCTGAGGCCCGCAGGCATGACTTCCACTCCGGCCAGGCGTTCGCGCCGGAGATTCTCCCGCTTCGAGCTGAGCTCATCGACCTGCGTAGCCAGGGTGTCAGTCACGACCTCCTCGCGTTTCATGGCAGCTGACAAGTCGACCGTAGCTCGAGCCAGCTCCTTGGTCAGCTGCGCCTCACGCTGCCGGGCTTCGCCGAGCTCCCCGCGCAGAAACTCGCCCTCGACCTGCAAGCGCTGCGATTCGGATTCGAGTCGCCGCTTCTCGCTCAGCAAGAAGAGGGCGGCAATGGTCGCCAGGAGCGCGAGGATGGCTGGGATAAAACGCACAGGGGGACGCTCAGACGCTGACGCGGATCGTTTCTTCCGGGCTGATTCGCTTCATGACGAGCTCCGGCTAGGACGGGCTCGATCCCCTAAGCTCCCTTGCTCCAGCTCTCTTTGTCGGTCTTGTTCTTGTTGAACCAGTGGGTCCATTCCTCGGCGGTGCGAAAGCGTTGACCGGTCAAGCGAGCCAAGGCTTCATTCCAAGGATCAGAAATCGCGGCCAGGGTGCGCTTGCGAGTGATCACATTAGGGTCTTCTAGTTGGTTCGACTTGGTGTCGCCTTCGATCCGCCCATAGTCCACCAGCAGCTTCTTCACCAGGTCCCGGCGAAAGGCGAAGTCAGACTCCTCGTAATTGCCGAGAGCCTTGCCAGCAGCCGCCTTGATCCGATCCTCGTGGCCACGGGTTGCCTCGTCCAGCAAGAACTTGGCCTGCTTCTCATCACTGGCCTTGCCGAGATTCTCGAGAACCAGTTCGCGCATGGTGACCCAGTCACGAGGCTTGGTGCCGAAGGGAGCTTTCTCGTAGATGTTCTTCAGGGTCCTTCCGGATTCGGGGCCCAGGGAGCCAAGAGCCACAACTGTAGCCTTGTACAGCGCCGGCTCCCCAGGATCTCTCTTCCGTCCCCGGAAGACGGTGTGCAGAGTCTTGATGAAGTTTTGGCGGTCCTTGGGATGCATCTCGGCGGCAGCAGGCAGGAGGCGATCGATGATCTCAATCGCCCGCTCATCGCCGGTGAAGTCCTTCTCGGATAACGCGCTCTTGAACATCTTGAGCTGCGCGGCCACCTCTGGATCGGGCTTCTTCTTGGCACCGGCCTCATCAGCTTGCGCTGCCACACCCATGGCAAAGAGCAGTCCACAAAGAACCACCTTCGAGCTGGCTTGGAGAATTCGACTTGGCATCAGAGTTGTCATCACAGGATTCCTCTCAGCTTTTCAGCGACTTGATCAAATCTGCTGCAGGAGCCGCATTCCCGCCCACAGCACCCCACAGTATACATGCGATCCCTCCCCATATGGGCAGCAGAAAGCTACCAGAATGACCGCAAGAGGCCCCTGGCAATACTCCGCATACGTTCCGGGTCCACCCTGTGCCAGCGGCTTGCCTTCGCATGCTGCGACTCTGGACCGGCTGCAAGGACTTCATTGATTTGCCTGGCGAGGCGGCTGAAGCCAATGCCGTGGGTGGAAATCTCACCGTTCTCCAGAAAGCTCGCGATGTGGGCCAGCACAAGCCGGGTGTATGGGCTGTAGGCCAAGGCCGCCGCTTCCGCACGAGCCTCCATCTCAGCTTCTATGGACACCGGGTCGAAGCCGTGCGTGAACATGAGGCCAACAACGCGCAGGAGATTCGAAGCTGGTGGCAGGTAGTGGAAGGAGTCGACTAGATGGGCACGCTCATGCCAGCAAATCATCTCGAAAACAGCTGCCAGCAGTTCCTCGTCTGGCACTGTCGAGAGCAGCGGGAGTCGCCAATGGACATCCACTGGATCCAGGTCATCGCAATCCTTCGGCAGCGGGTCCGTGAGAATGGGATTGCCATCCGCGGCGGCGACGCGACGCTGTTCAATCAAACCAGCGGCCCAATCTCTTACCGAGTCGAAGTCGATGACGTAGTGATTCAGAAGCGCGATGCCCGCCAAGTCTCCGCCGAGGATGCCGTTGCGCACCTGGATCTCACGGTTATCACCCACAACCTCGATGCATGGCGATGAGAGTGGCAGCATCTCTCCCGGGGCCAGGTTTCGCAGGCTGATCCTGGTCAACAAGAGACCTTCGATGGGCCCGCTCTGCCTCTGACCGAGCACAAGATGTTTGTTTTGCGCAGCGAAGTGCGCGCCGAGCCCGGCGGAGAATGGATTGACCATCCTCCCCACGAATGGCACCTGAAAGATCTCCGGCTCCCCGACGACGTCGCGCCCGAGAATCTCCAGAGACAGGCGGCGGATCTCCTCAAAGATCAGCTCCAAGGAGGGACTGTTGCTGGCGACATAGCCGCGATAGATCAGGCGACGGACCGCACCCTCAAATGCGAGTTCGCGACGGAGGTTATCTTGCAGCTCGATCAAGGACTGAAGATCACCTGCACAGCGAGTCATCCCCATACTCGCCACCATGTCTGCCTCGTAGTGCATGCCAACGGCCAGGAGTGACTCGCAGAGCCCAAGATAGGCCTGCAAGTCCTCGGCATCCGCGACCACATTCCAGCGGGTATCCAGGAGTCGCACCCAGACTCCTCGTAGCTGGTTGCGCTCGTCATCGATGAGGAATTTCGGTACTGAGTCACGCAGATCCGCGAGGAATCCCTGCAGGTCACCTGCAGCGAGCAGCATCCTCCGCCAGCGGCGGCGCATGGTCGCTTCCGCCGGCGGGACCCCATCCTTGGCCAGCGCTGCCAGGGAGGCATGCAGTCGGCCACTGTTCTCCAGGATCCCAGCGAGGATGCGGGCACCCCCAGAGCTCACCATGAGACGGAGGCGTTCCGGCTTCTCCCAGATGACATCGATGACCTGGTTCATCTGCGCAGAGCTGAGACCACGACTCAAACGCAAACCGAGCAGGCGCTGCACTCCAGGATCGAAGGGCCGGTCTCTGAGCGCTGCGACCGTTGCCAACCAGGACTCGTCCTCGCGATCCATTGCCAGGAGAGTCTCGGCTTTGCCCAATTCGGCCCGCGCCGCGTAGCCAGCTACCTCTTTGAGCTTCTCGTAGATCTCCAAAGCCTGCTCATAGAGACGCAGTTCGCGGAGAGTCGCAGCGTAGGCGACAGCGATCAGCGGATGCCCGTCGCTGGCCTGGTAGAGGGAGTGATAGGTCGCTACTGCTTCGCGAGGGTCGCGCCAGCGTTGACTAAAGGCCACACCCAACCAACCCCAAAAGGAATCTGGCTTGCGGTCGATGACCTGCAAGAAGCGGCGCGCCTGTCCAGGACCAGGCGGCAAGATACGACCGAGCAAGTAATGGGCCTCCGCAGAATCGGACCAGGCCGCCAGTCGGTTCTCGGCCTCTGCCCGCAGCAATCCCATTCGACCACGATTGCGCAGAATATCCTGCCGAAGACGATGCGCGTCGACGTGCAAAGGATGGTCGCTGAGGAGGCGCGTAACTTCAGAGAGAGCCGCGTTCTCTCGACCAATATCGAACTGATTCCGGGCAGCGACTACGGCACGGCCAACTTCATCCCGTGGCCATGGAACGCCATCGAGGTGATTGGGAACTCTCAGACCCGACCCGAATGCGCACGCGCCGAGGAAGAAAAGGGAAAGGAGTAGAGCGCGATGCATGGAGAATCAGTGCATGCATGCTCGCCAAGAAGGCCGAGGAATGCAATCGCCTAGTGTGCCAAGGATCTTCATCGGGATGACTGCCCATTAAAAAGGCGTTCCCGCGGTGGCGCGAGGCACCGCGGGAGCCCAGTCGCCCAGGCCTTCCCAAAGCCTGATCGGGCGACGATTAGCACTCCGAAAGGGGATCCCCATCCCCCAGCCGGAGCGTGCGAAGGTTCCTGATCCCGCACAACCCTCACACACCGCTGGCTTCCCCCCCAGGAAACACAGGCGGCGCACAAATTGTCGTGGTCATCGTCTGACGACCAACATGGTGTATCGGCTCACTGCAGGGGGCAGTCTTGACCTCGTCCCTCTAAGTCCTATGGCATGGCGGAAATGGTGCAAGGCTCGGAAGCTCAATGAACAGGGCGAAAATCCGCAGCGGAGAGGTCGAGACCTGAGTCGAGCTTCAGAACTTCCAGAATCAGGCTCGGACTACCGGCGGCATTCAGAAACTCACGGCGAAGCGGGAGCCGTAGGCCGCCGATTCGCTGATACCCGCCAAGTCGAACCCGCCTTGGTCGCCCGGAGGCGGCCAGGGTGTAATGCAATTCCTTGGGCTCCATGGAGTCTTCCGCGCAGAGGATCTCAAATCGATCTACGGGCACGTTGAGGGCTCCTTCATCCACTGAGCGCCGGGCCCGGATCGGAATGCGAACCATGGGACTGCCCGCAATGGTCAGGCTTTGCTTTTCTTCCACGACAAAGCGCTCGGCGTCTGCAAAACACCATGGAAAGCGCAGCAGGAGCCCGAGAATCCGCAGCTCATCCTCCGCCTCCTCCTTGTACGAGGACATGGGCACTCTCTCCAAGGATGCAAAGACCGCCGCTCCATCTCGCCCGTAAGTCTTCTTCTCCGCAAACATACGGAGCACGTCGCGCTCGGGGAACTCTAGATCTGCCAAGTGTTCCCACTCACGGCGACCGACTTCGGCGCCGCTCTCCCCGCGGAGACTGAATCTGCAGGATGCGCGCACACCGCGAAGCTCACGCATATCCGATGGGTAGCCGAGCCGGGAGAACACTTCCCGCAGTGGCGAATCCAATCGCATTGGGTCCCCCAACTCGAGGGCCCCTTCCGCTTGTTCCTCGGTCTTCGCTTGGAGCTCAGCGCCAGCTCCCTCAGATAGAGCTCGCGGACTGGTTTCGAAGTCCGATCTGCCCAGATTCTTGGCCTTCTTGGGGTTCTTTTCGTCCTCGAAGATTGGCCAACCAAGGTCGGTGACCCCGATTACCCTGGGTTTGGGATCAGAGCTCCCCTTGCTGGGTTTACTCTGGGTTTGCGGCGAAACCAGGACCAGGGCGCTGAGTGCGATAGCTAGCATGATTCACCCTTGTCATCGACCTCAGGAGCCCTGGGCCTGAAACCCGGTCTTCCTCTCTCGGCCCTGATCCTGGATGCTAGGGCCATGCGCGGCCTCCACCTCCTCTTCTTGGGTTTCACCGGTGCATGCACCGCTACCGACACGGCACCGCCAGGCGAAGCTACCAGGGCCCTGCCGAGGCGAGTGAGCGAGACCAAGCAGACCTTCCCGCCGGGCACGGTCATCGAGCTCCTCGGCGCAGAATCGGTTCGCGAGGGCCCCGCGCGCCTTGCACAGATCGATGGCCTGCTGCGTGAGACTCTGCGGCAGGATCTCCGCTACGACATCGCCGCCGGTGTCGAAAAACGCGACAGCGATCTGCAGTTGAGCATCGCCATCGACCCCCAGGCAAAGGTTCTCACAGCCAGCCTGCGGAGGGCGGGCACCGCACCCCTGCCATTAACCTCCACAGGCTACAGCGACCGCCAGTTCAATGCCGGCATCGACGAACTGTGCCTGGGAATCCTGCAGGCCTTGGGCTCCGGGCTCGACAACCCGATCGAGGACTGCGCGCGTATCTACAGCTCTGATCCAAGCTGCATCGAGCAAACGGAAGCGGGCCTGGTAGCCCTCGACCGCGGCAATGTCCTGGCCGCAGTCGAGTCCTTCCAGAGAGCGCGCAGCAAGGACTCAGGAAGCACAGTGACCATACTGGGCTTGGGCACCGCTCAACTGCGGGCGGGAAGAGCCGAGGATGCGGTCGCGACGGCCCGTGCTGCCCTCGAGCACATGTCGCAGCGGATGTCCGCGACCACACAACACCGCCTGGCTCGCCTGGTTTTGCTGGGCGAAGTCAGCAGTGACCCCCGACGCGCCGTCGCCAATGACGAAGCCCTGCTACAACTGGGTGAGGCCTCCCTGCGCGAACGCCCATATGATCCGCATGGATTGTATTCGCAGGCCCTGGCCCTGAACTATCTAGGCAGGTTCAAGGAATCAGAACCACTCCTCGTGCGGGTGCATGAGCGCTGGCCAGGTGTTCCACTGGTCGCCTACCACCTCAGCTTCGCTCAACTCGCCATCGACGAGCCCGAGGCGGCTTTGCAGACCATCGAGGGTGCCGAACGCAAGCTGCCAATCGAGAATGTCGTTCTGCCCAAGTGCCTCGCCCTCTATCACGCTGGTCATCAGAAAGAACTCGAGAAGTATCTCATCAGACTGGCACGCAAGCGGCGGGGCGTCGACGACCGGCGACCCCATGAGATCATGCGCATGCAGGCAGCTCATGCGATTCTCATGGGCAAAGGCGAAGCCGCCGCGGAGCACTTGCTCACGGACATGGACTGGCTGCGTCAGAGGCCTTCTATCTTGCAGTCCCTGGCCCTGGACTTTGCCGAATCTGGCGAAGTCCTGGCTCACCTCGGCCAGTACGAAGAACTTGCCATCAGCCTGCAGGCCATGGATGACGTGCGCGTCCATGCACCCTCCTTTCGACAGGCACAAGCCTATCTATCAGCTCTGGTGTCGATCCAAGAGACCGGCGAGCTCCCAGCCAATGCCATCAGTACCTTGGAGGGAGATGAACGATTCGTCTGGAGCACCCTCCTCAAGGCAGCGCTTCATAGGCGCCAGGGCGAACTGGTAGAAGAGGCCACGGATCTTGCCACCGCGATCCGCATCACCGACAGCGCCCTGACCCAGGCTTCCCTGGCGCGGAGCTTTGACGCGATGGGCCGCGCTGACGATGCCAAACGACTGCGCAGCAATCTGGGACAGCGCCTCATGGTGATCGATTTGCGCCGACCTCTGAATCACCCCCTCCTCAGCCCTGCCAGAGCCTTGGCCTTCCTCTCGATCAATCCCTGAGAAAGAGCCTGCAGCTGCCCGCGACCCTCATGCCAGCGGATTCGTAAGCCTTGCGAGCCGGCAAGTTGTCGCTGTCCACGTGCAGGGCGACGAGGGCATGATCAACGAGCATGTCAGCGGAAACCGTGGCAACCAGTGAAGCCGCCAATCCGCGGCCACGGGCTTGAGGCTTGGTGTAGACACCTTCCAGCATGACTCCAGCCTGCCCCACGCTACCCACATCCACCTTGCATTCTACTTCGCCCGGACAACCGATCACCATGGTCTTGCCCGCACGAATCCTGCGCTTGATGCTCTCGCGCAACCAAGACTTGTTGACCCGCCAATCTGCAACGTTCAGATCCGAGGAGTTCAGATCCAGGGCCGCATCGAAGAGCTTGCGGAGATCCTTCTTCTCAGCGAGCCGCACTCCCGGATGCAGACATTCTCCTGCTGGATCGCCAGGTCGCATAAGGTAGTACATCTGCTCGCGATCGACCAGAGCAGGCTTGGACTCCATAGCAGCCAAGCCAGCGACCACAGCATTGGGCCCCATGGCAATCCGCCATACGTTGTGGCTTTGGTTGATCGCCCTGGATAGCAAGCTGGGGTTGACCTGCTCACAGCCAACGACGATGAGATTCCCGCGGTGCCCGAAGTAGATCAAGCCCAGGATGGCATCTTGACCATAGGCGGCCATGAAGGCGTCCTGACCCGGTGCATCCAAACTGTTCCTGACGTAGACCCCATGAACACCTGCAGATTCTGCAAGTCTGCGGGCCTCAGGCAGATCAACCTGCTCGAGATCACGGGCAGCGAATGGGGCGAAATCGGACACTTCCTCTCAAGATTCCCCTGCCAACGTCCGATCAGCAACAGTCCAGTGAGATCCTGACAAGACTGGGGCTCCACTGGAAGGAATGGGAACATGGATGAACTGTTGCGGAGAGCTGGTGAGGACCCCTGGAGCCTCGACTTGGATGACCGTTTGAGGCTGGCAAGCGACCTCTCTTCGGCCCAGGAAGAGTGGCTGCCGATGCTGCGAGAATTGGTCGAACCGCCTGCTCCTGACCATCACTTTCCGGCCTTCCTCCTGGCCACGCCAGCCTTCGACTCTCTTCGCCAGCTTCTCATGGCACAAAGAGATGCTCCGCAGGGCACAGTCCCCGACACCGGAACGGTAGACACTGTGCAGCGTTTCGTCGATCACTATCGACCGTACCTGGAGCATGCACAAGACCGATCGAAGGTGCAGGTATGAGCGAACAGAAGCCGGGTCTGGGGATACTCGGATGCCGAGCGGTACTGGCCATGTTCTGCCTCATGCATGGTCTCTACAAGTTTGGAGTATTTGGTCACATGACCATTCGCGGATTCTCCCAAGAGCTCGCTGCGCTCGGCATAGCCGCTCCGAGCTTTACCGCCTACCTGCTTTCAGGGGGTCTGGTTCTTAGCGGAGTAACGCTCCTTCTCGGTTGCTTCCACAAGATCGCCTGCGGATTCATCGTGGTCTACCTTCTAGGGAGCATTTGGTTCGTCAGTGGCGGGAGCTACTTCAACCCGAAGGGCTTCGAGTACGCCATTGCCCTACTGGCGGTAGCTATCGTCCTCTGGCGGCAGGGTCCCGGCCCTATGGCCTACGTCGTGCAATTCGAAAGCCACAAGGCCAGCGGCAAGCGCGCTTAGTCTCATTCTCAGTTCTTGCCGGAATGATCCTCAAACCACTTGAGGATATGCGCCACCTTGGCGATCAGGTTGCTTGGTCGTGCTGTGATCCCATGCGAAGCACCAGGGATCCTGACTAGCGCAGCCTCGACCTTGAGCAGCTTCAGAGCTGCATAGTACTGCTCCGATTCTGAAATCGGTGTCCGGTAGTCAGCCTCCCCGGTCAGCAGCATCGTCGGCGTCTTGACGTTGCCGACCAGCGAGAGGGGCGACCTCTTCATGTAGTGATCCTGGTGATCCCAGGGAAAGCCAGGGAACCAGTACTTGTAGAAGAATGGCGTCGAATCGGCAGTTAGCACAAAGCTATACCAGTTGATCACTGGCTTGGCGACGACAGCCGCCCTAAAGCGATCGGTCTTGCCGATGATCCAGCTGCTCAAGACACCCCCACCACTGCCGCCAGTCACGTACAGCTCCGCGCGCTCGACATATCCACGCTCGATGACTGCATCGACGCAGGACATCAGGTCGTCGTAGTCTTCACTAGGGTAGTTGTGGTGGATCAGATTCCCGAACTCTTCACCGTAGCTGGTGCTGCCACGAGGGTTCGTATAGAGAACGACGTAGCCCGCAGCCGCATAGAGCTGAGCCTCAGCAGAGAAACGGTAGCCATAGTTGGCAAAGGGCCCGCCGTGGATCTCCAGGATCATCGGATAGCTCTCTTCAGGATCGAAGCCGGGAGGTTTCACGATCCAACCCTGTATGGGCCTCTGGTCGAAGGAGGATTCACACCAAAACTCTTCGACCGCTCCGAGCTCTTTGTGCCCAAACAGGTCCTCATTCAGAGAGGTGAGTCGCCTCGACTGGATCTCCTCACCCGCGGAATCATGGGCCACTGCCAAGTCAGCAGGCCGATCGGCACTCGCCAGCGTGTAGGCGATCATGCCGTTGCCAGAGACGGAGAATGAACCACCGGAATAGGGCCTGCCAAGGGATGTTCCACCCACCTCAGTGACCAGATCCGTCACGGTCCCATCGAGGGACATGCGCGCCACCTTGCTATGACCCTGATCGTCATACTGAAAGTAAATGGAGGAACCATCGCTCGCCCAGACGGGACTCTCCACATCACGATCGAATTCGCGGGAGAGACAGCGCGCGCCCTGCCCATCCGCACCCATGACATAGAGATCGGTGATCTGGTAGCCCTGGAGTCGATCGTCAAAGCCCAGGTAGGCGACCTTGGTGCCATCCGGGGAGATGATGGGGCTGCTATCAGGACCCTTCCGATCCGTCAGGGTCACAAGCGAACCATCCTCCAGCGAGATGCGATGGATCTCCGTATTGCGGCCCTCGTACTCCCATCCCGGTCGGCGATTCGCCGCAAAGACGAGAGACTCTCCATCGGGCATCCAGGCGATCGCCCCCTGGTGCTCGTAATTGCCCTTCGTCAGCTGACGAGGGCTACCGCCTTCGGCAGTCAAGAGAAAGAGATGGTGATAGCCGCTCTCCAGGTAGCCAGCTCCATCTGCACGGTACTGCAGGCTGTCGATGACGATAGCAGGCTTGGCCCAGTCCGCCCCACTGGGCTTCTTCGGCATGGCTGCGTAGGTCTTTCGCGTCTCTGGCACCAGCATGGAGAAGGCGATCCATTTGCCGTCCGGTGCCCAGCTCATGGAGGCTGGGGACCGAGTCAGATCTGTGAGTTTGGCAACCTGTCCACTGTCCATCCATCGCAAGTAGAGTTGCACAGAGCCTTCGGCTGAGGATGCATAGAGCAAGCGCTTGCCATCCGGCGACCACCGTGGCTGCGTATCATTGCGATTGCCGCTTGTCAGAGGCCGGTGATCGCTGCCGTCAGAATTTACGATCCATAGGTTTGTGCGCCGACGATCCTTCATGATGTCGAAGCGGTTTCTGACATAGACGATCTTCGTGCCGTCAGGAGAAATCTGCGGATCAGAGGCATTCTCCAATTGGAAGACCTCGATGGGGTCGAAGAGCCGGTCAGTCTCTGGGCTCTGTGCGAGGCAGGGTGCAAGCAGTGCCAATCCGGCGAACAGTTCGAGGGTCTTGAGGGAATTGATCATCGTGATTCGGTTCTGATTCGTACCAATGCAAGGTCTAGGACCACTGCAGGATCAGCGCCATTGGAGCTGTGCAGGATCTGTCACCGGGGTATCGCAGACTCCCCGTCGGCAAAGATAGGCAGCGGGCTTGCCGTCGATCGGCTCCTTACCCCCGAGAATTTTCACTGTCTTGGCGAGAGCATCTCTGTTGCCAGGATGCACAAGCGTGACCACGTGACGATAGGGAAACTGTTTGCGGGCCGATTCGAGGAATGCCAGCACGGACGGATCTCCGGGATCACCAGCGATAACCAACTCGCGGGGATCCGCCAAGGCGAAGTCAGCAGCCAAAACCAGACCTGGGCTCGCGATGGGGTAGCTCTCGAGAAACTGCGCGTTGGCGCGCAGGCATTCGTAGCCGATCTCGAAGACCCGCTCGTCACCAGTGATTAGGCCCGCACGGAGAAAGGCGATGGTCGCCATGGCCACTCCTGATGGAATGGAGGACTCGGAGACAGACTTGCTGCGCGCGATGAGCGCCTCATGCTTGTCGCCGGTGAAAAAGAAACTCCCATCCGAGTCGTCCCGGAATTCGGACTCCATGACTGCCAGGAGCAAGTTGGCCTTCTCGATCCATGCTGGATCAAAGTCGCATTCAAAGAGACTGATCAGGGCATCGGCAAGGAAGGCATAGTCTTCCAAATAGGCGTTGAGGTGTGCTGTCCCTTCCCGCCAGGTGCGCAAGAGGTGTCCATCTGACCAGAGCTCGCGAAAGAGGAACTCGGCCGCAGCTCTACCAGCATCCAGATATCGCTCGTCCCCGAGCACTTGATAGCCCTTCGCACAGGCGGCTATCGCCATTCCGTTCCAGGCGGTGAGCACCTTGTCATCGGTTCCCGGCGCGATCCTCTGCAGACGGACCGCCAGGACCCGAGCGCAAGCGTCTTGCAAACGCTCGCCTATCGCAGCGACTTCGAGATCGAATTCTGGAGCGAGCTGCTCATCCGAGCGCACACGACGCAGAATGTTGTGTCCTTCCCAGTTGCCACCTGCGCTCACGTCGTAGGCGGCTGCAAAGAGCTTCGCATCCTCACCGAGAATCTCGCGAATCTCCTCTTCAGTCCAAACAAAGAACTTTCCTTCGACACCTTCACTGTCGGCATCCTGCGTCGAGTAGAAGCCCCCCTCTGGGTTCCTCATCTCGCGCAACATGTAGTCGAGAGTTTCGCGGAGAATCCGGGCGTAGAGAGGCTTGCCCGTTAGCACATGGGCTTCGGCATAGGTTTGCGCGAGAAGACTGTTGTCGTACAGCATCTTCTCGAAATGTGGAGCCAACCATTCTCGATCCGTGCTGTAGCGATGAAAGCCTCCAGCTATTTGATCGTAGATTCCACCGGCAGCCATGCGCTCGAGACTGCGCTCGGCTGCTGCCAGGCTCTGCTTGTCACCAGCTCGCGCCGCGTAGCGTAGGAGCATGCTCAATTCGCTGGCATGGGGAAACTTGGGCGCGAATGCCGGCGCGTTGCCGAAGCCACCAAACTCTTCGTCGAAGCGGCCGAGGCTCTGTTTAACAAAGGTCTCTTGCGAAGCAAGACTCGGTTCCCCCGCGGCAGCCTCCGCCGCGAGAGTCTTGCGCAGGTAATCGGCCACCTCCTTGGACCGGCTACGGACTTCATCTCGCCGATCACGCCAGAGGCCACTGACATGCTCCATGACCTTGGGAAAGCCCGGCATGCCCATCTTGTCTTCGGGGGGATAGTAGGTGCCTGCAAAGAAGGGCTGCAACTCCGGGGTCATCCAGACCGACATGGGCCAGCCACCCTGCCCCGTCATGGCCTGTACCGCAGCCATGTAGATCTCGTCGATGTCCGGCCGCTCCTCTCGATCCACCTTGATGCAAACGAAGTGTTCATTCATCAAGGCCGCGATCTTCGGATTCTCGAAACTCTCCCGCTCCATCACGTGGCACCAGTGACATGCCGAATAGCCGATGGACAGGAAGATGACCTTGTCTTCCTTCTTTGCCCGCTCCAGGGCCTCCTTTCCCCAGGGATACCAATCCACTGGATTATGCTGATGCTGAAGCAGATACGGGGAAGTCTCCTTGGCGAGACGATTCAAATGATTCTCCTGGGGCTTGCGATCGGGATCGGGTGGGCTCTCTTGGGCACACAGCAACGGCTGCCCCAGGATGAGGAGGGCGGACGCGAGGCCAAGGAAGAGTCTTCGCATGGCCCTAGCCTAGCGACTACCGGCCTTCTAGCAGAGGCGTGAAGTAGCGATAGTAGACTTCCAAGCTGAGAACGACCATCGCTGTAGTGTAGCTGCGGTCCTGCCTCGTATCGCCGGCATAGCGCGCATAGGCACCCACGGCAGAGAAAGACCCATCGAGATTCTGTGCTTTTGGCAGCACAGTGCTCAGCCGCTCATTCCACCTGTCCCAGGCATCTCCACCGGCCATGAAAGTAGCCAGGCTACCGTAATACCAGAAGTAGACGTTACCTGTGGCACGCAGCACGAAGTCATCGTCGCTACCCCGGCGATAGCTGGCAGGAGCCTTCTCGGTAGTGAACTGCAGAGCGGCCGTGAGTCGCTCATCGCTGGACTTCTCACCTAGCAACTGCAGACCGAAGACTCCGGCCGGGGTTGAGGCGGGCAGAGTCCGCCATGCTGATCGCAGGCGTGAGGGGTCCTTGGAGTAGAGGAAGTAATTGCGATCGCGATCGAACATCCGCCAGAGGAATGACTTCGCTGCTCGCTTGCTGTCATCTGGGAACACGATCCCGGAGAGCTCCGCCGACTTCAGGGCCATGATCATCCAGGCCGAGACCGAGGTTCTGGTGAAGGGGTCTTCCGGGCTCAGAGTAGCGGAGAAGTATCCCCAGCCGCCGCGATTCCGCGTATCTGAGCTGTTGCTCTGCTGATCGAGAATCCTTCGCACGGCCCCTTCGAGAGGTTGACGGAGAAGTGGGTCACCCGTGATCGCATAGCATTCGGCCAGGGCATAGGTACTGATGCCATGGCTATAGGACGAAGTCTTTCGTCCGAAGTGCTGGGTTTCCTCATCCTGCTGGGCGAGCAGGAACTCAATCGCCGCCGAGACAACGTCGGAATGCTCAGTCTTGGACTGATGCGTGTGACCGGCACCGAGGAAGGCGAGCATGCAGAGCGCGGTCTTGCCTACATAAACCTCGCCATACTTCTCATGATCCCGGCGCCGTGATCCCCAGTAGCCAGAGTCGGATTGGATCTCGGCCAGGTAGCGCAAACCGGAAGCCACCGCTCGCTCCGTCTCTTCTGTGCCGCCGAAGCGGGCCAAGGCCTCCGCCTTCTTCGGCCCGAAGCGATTACTGTACAGGCTCTCGGTCCGCTCAGGGCTGCTGCTTGCCAGCACGCGGCCTTCACGCTTCGGCGCCATGGTCAGGAAGGAACCTGGGAGGCGAAGACCGCTGCTGACCAGATCCCTGCCATCGTCCTGCGCGCCACCGCGCTCAATCCTGGGCAAGTCGCTGGGAGTGGGCCCACGCATATTCAAAGGAGCAAGTGCTGAGCTTGCCGCCAGGGGCTCCAATTGTGATTGGGCAGGCTTCTCCGGCTCCGTAGAGCCCAGCTCGATTCGATCCGCGATGCTCGGTGCTGCCGGCCGAGAACGTGATCGCTCCAGGCGCATCTCGCTGCGCCCTGGTGTCGACGCAGTCCGCCGGTTCATGCTCGGTAGCTGGGTCGCTGCTGGCTTCTCGATACTCGCAGGATCAGCGCGAAGTTGACCACGAAGTGGTGGTCGCGCTGCGGACAACTCCACCGCCTTGGCGGTGAGCGCCTGCAGGCTAGGTTTGACCATGCTCGTTCCTGCCGCCGAACTTTCCGCCACCTGAGGGTCGTTTGTGCTCGCCGCTGGCTGATCTCGCAGGTCCAGGTCTTGTGGCCGCGAGACAGGTCCAAGCACTCTCTGTCGACGCTGACTGGAGATGCTGCGACGCGAGGCCTGAGCCATGCTGGATGCTGCCGCCGCAATCTGGGCAGAGGGCAGGTTGTTCGTCCGCTCGGCTGCCAAGGGACGCGGACCGAGACTTGTGGCCCGCCCAGGGTCCAAGGCACGCAATGCGGTCGAAGATCGCAGGCTAGGCAGCTTGGCCTCCTCGACCGCTTCAGCGGGCTGCTGAGTGACCGGCAGGTCGATCGATTGATCGAGATTGGCGCGCAGCTGCTGTGGCCTCGGCGAAACCCGGACAGCGCGCGCACCACTCGGAGCCTGACGCACTGCAGCTACCAGGGTGCTTGCTGGCGTCGCCAAAGTGCTGGGGTTCTCCGCCGCCCGATCACGAGCCTGCATCGGATCGGAACTGGGAACCACCGGCCGGGCTGTCGCCGCCCGTGGAGCAACCGCACGGGCATCTGTAGCCTGCAGGGTTTCCAGACTCTTCGACGGTTGCGTATCGCTCGTACTCGGAGCATCCGCAAGACTCTGCAATGCCTGCTGCCCTTGCCGCAGCTCAATCTCTGGGTTCTTTCGGATTGCTCTGGGACTCGAACTCTCGGCCCGTGCGAGGCTCGGGAGACTGGCAGCCGCAGGCAGGCTGACTTCGATGACCTCGGAAGGACTGAGGGTTCTAACGCCCTCCGCAGAACTTGCTGCGGGCTGCACCGCAGAGACCTCGACATTCACCTGCTGCAGGCTCTCGCTGCCCGCCATTGGGGCAAACTGCTCGGTGGGATCAGCAACGACCTGTTCGACGATGAAACTCGGGCTTTGTAGCGCAGCCTCACCCCGTTCTCCCGCGGGTGTTTCGCGCTGGCTACTGTCCTGCATCATCGCAGTCGTGGGAGACTGGCTTTCAATCCTGTCCTGGCGCTCGGCCATGACCAGGTGCTCCGAGAGCCGGTCCATCTGCTGTTCTGTTTGATCACCTCCGCTCTGGCTACCTTGATCCATGGAGATCAAGCGGACGGAGAGACGATCTTCGGCCGCGGGAGTCGGCGACCAACTCTCGATGATTTCAACGCTGGAAAGCAGCATCCAAATCAGCAGATGCAGGAGAAGCGAAAGGATGATGCACCATGTAATGAAGTCCAGCTGATGCCAACGGCTCCCGAGCAAGAGGAGCATCAACAGGAGCAGGGAAATCAGCAGGCAGAGAAACAGGAAGAACTCGAGGGAGTGCTGACCAGCCCACCATGGATAGACCTCTCTGGCCGTGGCCCGATAGATCAGTGGCGCTTCACCTTGGCGTAGGAGTTCGATCTGAAAACCGTCCGCACTCGGCTGAGGACTACGGAATGGGCCTCCAACCATCAACTCGGGGTAGACAACAGGCGGAACGAACTCACCTTCGTGACGCCAACTGCGCTGGAGAGTCGGCTCTGACCCACCTATTTCCCGGACAAACCAGAGGGAAACGCCATCCGGGCCAAAGGCAGGCTCTCTATCCATGCGCGGCAGGATCGGGCGTCGCGAAGTCTTCTCTTCCCAGAGGGGAACAGCGGAGAGATCGCTGTTCAGCTGGGCGATCTGCAGGGTCGAGCTTCGCCTCTCGGCTACCGAGGGATGGCGCCTTGCGAACACAAGCGTATTGCCATCCGGCGCTGGTGCCGGATCGAACTCGTCAGCGGGGGTATTGACGTTCGCCGCCAGCAGACGAGGGAAGCTGAACAAGCCGCCTTCGATGTACAAGGCCGAGTAGAGGTCGAAGCCGCCTGGTCCGCCAGGTCGATTCGAGGCGAAGTAAAGCACCCCATCCCTGCTCAGTGCGGGCGAAAGTTCATGATCGCTCGTATTCAAGACCGAGGCAGCGACCGCTTCGAGCTCGGGACGTTCCGGATCGAAGATCACCAGGTCGCTGCGCCCCTCCGATATGACCCGGGCGTAGAGCACGCGACCATCCGGCAATCGCTGGACACGGCCCTGAATTGGCCCGGGTAGCTCCGCGACTGGTTGTGGGGTGTCGTAGACCAGCATCGGGGCATCAACCAATTCACTGGCGATGATGCCCTGACTTCCATCGGTGTAGTACAGCGGTCGCCCGGATCGCAGAACCAAAAGGCAGGCCGCACTGAAGACAGCGCTGGTCAAGAAGACCGCTACCAGAAGCCTGCGCGCCCCGCGCTTCACCTCGGTTGCGTCTCCGCTGGCTGTGCGGCAATGGATATCCGCCGTAGTTCGGCTGCCAGGCAAGCATCAAAAGCCTTGGCCACCATCCCGAACTGCACCCGCGTGTCCCCTCGGATCAAAACCTCTTGCTCGCGGTTGCTCGTGGCAGCGGCGCGCAGCTTTTGGCGCAAACCATCGAGGGTCACCAGGCGCCCATCGACGGTCATTTTGCCATCTCTGGCTACGGACACGACAATGATGTGGCCCGAGCTGGAAGGCTCACCGCTGGTCGCCTCTGGCAGTTCGAGATCCATCTCGACCTCATCGTCAGCGAAAGTCGTGGCAACCAGGAAGAACACCAGGAGCAGAAAGACCACGTCGATCAGCGGCGTGAGGTTGAAACCCTCATCCACAGTCTCATCGACATTAAGCCGCATCGTTTTCCTTGATCACGGGCTTCTTGGCCAGATGTTCGATGACTGGCGCCACGGTTTCGTCGGTATAAGCGATGAGCCGCCTGACCTTGCCCTGCAAGTGTGCGCAGATGACCAAAGCAGGGATCGCAACAACCAGGCCTGCGATTGTGGTCGTCAGTGCCTGCTCGATACCACCGGCCAGCAGTTCTGGTTTGCCCATGCCGGCGCTAGCAACGGTGCGGAAGGACTGGGCGATCCCCCAAACTGTTCCGAGCAAACCCATGAGAGGCGCGATCGCTGCGATCAACGACAGAGGGCGAACGTTCTTGCGGAGCTTTTCAACCTCCTTCAACGCCTGATCTTCCATGGCCACCTCGATGTCTCTTATGGCGAATCCCCGACGACGAAGTCCCGCTGCAAGGATTCGGGTGGAAGGCGCCTGGTGTTCGAGGACGCGACGCTCGGCTTCTTCGAACTTGCCGTCCTCGATATCGACGACGATCTCTCTCGAGACTGCGGGGCACACGCGCCGACGCGTCAGCGAAGAGTACCGCTCGAGCCCAAATGCCACAACGAAGACCGAGCACAACAGGATAGGGATCATCCAGGGGCCGCCGGCTAGGATGAACTCGCCGAAGGTCTGCGTATCACTCAGACTCTGGAGAGGAAGAGTGGCGGCCAAAGTGCTGGCGATAGAATTGACGGTAGCGGTGAGAATCATGGCTGTCAGACTCCTCTGACCTTGTTGCGCGCCTTCTGCCCCGCATCCGACTCGGGGAAGCGATCGATGAGTTCCTTGTAGAACTTCTGCGCCTTGGCCTCTTGTTCGAGGCGCTCGTAGCACTGGCCAGCTCGCCATAGCCCATTCGGAACCCAAGGTTCGTGTGCATAAAGAATGGAGAGCTTCACGTATGCATCAACGGCACCATTCAGGTCCTCTCTTGCCTCGCGAGTCTCACCGATACGAAACTGAGCCTCAGCAGCCATCTCGCCCTCGGAGAGCTCAGTGACTGCAGTAAGTTCCTTCTCGGCAAGCTCTGGCTCTCCCCGTGACTGCCGACCCTTGCCGATCCAAAGATGGGCACGAGCGCGCTCGACTCGACTGAGGGACGTATCCTCAGCATCACTCTTGCCGATGCGCAAGAAGTCGCGCAGATGAGCGATCGCTTCCGCCGGCGCATCGCCTCGCACCTGGCACTCTCCCAGGTAGAGCCTGGCACGCTGCGCCCGCTCATGCTGTGGGTCCGCGTCGACAAGGCGCTTGAGGTGCTCCTTGGCGCGAGGATAGTCCGCGGATTGCATCAGACTCTCCGCTGCCATGAAAGATGCCTCGAGGTACAAGCCCTCATCGACACCCATCGCAACGATGGCTTCGAAGGACTGCGCCGCTTTCTCAGGCTGCTCAGCGTCCAACCAGGTAAAGCCGATGCGATAGAGGGCTCTGCCACGATAGCTGCCCTGCACCTTTTCGAGGTGAGAGCGCGCCGCTTCCGGATCCTTGGCGGCAATCGCTGCTTCTCCGAGGTGTAGACAGGACTCGCCGCTGAGCTCCTGGTCCTTGCTGATCTCTACGACTTTGGCGAATGCAGCCAGTGCTGCCTCTTCGTCACCTTCGCGACGACAGACCCAGGCAAGTTCGTACTGAACCCGGTCTGGCCGCTCGCAGCCACCATCCTCGGCAAGGCTCGATAAGGTCGCCCGTGCCGACTCATTGTCACCCCCACGTGCTTGGGCAAGCCCGAGGGAATAGCGAAGCTCAGCCACTCGCGGGTGCTCTGGAAAAGCCTCCAGGTAGCGCTTGGCACCGGACTCAGCCTCATCCCAGCGCTCTGCCTGATGATGAACCGTGACCGTCAACTCCATGACGCTCGGTGCTTCGTCACCTATCTCTTGGTGTGAAAGCGCAGACTGCGCCTTCTGCAGGCAGGTATCCGGATCGCCTAGCTCGAAGGCACACCAGGCCAATCCAACCAGGGCGCGGGCGCCGCTGCGATCCCCGCGATCCGCTAGCTGAGAATACAGGCCGCGCGCAGCTTCATAGTTACCCTGGCGAAAGAGGACATCGGCCTCTTCGAGGCGAAGTTCTGCGGCCTGACCGCCGTCGCCGGCTGAAGCCGCTGCTCTTGCCAGTCTTGTTGCGGCACCCTTCAGGTCACCTTTCGACTTCAGGACACGCCCGGCAATTCGCTCAGTACGTTCGAGGAAACGCCCCTCTGCATAGCGAGCGCTGTACAGGTCCGCGGCAGCGAGTGCCGGGTCTTCTTGCCCCGCCTCGAGCAGGGTCAGGGTCTGCATGGAGAGGGCTTCCTCGCGGATGGCGCCATCTTGCTTGTCATCCGCGAAGACCGCCGCAAAGCGAGGAGCAGCTTCGGCAGGCTTCCCCGCAAGATAGATGGACCAAGCACCCTTGAACTGGGCCTGCTTGATCATGGGGTGATCTTTCCCAAGGCCGTCGTAGCGGCCCGAGGCATCCTCGTACTCCCCCATGGCGAAGCTGTTTTCTGCAATGGCAAAGCGGGCGAGCGGGATCAGACGATGCTCAGGGATTTCGTCGACGAGCTTGGCCGCGATTTCGCGCGACTCCTTGAACTTGCCGAGCTTGTGCAAGGCGAGTGATTGCGCATAGAGGGCATCGCCGCGTAGCTCAGAGTCTGAGGACTCGGCGGCTTTGGAGTAGGCGGAGAAGGCTGCTTCGAATTCAGCTCGCTCCATGAGGCTGTCGCCGAGGTGATACTGCACACGCAGACTGTCCGCCTCGGCTAGGGTACCACCCAAGGCTGATTCGAAACTCTGCATCGCCTGCTCACTGGCACCGGTCTCCAAGAGCGCAAGACCTCTGATCTCCAACGCCGACTGGCGAATACCTGCATCTAGCTCGGAGCGCTCGAGAAGGGTCTTGAGCTCAGTGGCCGCGGCTGCGTGTTCGCCAGACTCGTGCAAGAGTCGGCCGTACTCGAGCTGCGCCGCCGGCGCTAATTCCGATTCCGGATACTCGCTGAGCAAACGCTTGAAGAGGTTGAGACCCTCCTGCTTCTCGCCTGCTCTTACCTGACACCATGCAAGGCCGTTCAAGGCATCATCGCCAAAGTCCGAGGGCCGCTGTAGGCAACGCTGCCAGGACTCGGCCGCGGCCGGATCATCGCCAGTTCGAAAAGCCGCCTCACCTTGGAGAAAGTGAATCTCCGCGATCGCTGAGTGGCTCGAAAAACGCTCCGTGATCTCTCCGAAGGTCTTCTCCGCGGCTTCGTTCTGCCCCAGACGCATCTGGACAAAGCCTGCCTGGTACAGCCCGGAGAAGGCAAATTCCTCGTCTTTGCCAGCCCCAGATGCAGTTGCTTGGAATGCCTTCAGCGCATCCTCATCCCGCCCAAGGTCTCGCAAGCACTCTCCGGCTCCATAGCGGGAAGCAGTCACGAGGTAGAAGTCGTCCTCGCTCTCTGCAAGCAGGGCCTGAAACTGGCTCAGAGCAGGCTCAGTCTTGCCGAGCTCTTGCAAGGTTGTTCCGAGTCGGTAGCGGCACTCACCCTTGAACTTCAGGTCCTCAAATTCGAGAGCGTTGCTGAATGCTCCAACCGCATCATCTGGCTGCCCCATCTTGATGAAGCAGTTACCCAACCGGTAGTGGGCCTCGGATGAGCGCCGATGCTTGGGGTGTTCGCGCAGGAAGCTCTGCAGATGACCGGCTGCCTCAGAGGGCATGTCCCGCTGAATCAATCCGATCGCCAGGAGAAAGTCCTGTGGGTCGCGATTCCCCTGGGCGGCCAGCGGAGCGAATAACAATGTGTGCGTGAGGCAAAGGGCGGCGCAGAACGGCACCCGTCCGGAGTACGGCTTGGCCATAGTCGATCCTTGTCGCGGCAGACTGCGAAGATTCCCGAGCAGCCTGGCTAAATGAGTTCAAGCTCTCGGCCGAGGGCTGGGCAGGGAACACTACGTGCAAGAATGCCGACTGGCCAGAGCCCATGCCGGTGGAAGCTCGTACCTGTGCGAGCATTCACATGCCTCCCACCTCACCGCCAATTCGGAACGCGCGATCAGTTTCTCCACGTAGCCTGGAAAGGCATCGAGGCTGCTAGTAGCACGGCAGACCGCAGGCCAGTTCAAGGTTATCCACAGCTTCGAACGGGCAGGCGCAATGACGAGGACAGGGTGATTTTTTTGCTCAGAGCGAGTCGAGAAAGAAGGCACCCAGCGCCAGATCATCCCCACATTCCTGCCAGTGCATTTCAGAGAGTCGCGGCGCTCCCTCGAGCTGTGCGTATCCCAGCCCTGCCATGGGAGAAGGCGCTTGGCTCGAGCCGATAAGTCGCGGCGCAATAAAGACGAGCAGCTGATCCAGGCAATCCGCCCGACAGAGCTGATCGATGAGTCCCCCGCCGCCTTCGACCATAATTCGGCGCAATCCGCGGCGACGCAATTCACGCCAGGCTGCCGGGAGATCCAAGCCCCGATCGCCAATTCCAGCGATCGGGAGGAGCTGAACCTGCTTGGCGGCGAGCAGCTTGCTGCGCTCCGCCGGAACACTATCCCGATGGATAATCAGGCTGGGGATTTCCGCGGCCTGGGCAATCAGCTTCTTCCCAGTCTCCAATTCCAGCAGGGGGTCGATCAGGATCCGCAGGGGTTGGACTCCCTCAGCCAAGCGAAGACTGAGCTCAGGATCATCGATCTCTGCTGTCCGGAAACCAACCACGACCCCATCGACGCTGGCGCGCATGGCATGGCCACGGGCCCGCGAATCCTCACCGGATATCCATCGTGACTCGCCACTCCGGGTCGCTGTCTTCCCGTCGAGACTCATGGCGTACTTGGCGATGGTCCACGGTCTATCGAGAGATAACCAACGGCGGAAGGGCTGATTCATCTCAGCGCAATCGTCAGCGAGGACTCCCCCACGAACTTCCAGACCAGCGCCTTCCAAGACCTTTCTAGCCTGACCAGCATGCCTGGGATCCGGGTCTTCCGCGCCAAAGATTACCTGGCGAACGCCAGCCGCAAGCAATCGCTTGGTACAGGGAGGAGTCTTCTTCCCATTAGTCCCCAATTCTGAGGAACATGGCTCGAGAGTCACAACGACGCAGTCGACCTTTGCAGCGCGGCTCGCCGCATCCTCAATGGCAGCGACCTCAGCGTGCTTGCCGCCGTAGCGGGCATGCCATCCACGCCCGACAACCTGTCCGCCCTGCAGAGCCAGGGCACCGACACGCGGATTGGGCTCTACCAGGCCACGTCCACGCAGCGCAAGACCGATCGCCTCGCGCATGAGTTCCTCAGCGTTCACGCGGGGACCTCGGCCCCCTCGCTCACATCTGATCGCCCATTGCTTTCGCCGGCTTCGACCAACTCACCGAGCAGGGAATGGCTCAAGGCCTCGGTTACGCGCACAGAGACGTAGCTGCCGGAGAGCTCTTGCGGATCACCTGGGAAGTGAACGAGCCGGTGGCTCGGGCAGCGGCCACTGAGACGGCCGGCAACCTTACTGGGGCCCTCGACCAAGACATCGAGAACGCGCCCCACCTGCCGCTGGTTGAACTCTCTGCTGTGTTCATCTTGAACAGCAAGCAGGATTTGATTCCTCCGCGCTTTCTCCGCTTCGGCAACATCATCGACAAGATCATTGGCGACCGTGCCAGGCCGAGGCGAGTACTTGAACACATAGCTCTGAGCGAAGCGGACCGTTCGCATCAAATCGACCGTCGCCTGCAAGTCAGCCTCGGATTCGCCGGGAAAGCCAACGATGAAGTCGGAATGCATCTCGATACCCGGCGCCTTGGCCCAAAGTTGCTCAACCCGCGAGATGTACTTGGCGGCGGTATACCCCCGCTGCATGTTTGCCAGCATACGATCGCTACCGGATTGAGCAGGGAGGTGCAGATAGCGACTGATCTTGGGAAGCTCTGCGAAGCAATCGATCAAGTCGGCATTCAGGAAGTTCGGATGCGCGGTGATAAACGCGAGTCGACGCAGGCCCGAGATTTCATGCAAGCTCCGCAAGAGCAGAGCGAGACTCGATTTTGGTGCGAGATCCCGGCCATAGGCATTGACAGTCTGCCCAAGGAGCGTCACTTCACTGACGCCGTCATCAACCAGTCTCTGCACCTCTTCCGCGATCACCTCGACCGGCCGGCTGATCTCCTTGCCGCGTGTGGTTGGAACGATGCAATAGGTGCAAGGCATGTTGCAACCCCGCATGATGCTCACGAAGGCCTGCGAACGATGTGGTCGGGTACGCACCTCTCGCAAGATCCCGTCTCCAGACACCCCGCTACCCACCGCAAGTAAGCCTGCCCCAGCCTCTCTGCTATCACGTTCTGCTGCAACCATGCGAGCCTTGTCGATCTGGAGGTCGATGTCGCCAAAGGCCGAGGGGCCAACAACGAGATCAATGTGGGGCATTCTGGCTTGCATGAAGCGGCGATGCTCCTCAGCCATGCACCCCATTACGCCCACCACCAGACCAGCCTCCCGACGCTTGCGAATGCGCAACCGCCCAAGGTGACTCCATACCCGATCCTCGGCATGCTGCCGCACAGAACAAGTATTGAGCAGAACCACCCCGGCATCCTCCTCACGCTCCGCCCGCTGGTAGCCTGACTGCTGGAGCTTGCTCTCCACCAGTTCGGAGTCGAGCTTGTTCATCTGACAGCCGTAGCTGTACATAAAATACTTGGCGGGCGCTGACATCGGGCGAGGATTGTATGCCGAGTCCCAGCCAGTCCCAGACCCAAGGCGGATACTTCGGCCACTCCTGCCCTTGATGGGCCTTGGAGCCGGCATGGGTGCTTCCCAGGCCCTGGGACCCGATAGCCCCACCTCATTCGGATCTTGGGCAGGCAGGTCTTGGGCAGGTACACGCAGCGACGCAGCAAGCCTGACCTGCTGCGTCGCTCTGAAGCGGATCGGCAGAATTCTGCCTAGTTTCCGATCGTCGTCTCCAGCTGGTTGGTGGTGAAGATCTGCAGCACAGAACCAGTGTTGATGATCATGCCCTGCCAGAAGAAGGTGGAGCCGATTAGATCCGGCTGGTCCGAGGGAATGTCCAGCTGAATCGATCCACCGGTCAGATTACCGCTCACGTCAAAGAGTCGATCCTGATCGTTGAAGATGAAACACCCCGGGGAACCAATCACCGCCAGATCAAGGGGCAGCGGCAAGCCTGCCCAATTCTGATCGTCGTTACCGAGGGCAATGAACTGAGCCGCCCCAGGCGCGGACAGACCGGTCATCACCACATCGATGGTTTCACCAATGGAGAAGCATCCTTCCCAGCTCAACTTCAGGGGCAGACCAAGGACGTCCGGGCAGGCGCTACCGTTGATACCAACAACACCCTCGCAGTTGGGTGCAGTCGCACCCTGAGCAACCAGAGCGAAGGTCGCGTCGGTTTCCGGCGTGGCCAAGTGCGCATCTACATTCAAGTTCGTCCCGCTCACTTCAACGACCCAGTTACCCGGAATGGGGTTGAACACGAAGATGTTCTCAACCGTGTCCAGGTCCTCGGGACTACCGAAGGGGGTGGTGTAGTTGTTGGCGACCAAACCGTTGTTGCCGTAGTAGACCGTGGTGTCAGGGGCAACCAGCTTCACGTCCAGGTTGTTCACCCGAGCCAACTGAGTTGCCGGGTTGCCGGCTGGATCCTTGTAGATCATGGTGATCTTGAGCTCGGATTCCCCAGGAGGCACCTGCAGAATGTAGCTCGCCACCTCACCCTGGCCGATCGCGTCATCCTCATCGACGATGAACATTGTGTTGCGCTTGCTGTACATCTTCGCGAGGTCGGGGAAGCCCCAGCCCTGATGCACACGTGTCAAGTCCGCATTCGTGCCCGAGAAGGCGTACTGTTTGGCTGTATTGATCAGCAGCGCCTTCGAAGTCATGGCGTGCGGGCGGTTCTGGAAGACATCTCCACCGGGGACCTTGAGGTCGTTACCGAAGCCACCCTTGGCGAACATCTCGATGGTCAAACCCAGGTGCCCAGCGACGATCGGGGTTGCACCTGAGGTGCCACC
>JAJFFD010000052.1 GCA_021776805.1 Planctomycetota bacterium
CTGATGAACGTGGCGGTCTGGGACTACTGGGAGAATGCTGAGTGGGCGGTAAAGATTGGCGTCGGTGGCACTCGTGTACAAGTGCTGTCCGTGCCCAATGGCTGGGTCTGGTTCATTCCCCTGGGCCCGACCCGCACCAGCATCGGCTTCGTCTGCCCTGCGGCGTACTACAAGCAGAGTGATCGCAGCCTGGAAGAACTCTATCTGGAGGCCATCGAACGCCAGCCGCGGGCCAAGACCTTGACCCGCAATGCCACCCGCGAGGGCGAGACCCGCACCACGACGGATTGGTCCTTCCTGGCCGATCGTCTGGTGGGTGAGAACTGGTTTCTCATCGGAGAATCCGGGGGCTTTGCCGATCCGATCCTTGCTGGCGGCCTGACTCTCACCCACGAGAGCGCGCGCCACGCTGCCTACGTGATTCTCGAGCTCGAGCGGGGAGAGCTGGATGGGGAGGCGATCAAGGAGCACTACAGCGAGTCCAATTCCAAGCGGGTCCTTCAGTTCATGCGCTTCGCAGAATTCTGGTACGCGGCCAATGGCCAATTTGGCGAACTACAGGAGTTCAGCGCCCAAATCGCCAAGGAAGCGGGCCTGAATCTGTCACCCAAGGCCGCCTTCCGCTGGCTCAGTCTGGGTGGATTCAACTTCGGGGATGGCGCCCGTCCGGGACTCGGCGGCCTCGATTTGGGTGCCGTGCGCGAAGTGACCAGCATCTTCACCACGAACTCAAAGCTCGAGTGGGAGATCAACAAGTTCAACGTCTTCCGCCTGAACCTGGACGGTGCAGAGGAAGACAAGATGTTTGTCCTCGATGAGGGCCGGATCCACGTCAAGGACTGCTATCGCCGCGGGGATCAGGTCCTGCCCATCTCCGGCGTGCATGGCCATGTCTTCTACGCCCTCCAGCAGGAAAACGAGATCGAGCGCATCGTCAACCGGCTGCGTGAGCGCATCGCCATGTATGGCAGCTTCCGCGTCGACGATGCCATCGCCACCATGGAGATCATGCTTCTCGACGGCTGGATCAGCGGCAAGCTCAACAAGAAGCGCAAGCGCATCTTCTACGAGCTGAACGAGGAGACTGAGGAAAGCAACTTTCACGACAACGTGGATGAGATCCCCGGCCTCGAGAAGGGCGCCTAGGGCCTGGCGCCCCGGGAAAGAACTGATCTGTAGCTGCCGAGACAAGTCCAGGGAGTCCGGCTATAACTCCCGGTCCCATGTCCCACGAACAGACCCTGGACAAGCTCTTCCCCCCCAGCGACCGCTTTGCCCGGCGACACCTCGGACCCCGTGCTGGCGACCTGGTCACCATGCTCGGCAGTCTCGGCGCGGACTCCATGGACGCGCTGATCCAGCAGGTCGTCCCCGATGGACTGCGCAGCAAGGATGACCTGAAACTGCCGGCAGCTCTCTCGGAGAGCCGGGTGCTCAGCGAGCTTCGCGGGCTGGCCGACCAAAATCAGGTCTTCCGTTCCTACCTGGGCATGGGCTACCACGGCACGATTACTCCGCCGGTAATCCTGCGCAACATCTTCGAGAACCCTGGCTGGTACACCCAGTACACGCCCTATCAGGCGGAGATCTCCCAAGGTCGTCTGGAAGCCCTGCTCAACTTCCAGACCATCGTCAGCGACTTGACTGGCATGGAAGTGGCGAGCGCTTCGCTCCTGGACGAAGCCACCGCAGCGGCCGAGGCCATGACCCTCTGCCAACGGGTCCTCGGTCGGAAGGCGGATGGGCGCAACCGCTTCTTCGTCTCATCCGATTGCCATCCACAGACCATCGCGGTCATTCGAACGCGCGCCGAGCCTCTGAACATCCAGATCGAGGTGGGCAAGGCCGGTGAACTCGAGGTCGATGAGCAACTCATTGGCGCCCTCATGCAGTACCCGGACAGCAAGGGCGAGGCCTGCGACTTCAGCGCCTTCTTCACGGAGCTGCATGCGGCGGGCGCGCTCGCCGTCGTCGCCACGGATCTACTGGCATTGACCATGCTGCGCGCCCCCGGCGAGTTTGGAGCGGACGTCGTCGTCGGCAACTCCCAGCGCTTCGGCGTGCCTCTCGGCTATGGCGGACCCCACGCCGCCTTCATGGCTGCACGGGCTGCCTACCAGCGTCAGCTCCCTGGTCGCATCATCGGTGTCACCCGCGATGTGCATGGCGGTCGCGCCCTGCGAATGGCCCTGCAGACCCGCGAACAGCACATTCGCCGTGAGAAGGCGACCAGCAATATTTGCACGGCGCAGGTCCTCCTCGCGGTGGCGGCCTCGTTCTACGCGGTCTACCACGGACCTGGAGGCCTTCGCCAGATCGCCGAGCGAGTACGCGGCCTCACAGGCATTCTGGCCCTCGCCCTCGAAGAACTCGGCTGCACGGTCTACACCAAGAACTACTTCGACAGCCTGCGCATTCTGCCACTCAAGGACGTTGAGAAGGTCATCGCTGCCGCCGAGGGGATGGGCATCAACCTCCGAAACTATGGCGATGGCACCATTGGCGTCGCTCTCGACGAGACCGTAGACGCGAAGGATCTGGCGGACATCTTTACGGCCTTCGGTGGTGATCCGCAGAGCCTCAACCTACGAGTCCTGGCTGAGCGCATCCCCCAGCTCCCGGAGAACCTACAACGGGACACAGACTTCATGTCCCATCCGGTCTTTCACAGCTACCACTCGGAGACCGAGCTCCTGCGCTACATCTACCGGCTGCAGAGCAAGGACCTCTCCCTCACCACGGCGATGATCCCCCTCGGATCCTGCACCATGAAGCTGAACGCCACCAGCGAGATGATTCCCATCACCTGGCCCGGCTTCAATGCTCTGCATCCCTTCGCCCCAGCCAGCCAGGCCCAGGGTTATCACATTCTGCACGAGCGCCTGGAGAAGTGGCTCGCAGAGATCACGGGCTTCAGCGCCACTTCCCTGCAACCCAACGCCGGGTCGCAGGGTGAGTACAGCGGCCTATTGGTCATCCGTGCCTACCATCGTGCCCATGGCCAGGAACAGCGCGACGTCTGTCTGATCCCGAGTTCGGCCCACGGCACCAATCCAGCCAGCGCCAAGATGGTCGGCATGCGAGTTGTCGTGGTCGCCTGCGATGAACAGGGCAACATCGACATGGATGATCTGCGCAAGAAGATCGCCGACCACGGTGAGAAGCTTGCAGCGCTCATGGTCACCTACCCCTCCACCCACGGAGTCTTCGAGGCGACCATCCGAGAAATCTGCGACTTGATTCACGAAGGCGGCGGGCAGGTCTACCTGGACGGCGCCAACATGAATGCGCTGGTCGGACTCTGCAAGCCGGGCGAGTTCGGCGCCGATGTCTGCCACCTGAATCTCCACAAGACCTTCTGCATCCCGCACGGTGGTGGCGGACCGGGAATGGGTCCAATCTGCGCAGCCGAACACCTGGCTCCCTTCTTGCCCGGTCACCCCATGGCCAGGGAGCAACGCGAGCAGGCGGTTGGCGCCGTCTCTGCAGCGCCCTTTGGCAGTCCTTCCATTCTGCCAATCTCCTATGCCTACATCGCGATGATGGGTCCCGATGGCCTGCAACGGGCCACGGAAGTCGCCATCCTCAACGCCAACTACATCGCCGGGCGTCTACAGGATCACTATCCGGTGCTCTACACCGGAGCCAATGGCCTGGTCGCCCATGAATGCATCCTCGATCTCCGCCCTCTGAAAAAGACTTGTGGGATCGAGGCAGCAGATGTGGCCAAGCGCCTCATGGACTACGGCTTTCATGCCCCGACTCTCTCCTTTCCCGTCGCCGGGACCCTGATGGTCGAGCCCACGGAGAGCGAGTCTCAGGAGGAACTGGATCGCTTCTGCGATGCGATGATCCAGATTCGAGCTGAGGCAGAAGCCATTGCCGAAGGCAAAGTGGATCGGGACAACAACCTGCTGAAGAACGCCCCGCACAGCGCAGCAATCCTGGCGGGCAGCTGGGATCGCCCCTACAGCCGCGAGGAAGCGGCGTTCCCGAGCGAGGCGACTCGCGAGTACAAGTTCTGGCCTGCGGTCTCCCGCGTGGACGATGTCTACGGCGACCGTAACCTCATGTGCACCTGCCCCCCAATCGCCGACTACGAGGACGACTGAGGCGGGGATGAGCAGCCCCCTCGAGGTTCTACATCTCGATGAGCACCTCGTCGTGGTCAACAAACCGAGCGGTCTCTCCGTACACCGTGGCGAGCGCTCGGAGGAGGGCGAAGAATTCCTTCTCCAACGACTGAAGGCACAGATCGATCGCTATCTCTACCCGGTGCATCGCCTGGATCGCGGCACCTCTGGCCTGCTGTCCTTCGCCCTGAGCAAAAAGTCCGCCGCCGCTCTGCAAGCCAGCCTACAAGCGGATACTGCCATCAAAGAATACCTCTGCCTGGTGCGTGGCAGCACGGCGGCGAACTTTTCCAGTGACCGCCCCCTGACAAGCGAGGAGGGACAGAAGCAGCCTGCCCTGAGCCACTTCGAAAAGCTCGGCGAGTTCTACCGCTGCAGCCTGCTACGGGTACGGATAGAGACCGGACGCCGACACCAGATCCGCAGGCACCTGCAGCACGAGGCACATCACATCATCGGCGACTCGAGCTACGGCAAGGGCCGCATCAACAAATGGTTTCGGGACAAACATGCGTTGCCGCGCATGTTCCTCCATGCAGAGCGACTGAGCCTCGCCCATCCAGCCACGGGAGAAAGCTGCACCTGGCGCGCTCCCCTCCCCGAAGATCTACGCCGCTTCCTCCTGGCTCTGCCAGAGGTCGATGCCGGACTGGTCGCCGGGCTCTAGCGCCAGGCTTACTTGCCCTCGGCGGCGCCTTGCGGCTCAGCTTCGATGATGCCCTTGAGCAACTGATACTGCTCGATCTGCCGCTCCTGCATGCTGCCAACCAAAAGGGGCATCAAGGGTGCGATCAGGCCCACTCCCGTGACTTTGTTGTCGCTGGTGATGAGCGTCCCTGCGTCCGCCGCTTCGAGACGGATCATGACCTCAGCTTCAATAAAGTCGTTGCGCAACACGAAGCTGAATTCCTTCTCCGGGACGACAGTGAGCATTTCCTCTTCCATCTCGATGGTCTCACCCTCGTCGATGAAAACCATGCGATAGCGGCTCCCGACGGCGCCCTTCTCTCCGGCGATCAGGTCCATTGATTGAAAACCGATGAGCCACTCCCCCATGCGGGTTTCGTCATTGAAGACCTTCCATGCCACAGCCGGGGGGCGATTGACAGTGACTTGCACCTGGAAGCTGCTCGGCGGGATGACGAACATGAGCACGAGGTAGACCAGGACCAGGATGGCGAAGAAGATGCCCGTGCGCTTGAGAAGCTTCATGGCAGCATTATGCCTGAGTTAGGGCTCAACCTGCGAGGATTGCAGCCTTTGGACGATCCTTGCCATGGCCGCTTTGGCCCCTGCAGCTTTCTTGTTCGTAGCCGGCGCGAGCAGGTAAGGTTCCCTAGTGACTGGAGTTCGAGACAGCAGCATTCGGGGCCTCTACGCCGGGGTCTTTCTCGTTTCGGTGGCCTCGCTGGCGCTGCAGGTTCTGCAGATGCGGATCTTTGCCTACTCGCTATGGCAGCACCTGGCCTTCCTGGTGATCTCCATTGCCATTCTCGGCTTCGGTGCAGCCGGGGCCTTCCTGGCTGCGGCCGGCAAGATGCGAAAACTGCATCCCGGCAACTCGATCGCCGGCGCCGGACTTCTCTTCGGTCTCTTTGCCTTGGCTGGCCCTCTGCTGCTAACCGAGCAGGCGAGCGCGTTTTTTGGCGGCGAAAGCGCCGCCGTCGACATTTTCCAGGACTTCAGACCAGGGAGGATCGCGCTCTACTTCCTGACCTTCTCCCTGCCCTACTTCTTTGCCGGCTACATCATCAGCCTGGCCCTCGCCAAGGCTGCGGCCGAGGTCAACCGCCTGTACTTCGTGAATCTGCTCGGCTCGGGCCTCGGTTGCTTCCTGCTCTTCGTGACTCTCCAGCCCCTTGGTGCCGGCGCATCCCTCCTCATCATCGCCGGCTTCGGCGCCGTCATCGCCCTGCTAGCTGCCGAATGCCGAATTCTGCGCGGCAGCGCAGTTGTGGCTCTCATCGCATGCGCGGCGGGGCTCCTTCCAGGGATGAGCTTCTTCGAATTTGCCGTTGCCGATTCAAAGTTCCTCAAGGTTGGGCGAGTGCTCGGTGCGAAGCAGGTAGCGAGTGAATGGACGCCCCTCGCACGGCTCGATGTGATCGAAGCCCCGAACGGCCGCTCTCTCTTCCAAGACGGTGATGCCCCGGCGCCGATGCCTCCCTGGAACCAACGCATTCCGCCCAGCGACATTCATCTGGTCAGCTACGCGGTGGCGGAGAAGCCAAAAGTCCTCATCATCGGCGTCGGCCTTGGCTTCGATGTGAAGAGCGCCATCCAAAGCGAGGCCAAGGAAATCGTCGGTGTCGAGATCAACCCGCGCACATTCCAGTACCTCACCGAAGACTTGGTGGAGTACAGCGGCGGCCAACTCGACAGCGAGCACATCCATCTACAAGTGGCCGAGGGTCGCAACTACATCCGCGGCACGGACGAGAAGTTCGACCTCATCCAGATGTCCGGCGTGGACACCTTTACGGCCCTCTCGAATGGCGCGTACGTCCTCTCCGAGAGTTATCTCTACACAGAAGAAGCCTGCAACGACTTCCTCGACCACCTCACGGATGACGGCATCTTCACCTACATCCGCTTCGCTTTTCCCGCACCGCGGGAGACCCTGCGGATCATGACCATGGTCTGCGAGGTCTTGAAGAAGCGTGGGGTTCAGGAACCTTGGAAGCATGTATCGGTCATTCGCGCCAGCCCTGGGGAAGATCAAACCACACTCGGTGCAGTCGTGATCAAGAAGTCGCCCTTCACCAGCGCCGAACTGGACAAGCTGCGCGACTGGGTCAGGGTAAGCGGCAGCGAAGCCACCTACCTGTACGACAGCACGGGAAACAACCCTTTTCATGCCTACGCCAAGTCCCTGGCAATCGACGACACGGAGAGCTTCTACTCGAGCTACCCCTACAATGTCCGCCCGGTGCAAGACGACCGGCCGTTCTTTTTCAACCAGCATGAGTTCGCAGCGGTCTTCGATTGGCTCAGCGAGAGCGATGCAGGGCCAAGCAAGGCCAGTGGTCCGCGGTACCAGTGGGTGGCCCAGCTAGATGGTTTTCAGACCAAGCCCGTCGGGCTCATCCTGCTCTTCACCACCTTGGCAATCCTCGCCCTGCTGGTCACGACCTGCATCTTCCTGCCGCTGTTCTTTGTCAAACGTGAGCCAGGCCGCGCCCTCCCCAGCACCCTCGGCTACTTCCTATGCCTCGGGCTCGCGTACATCTTTCTGATGATCTCGGCCATGCAACGCTTTGGCCTGCTGCTCGGACACCCCACCTACGCCATCACCCTGACCATGGCCACCTTCCTCATCGGCTCCGGACTGGGGAGTCTTGTGGCTGGCCGATTCCCGGTGAGCGCAGGCCCACGCATTCTCAAGTGCGTGGCCCTCACCCTCTGCCTTGCGGCTCTCGCCTTGCAAGTCTTCTTGCCGGGGATCGTGGAAGCTGCCCTGGCCTACGGTTTCGCAGTACGCAGTCTGGTCACCGTTCTGCTCTTGCTGCCCATGGCCTTCGTCATGGGCATGTGCTTCCCCAGTGGCATCCGCCTGATCCAGGATCGTGAAGCCTGGGTAGCCTGGGCCTACGGAGTCAATGGGGCAGCCAGCGTACTCGGCTCCGTTCTCGCGGTCATCCTGGCCATGAGCCTGGGCTTTACCAATGTGCAATGGGTTTCAGCCGGTCTCTACGTCCTCGCCGCGATCCTCATGGCGCGAATGGGTCGTGCCGCGCCTCCGCGTGACCTGAATCTCCCGGAGAGACCTCCAGCTTGAACACATCCGGGCGCGCATAGTGCCCACTGACATCCAGGTCGTACTTGCCGCGGGTTATCTCTGCCAGATCCAGCTCGGCACAAAGCACACCTTGCTCGCCGTACACCGGACCTGCGAGAATCTCGCCAAAGGGATTCACGATGCAGCTCCCACCCCGAATCAGAACGGTCTCGGGATCCTCCCCGTAATCGCTCGGATAGTCTTCCGGATAGTCGGCACGAGTGGCGAACTGGCAAGCCGAGAGGACGAAGCAGCGCCCCTCAACCGCGATATGCTGCATGCTCGGAATCCACACATCGCGATCATCCACTGTGGGTGCGCAGTACAGCTGCACCCCCTTGTCATAGAGAACAGAGCGATACTGGGGCATGTAGTTCTCCCAACAAATCGCTGCCCCGATCCGCCCGAGACGGGAGTCCACCACCGTGAGCGTGCTGCCGTCACCCTGCCCCCAGATCAAACGCTCCATAGCAGTCGGCACGAGCTTGCGGTGCTTGCCCACCAAGCCGGTTTCCGGGTCGAAGAACAGCGCGCTGCAGTAGAGAGTTCCACCATCTCGCTCGATCACGCCGACCACCAGATTCAGCTTCCGCTCGGCGGACATCTCGGCCAAGGCGAGGGTCTCCGGCCCGGGAACATCGATGGCGCTCTCGAAGTAGCGGCGAAACATCTCCCGACCCTCCGAACTCCGGCTGCCAACGCGAGCCCCAAAGTCCAGGCCCTTGGGATAGGCGGAAAAGAAGGCTTCGGGAAGGACAGCCAGCTGCGCGCCCCCAGCCTCTGCCTCCGCTAGGAGGCTGTCGACCTTGACTAGGGTCGCAGAAGAGTCGAAGCCGACGGGGGCGGCTTGGATGACGGCTGCGCGGATCATGCTCATCCCTTCAATGGAGACTGGGTGGGTTTAGTGTGCAAGTCCTTCGGGCCTCAAGCTGGCATGGCTAGTCTCCTCTTCTCCGATCGCCGCAGCGAAAGCACAGGCCCGCGCCCGGTCTGATGGGGCAAGAAATCGAGGCAATAGCCTCAGAGCTCTGTGCGCTTCTGCAATTACCCCGTGTTCGGGAGATCCGCTGGGGTAACAATCAGAATTAGCCTTATTGCGCGCACACTAAACCCACCCAGTATCCATGACCTGCATCAGCCACCTCGAATCCACCGCCGACGGCAGCACCCTAGCCGCCGGCGAACTCCACAATGTGCACGCGGGCAAGCCCCTCCTTGTTCGCTACGACCTGGATGCAGTGCGCGCTTCCGTCACCCCCAGGCAATGGGCCGAGCGGCCAGGCGGCATGTGGCGCTATGAGGAGTTGCTCCCACTCCGAGACCAGGCCAACCGGGTCAGTCTGGGAGAAGCTGAAACTCCGCTCCTGCATTGTCCACGCTTGGGTGAACGGCTCGGGATTGACGATCTCTGGATCAAGGACGAGTCCCGTCTACCTGGCGGCTCCTTCAAGGCTCGCGGCATGGCCATGGCGGTGTCCATGGCAAAGGAACTCGGCGTGAGCAGTGTGGCGACCCCCACCGCCGGTAATGCAGGGGGCGCCCTTGCCGCCTATGCAGCCCGAGCGGGCATGAGCTGCTACGTCTTCATGCCGGACGACACCCCGGTGGTGAATCGCTACGAGGCAGTGATGCATGGTGCCAAGTCCTGGCTGGTGGACGGCCTCATCCACCAATGTGGTGCCATCGTGCGCGAACACCAGCCTGCCATGGGCTGGTTCGACATGAGCACCCTGCGCGAGCCTTATCGTATCGAAGGCAAGAAGACCATGGGCTTGGAACTCGCCGAGCAATGCAGCTACGAGCTTCCCGATGTGATTCTCTATCCGACCGGCGGCGGAACCGGTTTGATCGGCATGTGGAAGGCCTTCGGCGAATTAGCTGAACTGGGTTGGCTGAAGTCTGAGAAGCGGCCGCGCATGTTCAGCTGCCAATCCGACACCTGCGCACCCCTGGTTCCTGCATTCGAACAGGGACTGGAGCACGGTGTGGAGCTCGAGAATCCTGAGACGAAGGCCGCTGGCATCCGCGTTCCCAAAGCCCTCGGCGACTTCCTGGTCCTGCGCGCAGTGCGCGAATCTGGCGGGCGTGCCATGGCTGCTGCCGAGGAAGGAATCCGCTCCTGGATGGAGCTGGCACTCGAACTGGAGGGGGTTCCCCTCTGCCCGGAATCGGCGGCTTGCATAGGTGTGCTGGCGAAAGCCCTGAAGGAGGGGCACATCGGAGCCAAAGAGAAGGTCGTTCTCTTCAACACCGGGGCCGCGCAAAAATACGTTGAAGTCATGGCCTGCGAGCTGCCGCGCATCAAGCCGGCAGACTGGCAGCCGGGCATGGCCTGAGGCCCTGCCGAGAATCAGCTCTTCTCTGACTTGCTGCTGCCACCCCCCCGGAATCCCGGCGGCGGCCAGATGCGAGGGCTTGGCCAGAATCGACCCCACCAGCGTAGGCGGTGGTGTCGGCGCGCATCCTTCGCGGTCACCGTCTCCTCTGCATAGCGCATGCGATACTTGGTCGCTGCAGATCGATCCGCCCAGGCGAGAAGTGGATGCAGGAGAGCACGTGAGAGTCGGTTTTTGCCCAGGTAGACCGCGGCCTCGAAGTCGAGCAACACGGGCTGGCCATCGCTACCGACCAGAACGTTGCCCCGATGCCGTAGATCCAGATGCAGAACCCCATGCTCGTGCAGCTCAACGATGCATCGATCCAGCGCATCGAAGAAGCCCGCGGGAAGCGCGTTCTCGAGAGTTCCCTTTAGAGGCTCGCCATCACGCCATTCAAAGACCAGGCCATGGACATCCAGGCGCCCATGGCAAATCGGCACGCATGCAAGCCCTCGCAGTCGCTTGTAGATTCGCCATTCTCGCCAAAGGGTGAAGCGACCCATGGTATTGCGAAAGGCCTTCGCACCCTGGGAGCAATCCTTCACCAGGTATCGCCTAGCGTCCTTGTTGAAACACCAGATCGCCGGCTTCCACTTCGTTACCGGCACCAGGTATTCGTCCCGCAACTCTTCGGCCTCGGCTCTGCTGATAAAGGCAGCACCAGTACGAGTAGCTGGCCGAGACGGATGGGACACTTGGGTACTCAGATAATGCTCGGCATGAAGAACACGAGCGCGAACATCGCGGCGATGAAGATGTCCATCTCCAATTCCGTGTTGTCACGGTACTGGCGGTAACTCCACTTGACCTTTTCCTTGCTGGGGTAGGCACGCAAAGAAGGCACAAAGTCCGGCACGGAGCGGTTGTACTCAGGAAAGCGATCGCCAAACTTGGACTCGAGACGCCCACCTTCGATGCGCTTCTTCTTGGGGAGATAGAAGCAGAAGAAGCAAATCAGGAATCCTGGCGCCACCACCGTCCAAATGTAGAGGCCCGGGGTTTCCGGCGAGCCCGCGGCGAGGATCCCGCCACAGGAGACCAGGAAGGTTCCCAGGTACAGCGGATGCTTCACATGGGCATAGGGACCGGTGGTGATCAGGTCCTTGTTCTTGCGCAGGTGACCGCATCCCCAGACCCGCATGCCGACGCCCAACGCGGCCAGCATGCAGCCGGCAATAAAGGTCGGCATCTGCGGATCCGCAAAGAAGAAGACGGCGATCACCGTCGCGTAGGTGAGGATCTGACGTGGAGAGAATATGTTCGAGGGCATCGCTTTCGATGATCTACTAGGGCCGATTGCTGGGCGATCTTTTTACCCCCTAGGGTCCCCTGGACGAAGCATCTCCTCGATGGCCTCTCGCCCTTCTCTGCCCAGCGACTCCGAGCGATCATTGACGTAGAGCTCGATATGCTGGCGACACACCCGCTCATCGAGCTCCTGAGCATGCTCGCGAACGTAGTCTCGGGAGGCAGAAGGTGTCTTTCGCGCCGCCAACACTGAGTCGCGCAAGGCCGCTTCCAGAAGCTCAATCAGCTCGTCACCAAGATCCAGGCGGGCAACGATGACCCCCAGAGCCAGAGGCATGCCCTTCTCCGCCTCCCATAACTCGCCCAGGTCAGCCAGCAGGCGCAGGCCCTCCGCGGCATAGGTGAAGCGCCCCTCATGGATGACGACCCCCGCATCCACCTCTCCGGCAGCGATCGCGGGCATGATGCGGTCAAAGCGCAGTTCCACCGGCTGCCAGCTATCCGGCCCGTAGCGGCGCATCAGCAGATTCGCGGTGGTCAAGCGGCCTGGGATCGCGATCTTTGCCCCAGACAGGTCCGCCATGCTGCCCAGTTCAGGGCGCTCTCCAGAGCAGACCAGGAGGGGGCCAACCCCATGGCCGAGAGCAGCCCCCGCATCCAGGAGCCGATAGCGCTGGCCAAGCTCCGCAAAGGCGCCCAGACTGAGCTTGCTCATCTCCAGGGGATCCTCGCCCAGTGCCCGACGGTTGAGTTCCTCGATGTCCATCAGGCAGGGGGTGATCCGCAGGCCTGGGACCCTCACCTTTTCTGCCGCAAGGGCATGAAACATGAAGGTGTCGTTCGGACACGGCGAGTAACCGAATCGAATCTCAGGCTCAGAGCTCATCAAGAAGCTCCTCCATGCGCGCCTGCAAGGTGGACAAAGCACCTTCGAGATCCCAGACCGCTTCCTCCCGATCACCGCACTCATTGCTCACGCAGCGGAGCTGGGCCCAGGGGATCCCCGCCTGCTGACAAACCATGGCCAGGGCCGCCCCTTCCATGCTCTCCACGGCGGCGCCAGTGCGCGCCGCCAGCTCCATCGAACGGGCTTCGCTGCCGCTGCAGGTGCTGACGGTGGCGCCACGAACCCTGGGGACCTGCAACCTGCTTGCCAAAGCTTCTGTCCACGCAGCATCCGCCCGATAGGGTCCTATCTCACCGAGCGACATGCTCTGAATGTCGCGAAAGCCCAATTCCAGGCCAACCCCCTCGTCGGCGAGGAAGTCTTCGGCCACCAGGCAGAGTTCGCCTGGCGCCAGGGCCGCCCCTCGCCGGTAGTGCCGATGAGGATAGGCGCCGCAGACCCCGAAGATCAGCACCCGACTGGGAGGAGCCCGGAGGAGCTCCCGTTGCAGACTTGCTGCGGCCGCGGCCTTGCCTACCCCGCAGCAGAGGAAGGCCAGCCGCTCAGTCCGTAGACCCCGGCCCTCCGACTCAGCGGCGTGCACCAGCAGGATGCTCATGCGCGCAGAAGTAATCAACCGGGCGGACAACAGCAAGTCGGTTCACCATCTGCGGGAGCACAACTATCATCCGCGCATGTACCGGACCCTACTCATCCTCCTCACCCTCACCTGCTCCTTCGGCCAGCCAGGCACTGCGCAAGAGTCCTTCGCCACCGCCACAGCCGGCACAGAGAAGCAGTCAGGCTTCGTCAACTTCTACTGGGATGAGGAGCAGGGTCGGATCCTTATGGAGCTCCCAGCTCTCGGCGAAGAGCTCTTGTACGTGGCCTCCTTGGCCACAGGCCTGGGCTCGAATCCAGTTGGCCTGGACCGGGGGCAACTCGGTCCCCAGCGCGTCGTGGCCTTCGAACGGGTCGGACCCAAGGTCATGCTCGTGGCGCGCAACTACGCCTTCCGTGCCCAGAGTGACAACCCCATGGAGCGTGCGGCGGTGGCGGCCTCCTTCGCACCCTCGACTCTCTGGGGCTTCACCCTGCTCGGCGAAGACGGCAACCGCCTCCTGGTGGATGCCACCGACTTTCTTCTCCGCGATGCCCACGGCGTCATCCCCAGTCTGCGCCGGACTGGGCAAGGGGACTACCGCCTGGATGCGAGCCGCAGTGCGATCTATCCCCCGCGCTGCAAGGCCTTCCCGGACAACACGGAGTTTGAAGCCAGCCTGACCTTCACTAGCAACCGCCCCGGTGCTTTGGTGGCACAGACCATCCCGGACGGGGAGTTCATGACTCTGCGACAGCACCATAGCTTCATCCGCCTGCCGGGGGATGGCTATGAGCCCCGCGCATACGATCCTCGGGTTGGCTTCGGCAGCATGTCCTTCCGTGACTACGCCAGCCCGATCCAGGAGCCGATCGTGACACGCTGGATCACTCGTCACCGCTTGCGAAAGAAGGACCCGAGTGCCGCCCTGAGCGAAGCCATCGAGCCGATCGTGTACTACCTGGATCGTGGCGCACCAGAACCGGTGCGCTCAGCCCTCCTCGAAGGCGCCTCTTGGTGGAATGCCGCCTTTACCAGCGCTGGCTTCAAGGATGCCTTCCGCGTCGAAGTCCTACCTGCGGACGCGGATCCGATGGACGTGCGCTACAACATCATCCACTGGGTGCATCGTTCGACTCGAGGCTGGTCCTATGGCGGTTCAATCACCGACCCGCGTACTGGGGAGATCCTCAAGGGCAATGTGCTGCTGGGCTCCCTGCGCGTTCGCCAGGACCACATGATCTTCTCGGGAATGGGTGCGAACCCTCTCACCGGCGCAGCCTGTGCGGCGGGTGACTCACCCGACGCCAGCTACCTCCTGCCTGCGGCGGACCAAGAGGGTGCCCTGAGCATCTCGCTGGCGCGGATCCGTCAGCTCTCCGCCCACGAGGTCGGACACAGCATTGGCCTGAGTCACAACTTCGCGGCCAGCACCTTCGCGGATCGTTCGTCGGTCATGGACTATCCGGCACCGCTGATCAGCGTCAGCGAGAACGGCGCATTGGATATGAGTCGAGCCTACGGTGTCGGCGTCGGCGCCTATGACCACTGGGCCATTCGCTGGGGCTATGGACAGCCCACAGCGAACAGCACTGAAGAAGAGATGCTGGCGCAGGTGATCAGCCAAGGACTCGAGGCAGGGATCCCCTACATCACCGACCAGGACGCTCGCGCGATCGACGCCTCTCACCCCCTGGCCAGCCTCTGGGACAACGGCGAGGATCCTCTAGCCATGTTGCGAAGCGAGTACAGAGTACGCGAGATCGGTTTGCAGGCCTTCAGCAGCGCCCAGTTGCGCTCTGCGGAGCCCATGGCCCTGCTGGAAGAGAGCCTCGTGCCCCTCTACCTACATCATCGCTACCAGCTCGAAGCAGCCGCGAAACTCATCGGCGGACTGCACTTCAGCTACGCGGTCAAGGGCGACGGCCAGAAGGCACCGAGACCGGTGAGCGCCGATCGCCAGCTCGCCGCCATCCGCCTCCTCTGCGCCAGCCTCGATCCGGACTTCCTCACCCTGCCCGAGAGCATTCTTGCACTCATCCCGCCGCATCCGCCCGGCTACTTCGGCGGCGAGATCTTTGGCAACGACCATGGCTACGGTCTGGACCCGCAGGCTCTGGCTCAGACCTCCGCGCGCGTCACCCTGGACGCCATGCTCGCCGGCAGCCGCGCTGCACGCCTGCAGATTCAATCCGCTCGCGATCCCCGGCTACCGGGCTTCGATCGCCTGCTGAGCGAACTCAGCGACCAAGTCTTCGGCAGGGATGGGATCCTCGAGCCCATGGCTGCCGAGATTCAGGCTGGCCTGCAAGAGATGCTAGTGGACCAGCTCATCGCCTTCGCAGATGCCCCCGGACTGCGAGGGGACCTGAGAGCACAAGCGCTCTATGCCTTGCAGTCCATCCGTGAGCTCCTCGCGGATCGGAAGTCTGCAAACTCTGCAGAGGCCCTGCGGCGGGGTCTGCTACGCAGCATAGAGAGCTACCTGCAAAACCCAGAGGCGCGGGTGCAGAGCAGTCGCAAGCCCAGCACCCCCGCGGGCTCGCCGATTGGATCCGGGCGCGGTCGCTAGCCTATTCGGCGACTTCGCTCTCGTAGATCGAGGGCGCCGTCGGCACCAGAAAGAAGCGGCCAATCTCGACTTCGAAGTCATCGCCTTCCGGCCGTTCGAAAGAGTAGCTGCCCTGCATGGTGCCCCAGGGGGTCTCCAGTGGGCAGCTGCTCAAGTACTCGAAGGACTCGCCCGGGGCCAGGTCCGGATACTCACCCACCACTCCGGGACCCTCCACGTCGCGCCGCTTGCCATCCGCATCGACGATGACCCAGTGGCGGGTCTTCAAACGCGCGCTCTCATCCCCTTCGTTGAAGATGATGATGCGGTAGACGAACAGGTATTGCTTGAGCTCAGGATCCGAATGCTCAGCTAGATACTGGGCTGCAGCCTGAATGCGAACGCCGTGGGTAAGGGTGTCTGAGTTAGGGCTGCTGATCACGACCGTGCTCCGTTCATTCTTGCTGCTGGCCGGCCATGAATCCGGTCATGGCCGCCAGTCGTAGCAAAGCGGAAGCGCCGCTGCCTGTCCAGCCAGAGTGGCTGCTGCTCAGAGCAGTTGTGAAGATGCCGTCTGGATACTGCCGGTGGCAAGGCCACTTGGGGGCTGAAGGCCGGGTCGGGCGTTTCGCCCGGGTGTGGAGTCAAGGCAATCTGCTTAGCTGGCGCGCTTGAAGCTGAGTGGGTCGTTGTCGGGGGGTGGGGTCTCGTTGCTGTCTTCGTCGATGTAGTACTCGTATTCATCGCTGGCTCCACATTGATAGACCGAGACGCTCTTGCCAGCAATTATCCTGGTGCCCAGATAGTCGCAGGCTGGATTGGATTCGCAGTTGTTTTCCATTGGCTAGTTACTCTGTGATCAAGGACCCACGCACCTCACCCAACCGTCGTGGGTCCGAACAAACCGCTCACGAACAAAACTTGCGAGTTTCTTTCCAAGGCCCACTGGCGGATCACCCTGGATCCATCGAACGCCACTGAATTGCTGAAGGGTCAAATTGGTAACTCCGGTAAAGTTCGCGCCACCGACGTAGGCACCTGTCAAATCGACCCCTCTTAAATTTGCCCCGGTGAGATTGACGCTCGCAAGATATGCATTGCGGAGCTGGGCCTTACGCAGGTTGGAGTCGAGAAGTAGAGCAGACTCCATTCGAGCGGCACTGAGATCCGCTGACCTCAGGTCAGTACGACGCAAATCAGCAGCCCTTAGATTGCTGCGCCTGAATTCCGCTCGCTTTAGATCGAGCCCCTCCAAATTGGCGGCACGCAGATCAGCTCCACCAAGATCCACCCCCTTAGCCACAACCTTCTCGATCAGTTTTCCCCTCTCACGAACTCGAAGCTCTCCCTCGATCGCCTGAATCATTTTCAGACCTGAGAGATCTGCATCGCTAGTCCTCCGGGGTGACTCCGAAATCCACCAAAAGCACGCAATGATCAGGAGGAGCTTGCAGAGCCGGTCGATGCCATCGTAGCTATAGAGTCCATCCAAGCCCCCGAGTTCGTTGCCAGCTCCAGGGGCAAGGCTGCGCAAGACAATGTCGAGCCCGCCAGCGACCACGAGGGTCATCAGGACGACGGCGAGGCGATCCCAAACAGGATTCTTTGACCGCCGTTTCTCTAGGCGCCGGATACTCATGCAGGAGTCTACATCGCTCCTGCGCATCCAAGACAACTTGTGGGCGCCGCGCTTACGCTAGGACGTTGAGGGCACCCTCGCCATCTTGAATCCCCGTAATGCCAATGCTCAGAACAGGCCTTGATGCGGGCTATCTGGGAAAGCGATCGCGGAAGAGACGAATTCCGTGAGGAGCGTTCGTTGTCATGCTGTCCATGAGATTGGGTACGAAGGGTTGAGTGCGATCTCGCATGTAGAAGAGGAAGAAGCAGTACCTGAACTCGTATTCGATGTTCTTCCGATTGGCCATGTTCTGAGTCGTCGTCCACTCCCCTGGCCAAACATGCATATTGAAGAAACCGAATTCAGACCGCTCCCACTCTTTCTCTATCTTCCAGTCAATTGGCGACTTGCGTCGCTGCTCAGGCCAAGATTCCTCGGTGCCTTCAGGCAGCGATGCTCCCTTTCCAGCTTGGACAGCCAGCAACCACTCATTGGCCGACGGCAGCCTTCCTCCGAGGAACCCTGCAATTCGGAATGCTGCCCAGAATGAGACTCTCAATGGGCGCAGCGAATCGATTCTGTCATCAAAGCCCTCGAAGAGTGCCTTCATTGCATCAGGCGGCTCGTCCGGATGAGCAAATAGCTTCGATCGTGAGTTTCTCACCAAAGCCCACTGGCGATAGTGGAATGCTGCCGATCTTGGGAGTTCAAACTTGTGTCCAATCAGTGGTCGTCTAAGTGTGAAGTTCTCCGTCTTTCCTTCATTGACTGTAATCGACCAGGCACCCGCAGGAATCTCGATCCACTCGCCTTCTCTTGGACCTAAGAGCTGCACCTGATCGAAGAAACTGCTCACGGGCAGATCCGCAGGATCGACGACGTTGAGAATTGGATCCCGCAAGCCCTGCATGTCCAGATGCAGAGGAACATAGAATACCTTCCGAGTGCCATCGCTGAAGGCCGAGGTTTGTGACTGGTCTTTGATGTACAGATAGCTGTAGCCAGGCTCTACAGGCAACAGAGTAGATCGTTCGAGGTTTTGGAAGGACGCGGGCAAGTCGTAGTCATGAACTTGATAGAAGCGGTCCACAGGACCGATTGCCGCCACATAACGAGAACTCTTCCGCACCCGCACCAACCCCTTCCCATCCACCTCGGCGAACACGCGCATCAGGGATTCCAACCTGCTATCCGGCAATTCCAAGCGCAGAGTCGCATCGACTTCCGCACGTTCTTCCATCGGCACCTGTCCGAGTTCTATCACCGCCTGCTCTAACTCATCGGCAACGATCATCTCCCGAATGACTGCGGCCGGATCTCGCCAAAGGTACCAAAGCAACCCCAGCACGATGGCCACCGCCACCGGCAGATGCCAACGCCGAGTTCGCCGGTACATACCAGGAACAGTCCAGAGGCGACCGAGGCTTTCCCCCCGGCGCACCTTCTCCAGCGCAGCTGAAAACTCCTGAACAGTCGCGAAGCGATCACGAACGTCCTTGGCCATGCCCTTGCCGATGACCCTTGCGAAGGCAACCGGCACTGCCGGGTTGATCTTGCGCAGAGCCTCCGGGTCTTTGCGATCGAGAGCGATCAACACGGCCGTCAGGGAACGCTCGGCGAATGGCGAGCGTCCAGCCAGGCAGTGGTAGATCGTCGCCGCCAAGGAATACAGATCGCTGCGACGGTCGAGCTCCCGTTCGTTTGCCTGTTCCGGACTCATGTAAGCGGGGGTGCCGACGAAACCCGCGGCCTGGGTATAGCTCGCGCGACTGGGAGCATGCACGGTGCCGAAGTCGGTGATCACCGGCCCACGCCCTTCCACCATGACGATGTTGGCCGGCTTCAGATCGCGATGCAGCACGCCGGCCGCGTGCACGGTGGCCAGGGCATCACAGACTTGGGAGCTGATATCCAGGGTCCAAAGAACATGGTCGATGCTGCGCAGGGCCTCCGGTGCCAGTTCACGAGAGGCGAGAGCCGGAGCAGTTGCGGAAATCGTTGGCGCCGCAGAATCGCGATCCAGCTGGACGGTTTCCTCAGCTCTTCTCTCGATGGCTACAGTTGCATCCGATTCCTGGATCTTAGGTGCCTGCTGCTTCTCGCCTCCGGAAAGCGCGTCGAGGTGACGCTCCAGATCCAGTCCCTCGAGCAGCTCCATGGCCATGAAGGAGCAGACATCCGTCTGCCCATGGTCATAGACGCGAACGATGTTTGGGTGATCGAGTCCGGCGAGGACCTTGGCCTCCTTGGCGAGAAGACGGGCACCGGTCTCGTCCCCTTCATTGGGCACGATCTTGAGCGCAACGACACGATCTAGGGAGAGTTGGGTGGCGCGGTAGACCGCTCCCTGAGCACCACGGGCGATGGCTGATTCGATCCGATAGCCTGGAATGCGCAGGGGAGAATCCAAGGTCTTCGCTGGTTTGAGGAGCTGCAGGGAGAGGGACGAATCCTAAACTGATTCGCATCCCGGGTGGATCACATCCGGGCTCTGAAAGGGCGGACGGCGGGCGACCATACGCTGGCGCATGGCCTCCTTTCCCTCACGAATCAAACCATGCTCATAGGCGATTACCCGCCAATCTGCAGGGGTCCGCTCCAGAAGTTCGCCAGCTCTCAGGAGGAACTCCGGCCGCCGCGGACGACCCAGAGCTTCCTGTCCCATAGCAAAGGTCTCGTAGATCAGCAGGCCCCCAGGCTCAACCGCCGCCAGAATGCTCGAGAAGAGCGGGCGATGCAGGTAATTGCAGACCAAGACGGCGGCGAAGAGCTGGCCACCAAGCGGCCAGGGCTCATTCTCCAGGTCCGCCCTCAGCAGCTTCAGGCGGCCATCCTGCGGCCAGGAAGAATCCTCACCAGGATCGAGATCGACGGCTGTCACCGCGAAACCTGCCGCCAGGAGCGGGCGGCTGTTCCGCCCCGAACCGCAGGCCAGGTCCAAGACTGACCCAGCCGGCCGGATGAGGTGTTCAAAGCGTCGCAGCCACTGCGAGGATCTGGTGCCGCTTCCCATGAACCTCAATACTACCCTGGGCGTTGGATCGATCGCAGCAACAGGTGCCGAGCCTGGGTGTCCACAGGAAGCCCGGTCCCCCGCATCCACTCTCGAACTGAGCCTCCCATGAATCGAGCCGTTTCACTCCTCGTCCTCTTTCTCATCCTTGCGGGGACCAGCTTCTACTTCTTCTGGGGCAGCGAGAGCTCCGGCTTGGAAGGTGGCACAGCCCTGAGCACGGACGATGGCGGGTTGGTGGATCTCGAAGGTGAAGGCCTCGGAGATCAAACCGGCGAAGCAACCATGGGCGACGCCCTCAGCGGCGGTCGAGAACTGGTCGAGGCGGCCTACGATCTGGATTCAGACCCGGTCTTTCAGGCCGCACTCTGTGGATTCAAGGGAAGAGTCGTCAGTAGTCAGGGACAGCCGGTAAGCGACACCCTGGTGCAGCTCTTCCGCTTCGCTCCGGATTCCGTCCTCTCAGGCAAGGTCGGGATCTTCGTGGAAGATGAGGTGCTCGAGCCCGACATCGATGCCGGCGAAGACCGCACGGACGAAACCGGTCGCTTCACGCTCACCGGAATCTTGCCGCAGGCCTTCTTCCTGCTGAAGGCCGGGGTGGATAGCGACGCCCCCAGTCATCGCATCATCGACAAGATTCCTGGCCCGGGTGAGATCGTGGACCTGGGTGACATCATCCTCGACGACGCCGGCATCATCATTGGCGAAGTGGTCAATGCCGATGGCGACCCTCTGCCCAATGCACTCATCAGGGCGGTGGACCTACCCGGTGGTGAAATGCTGGCCATGGTTCCGATCGAGCGCTTTGACCCCCGGGGCGCCCTGATCATCCGCCAAGAGAATCAAGTGATCGCCTTCCCCAACTGGGTCAAACGCCGCTACGAACAGTTGCCAATCCCCAGCACACGCAGCGATGCGGAGGGTAAGTTCCGACTGGTTGGCGTCTCCCCGGGCAGCAACCTGGTCGCGATCACCGCGGACCAGCATCTGTCCAGCGTTCGCTCTTCTGTGCGCGTCCGCGCCGGCAAGGAGAAGAACATCGGCAAGACCCGCCTTCGCGAAGGGGAGGCAGTCTATGGCAAGGTATTGGACGAAGACGGCGAAGCGGTTGCCGACGCGCAAGTCTACGTCGCCAATCAAACGCAGATGGTGCCCCTACACATCGCCCTGCCGGCAGTGACCAGCGACGCCGAAGGCAAGTTCGAAGTCATCGGCCTTTCCCCCGGCCAAGTGCTCGCAGCAGCCCGACGGGGACCCGGGCATCCATGGCAGATCAGCGAGTCGGTCTCGATCTCGGAGGATCTCATCGTCTCCCTGCCCGCGCTCTACAGCCTGACAGTGACCCTGGCCAGCGAGACCGAGGCCCCCATCAGCAAGCCCCGTATCCAACTCACTCCCGGGGAACTCAATGATGGCTCGGTGATGATGGCCATGTGGGGCCTCAAGCAGCCCATCGATCTGGCGGATCGCCTCACGGAACTCGAGGACGGCGGCTTCCGCATCGACAATCTGGGCAAGGGTCAATACACGCTCTTGGCAGATAGCGAGGGACATGCAGCTGCCGCGGAAGTGGTCGACATCAATCGAGACATCGAGATCACCGTAGAGCTACCCAAGGAGCAGACCTTTACGGTTTTTGTCAGCGATGAGTCGGGAATGCCCGTGCGCAACGCAGCGGTCTACGCGGAAGCGCGTGGCAGCCAGCAGCGGATCAACGAGATGCCTGTGCTCTGTGGGCGCAGCGACTCCCAGGGCATGCTCGAGATCAGCGAGATTCACAACGACAAGGTGAATCTCAGCGCCATTCACCCTGCCTACGGAGCGGCCCATGCACAGAGTCCCCTGCCGCCAGTCAGCGAACCGATCGTCCTCACCCTGGCGACTCCCGGCAGTCTCTATGGGGTCCTGACCGAGAAGGGCCAGATCCCTCTGCCCGGCAAGTGGACTCTGGTAGTCGAATACCGCGGTGGCGGCAGTCAGAACAGAGGTGCCATGCCCGACCTGCCAACCTTGGCGGTCGCCGACTTGGAAGGCAAGTTCGAGGTCACCGGCCTCAAGCCCGGCAACTACCGGGTCCAGGTCATCAGCTCACTCGACAGCCTGCGATCGCCGGGCGCATTCCAGCGCATGATCATGGAGACCATGATGAACTCTCAGAACGAGAGTCGGACTGAGGTCGTCGTCTACGCAGGCCGCGCCAGCCGGGTCGAGCTCGATGCCGCGGAAGAAGAGGTAGAGACCGGCCCCAGCGGGATGCTGCATGGCAACGTGCTCGTCGACGGCCGTCTCGGTCAGGGCATGATCGTCCGTATCCAGAGCAACGGCCGCATCAAGAGCAAGGACGTGGACCAGACTGGTCGCTTCGATTTTGGCCCGGTGCGCGCCGGGAACATCAACGTCCAGCTCATGGAGAGCGGCAGTTTCAGCATCTTCTCAGGCACACCGACCACTCTCTGGCAGAGCAACTTGGAGCTTAAGGAAGGCGATGACAAAGAGCTGAGCATCAACGTTTCCACCTCATCCGTATCCGGCAGCGTCAGCCAAAGGGATGGCTCGCCAGTCGCCGGGGCCAACATCTTCATGGGTGCAAGGCGTACGGAGGGCCAACGGGGTCGCACGGTGAACTTCAATACGGTGACGGACGACAGCGGCCAGTTCACCTTCCCGCGGGTTCCCGAGGGGGAGTACGATCTGGCAGTCCGAGCCCGCGGGCAGGGACGCGGTTCGCTGGGCGGCGTGAGCGCCACATCCAGCGCCCCCGCCAGCGGTCTACGCATCATCCTCGATACGGTGGTACGCGTCACCGGACAGGTCGATGTGACCTCATACCCCCCAGAGAAGGATGGTCGCCTCTGGCTCCAGCTCGAGCCGGTGAGCACAGCCAGCGAGATGGCCCGAGCCCTCAGTGGGTCCTCGGCCACGGTAGAGCCCTCGGGCAGGTTCAGCTTCGATGATGTCTCACCAGGGACCTACCGGGCGAAGATCTACGGTCGAGGCCAGTCCCGCGAACACATCGGCGAGATCATCATTCCCAGTGGCGGCCTCGAAGGGCTGATCATCACCCCCATCGAAACCCAGCAGATCGTTGAGCAGATGGCTGTGCCGAAGGCCGTGCCCGCCGGCAGCAAGAAAAGGGACGAGTAGCCGGCTCCTCTTGGCGAGGCTATGCTCGCGCCTATGGCGAATTGTGCCTGTGGACGCGAGCTACCCATGAAGCGCTGCTGCGGCCCCTTCTTGGAGCGTCGCAAGCCGGCAGCAAACCCCGAAGAGCTGGTGCGATCGCGCTATAGCGCTTTCGCCAACTCCAAGATCGGCTACCTGCTCGAGACCTGTCATCCGGAGACTCGCTGCCGGTTCAACAAGGAGGAGAACTACCTCTGGGCGCGAGAATCGGATTGGACCGGGCTGGAGATCCTGAGCGTCGAGGTCGATCCCAGCGGGGACCGAGCCCAAGTCGAATTCAAGGCGCACCTACGCCAGAAAGGCCTCAAATCCGTACACCATGAGGTCAGCGATCTGCGCCGGGTCGATGATTGCTGGTATTACTATGACGGCGCACCAGCCAAGAGTTGAGAAGCAGAATGCGGAGAACAAGCGAAGAATCCCTCGAGATCATGTCGGCCGAGCGCTGCTCGGCAATCCTGCGCAGCAGCATCGAATCTGCAGTAGGCCCGGCCATGCAGGCCGTCGTCGATGGCGGATTCAAGGCGATCGAGTTCACCCTCACCACCCCCGGAGCCCTACAACAGATCGCCAAGTTCGCCGCCATGGATGGTCTCCTGGTCGGCGCCGGAACTGTTCTGACCTGTGAGGAGGCTGAGTCCGCCGTCGAAGCCGGCGCAAACTTCCTGGTTTCTCCGGTCACCGATGTCAAGGTCATCACCTGGTGCAAGGAGAACGACATCCTCTGCATCCCGGGAACCTATACCCCCACGGAGATGCTCCTCGCCCACAGCACGGGCGCCCAGATCGTCAAGCTCTTCCCCGGACCAAATGAGGGACCGACCTACGTCAAGACCTGCCTGGGTCCCCTGCCCTTCCTGCGGATCTTTCCGACCTCCGGGGTCACGGAAGCAAACGCTGCGGATTTCATCGCTGCCGGGGCCTTCGGCGTGGGCTTCGTAAACTGCCTCTTCGATCCGACAGACATGGCTGCCGGCAACTTCGACGCGATTCGCGAGCGTGCCCAGCGCATGATCGCCGCAGTCCGATCTGTCGATCGTTGATCGCTGCTGATTCCCCAGAGAATCACGGCAATTCATCTGTCCTCCACGGCGTTAAGCCAACGCAACGCGCCTAGGGACCGATCATGGGGACCGGCCCCATTCGCGGAGAGGTGAGGAAGATGAATATGAAGTACCTACCGACATTCAGAAATCTGCCTGCGCGCAGATGGTTTGACATGCCACACACCATCGATGACCTGTTTAACACCGTGGGCTTCGGCGAAAACGTCGATCAATGGTCCCCCAACCTGGACATCATCGAGAACGAAGCGGCCTACAAGATCAAGGTCGAGGTCCCAGCAGTCAATCCGGAGGAAATCGATGTCACCGTCGATGGTCGGACCCTGACTATTCGGGGCGACAAGAGGCGTGAAGAGAAGAAGGAGGGCGAGAATTGGACTCACGTAGAGCGGAACTACGGCAGCTTCGCCCGCACTCTAACTCTCCCAACGCCGGTCGATGACCAGGCCATTGAGGCCAAAGCCGTGGACGGTGTGCTCGAGATCTTCGTGCCCAAGTCCAAGCAAGAGGAGTATCGCAAGATCAAGGTGCGCACCAAGTAGTCGTTAGCTCGCCCATGACGGCAGCGATTCTTTCCGCCTGCGCCTCCGTGGTGCAGGCGGGGGGCATCGCGTAAATCACGTTTCCCAGGGGTCGAAGGAGCACGCCCAAGTCCACGGCTGCCTTACGAATCTCCCGGCTGCGCGCAGCCAGGTAGCCAGCGGCTTCGCCCGGATCCGGCTCGAGTTCGATGGCGACAATACCGCCGCAGTGACGCAGCTCACGCACCCCAGCCATAGAGTCGAGACCCTGCAGACTGGCGGCGATGCCGGCTCCCAAGGCCGCCAGGCGCTCGGGCACGCGATTCTGTTCACAGAGCCGCAAGGAAGCCCGGGCCACAGCGCATGCGATGGGATTGGCGGTGAAGGTGTGCCCATGGAAAAAGGCGCGGGAGCGATCTTCGGCGAGAAACTCAGCGAAGAGCTCTTCGCCACAGAGAGTCGCCGCCAGGGGCAAGATGCCGCCGGTCAATCCTTTGGCCAGGCAGAGCAGATCCGGGGCGATCCCGGCCTGAGAACAGGCGAAGAGTGAACCTGTGCGCCCAAATCCGGTCATGACTTCGTCCGCGATCAGCGGCACGCCCGCTCGGTCGCAGGCCGCACGCAGCCCGACAAGGAACTCCGGCGAGTGCATGCGCATTCCGGCCGCACCCTGCACCAGTGGTTCGATGATCACCCCGGCCACCTGATCACCCAGGCGGTCCAGGCTCGCCTGCAGGGGAGGCAATTCCACTGCGACCCGTTCCACCGGGAAGAGAAAGGGCTGAAAGGCCTGGAAGAACGGATCCGGGTCCCCAAGGGACATGGCTCCGAAGGTATCGCCATGATAGGAGCCCTCGAAGGCGATGAAGATCCGACGCTGCTCCTGGCCCCGGTGACGCCAAGCCTGCGCAACCATCTTCAACGCCACCTCCACGGCGGTGGATCCATCATCGCTGTAAAACACTCGCGAGAGATCGCCGGGGGCCAAGGCGCAGAGCTCTGCTGCCAGTTCTGCCGCTGGTTCGTGGGTGGTCCCAGCGAAGAGAACGTGATCCAAGCGCGCCGCCTGCTCCGCCATGGCCGCAAGCAATTCGGGCTGGGCATGCCC
>JAJFFD010000053.1 GCA_021776805.1 Planctomycetota bacterium
GCTCAAGAGCGTCTTCGGTTTTGATGATATCGACTTCGAGTCCGCCGAGTTCTCACGCAAGTTCTACGTGCAGAGCCCAGACAAGCGCTTCGCCTACGATGTCTGCCATCCACGCATGCTGGAGTTCTTGTTGGCGGAGAATCCGGGTCTCATCGATATCGAGAAAGGTCGCTGCTGCATTAGCGGTGGATACTCGCGCTGGAAGCCGGAGGAGTTCGAGGCTGAGCTCGACTTCCTCCTGCGCTTTCTCGAGCTATGGCCTGAGCACCTCACCAGTGAGTTGAACTGAAGCATGGACAATCCCTTTCTCATCGGCCTGGTCGTCGTTCTGGTCTTGTCCTTGGTTTGGTTCATCGCCAACTACAATCGTTTCGTGCGCCTGCAGAACCACCTGAAGGAGAGCTGGTCAGATATCGATGTGGAGTTGAAGCGGCGCTACGAGTTGATCCCTAACCTTGTTGCGACGGTGAAGGGCTATGCCAAGCACGAGCAGGAGACCCTGGAGAAGGTCATCCAGTTGCGCAATCGGGCCATGGCCAACCATGGAGCCGCTGCCTCGCAGGCCGCTGACGAGGGGGTGATGTTGCAGGGATTGAAGGGGGTCTTCGCCCTGGCCGAGGGTTATCCCGAGTTGAAGGCGGACGCGAATTTCCTCGCATTACAAAAAGAGTTGAGCCTGACCGAGGATCGCATCGCTGCGGCGCGGCGCTTCTTCAATGCCAATGTGCGCGATCTTCGTCAGCTGCGTGAGATGTTCCCTAGCTCCATCATTGCCAGCATCTTCAAGATCGAAGAACCGACCTTCTTCGAGCTGGAAAGTGATGTGGAAAGAGTCGTTCCAAGGGTGGACCTGTTACCGAAAGACAGCTGAGAGCTTCTTGCTGGGGGCAGACCCGAGACCGTGCATGTAGTACACTCACCCTTGCCCAACATGACTCGCCCTCACACCAAGACCCTTGTCGCGACCGCCCTCCTCGCAAGTCTTTCAGGCTTGGGCTGCCATAGCAGCGACAATGTGAGTTGGTTCGTGGTCTCCAATCCCTCGGGGGATCCAAATGACCCGAACAATCCGAACTCAGGCGGTGGGACGGTAGGGATCATCAAGACGGCGCAGACATTACCTCCTCAGCAGGGTCCTTCTCAGAAGGGTCAATTGCCGGGCTCAGCAGATAAGGATGCTGCGGCCGGGACGGATCAGGTCCTGCCTCGCTACGTGGAACAGTTCATGGGGGCGACGCGGCTGGCGCTAGAAGGCCGTCATGATGTCGACCTGGGGAGCCTTCTCTTGGAGCAGGCGCAAATTGCTCTGCGAGAGGATGCAGATGCAGATGCGGATGCGGATGCGGCAAGTCTTCCGGTGATCGAGATCTTGGAGCGCCTCGAGTCCCTCGAGCCGGACTCAGAGTTCCCTGAATATGAGCGGGCCAGGCAGGCTGCAGCTTCCCTGCGCATGAGTCTGGCGACCATCAATCTTCTCCTCGCCTTGGAAGAGCCGAATTCCCCATTGGCCGATCTCGCGCCGATTCCCAGTGCTCTGCCAATGGCGGATCCCTTGGAAGACTTCGATACTGTGACGGGCGAGAGGGTCTTGCGCGAAGAATTCGTGATGGCAGCCCGGGTGCAGATTCGAGCCGCTCGAGCGAACTATGCCGCAGCGCATTCTGACCGCCAGCCTGATGCCACGGCCTTCCTGGTCTGGGTCGAAGGCCTGGCCGAAGTCTTCAGCCTCTAGGGGCTGAGAATTGTTCGCGTCCGAGCTCTGCAGCCCTTGGAACATGGGGAAGGTGTGTTCCAATGGTCGATCGTTTCGCCATGGCCGTTACCTATCTAAGCAGAGTTCCTGATTCGAAGAGCTATCACCGGCTCTTCGAGAGCACGGGATGGAATGAACGCTACGCCGCCAGCCACCCAGAGCTGGCTCGGGCATTGGCTGACAGTTGGCACTTCGTGACGGCTGAGGATGGCCAACGCCTCATCGGTAGTGGGCGCATCATCTCGGATGGTGTCCTCTATGCCCTGATCTTGGACGTCATGGTGGACCCGCAGTACCGAGGTCAGGGCATTGGTCGGGAGATCATGACGCGCCTGGTCGCCGAAGTACGCGAAGCCTGCATCCGTGATGTGATGCTCTTCAGCGCCAAGGGCCATGCGGACTTCTATGCCAAATTCGGCTTCGAAGCCCGACCGAACGATGCGCCGGGCATGGTGCTGAGGGATATGTAGGGTCGGTCTCAACGGGGACCGAGTCTTAGCTCCTGGCCCGAGGCGATGGTGAAATCGTCGCGATAGTTTTCATTGCCACCGACGAGAATTCTCAGGGTCCAGGTGCCGGCGGGCACGCTGACGAGCATTTCTGACTCGATCCCCGGAGGCATGAAGAAGCCCTGCTGCTGAATGATGCCCTGGTGCAGGAGCTCGAAAGTGACCGGCTTGTCTGCCGGTGGGTGATGGATGGTGAGCCTGCCCGAATCAGCGAGGCCTAGGATCAGGTTGCGCATTTCACGACCTGGGAGGACTTCCAATCCTGGGATCAAGACCGACTGGCCCCTGCGATCGTTGGCGCTCACATCCCAGGTTCCAGATTGCAGACCTGTCGCGCTGAAGCGTCCGTCCAGATCCGTGTGAAAGCCGATTTCATGGTCTCCTGCTCGTAGATACATGCTGACCCAGGCCCGGAGTGGGGAGCCGTCTGCGGCGGATTGGACCTGTCCCGAGATACTCCCGGCAATCTCCGCGTAGCGCAGAAGCAGTCCTTCCTTCGGTGCGAGACTGCGCACCGGGGAGGCCATTCCCAGTCGGCTGTCGAAGATTGACGAACTGATGTCGTAGTCGCCGGGCGGCAGAGGTCCCAGTCGGAAGCTGCCGTCGGCCTGAGTCTTCACGCTCGTCTGGTATTCATCTTCTACATGTCTGGCTCGGAGGAGAGAGTCGATCACCGGTTGGTTCTCGGGTCCTAGGACCTGACCGCTGATGAAGACTTGGGTCCAGGTGTGGATTACTATGGGTTCCGGTGCGCGTCCTGGCAGGAGCTCCACCAGCACACATGAGGCAGTGCAGGGGAAACTGTCGAGCCCGGGTCGTGGTTGCACCCCGACCAGCCGGTAGCCAGGAGGCATGTCTTCGAAGGTGAACCTACCATCAGCATCCGTGTAGGTAGCTGGATGGTTGCGGTTAGAGCTCCAGGGGGGCATGCGACTCGGAGCCACAGCTGCTTGACTGGGTTGCGCGCCGATCCGAAGGGCGGAAATGCCTTGACCCTCCTCGTCGACGACGCGGCCGACAAGAGTCTGGCCCTCGCCAAGGGGTAACTTGAAGCTTGCCTTGTTGCTGCCGGTCTTCAAGAAGATTGCTTGGCTCGGGCTTGTGTTCCGGTTGCCCTCTGCCTTGATGGTGACCTGTAGCGGAACGTTGACTGGCAGGTCTTCGAGGCGGGCATGCCCAGCAAGATCCGTTTCACCCCTGTAGCTCTGCATGAAGGTTCCTCGATGCAGGCCTATGGGAAAGGAGATGAGTCGGCTCTGGTGTTCGAGGAGAACGTCTGCTTTGGGCACAGGCCGGCCGTCTGAGAAGGTGACCGTTACATCCAAGCTTGCTGACTTCGTCAGCGGAATGTCCAGGGCCCGATCCGAGGTCTCATGTCCTGTGGTCAAGGGAACGATCACCGGCGAATAGCCTGGCTCGATTAGCTTGACGTATCCTTGTTCTCGGTCACCTTGGATAGCGAAGCTGCCGTCTGCAGCGCTGAACTGAGTTTGGGCATGGAAGGCGCCCTGGAAGTTGTGAACTTGGATCTTCGCGCCCGGGACCGGGCGTTCGCCGAGGACCAGTCGGCCGTAGAAGCTCAGGTCTGTCGCGGATCTAAGGCTGATAAGCAGCTCCTTCCGCTCGACCGCTGGGATCTCGATGCGACCGCTGACCGCTTGCAGGGTTTGATCCCTTGATTGGGTGCTCAGGAAGTACCGTCCAGCTGCGATCTGAAACTTCACCTGGCCAGCTGCGTCCGTCTCGCCTTGGAGCTGGTCGATCACAATCAAGATTTCCGGGAGAGGGCGTCCACTCGCTTCCTCTCGGACCGAGATCATCAGCTCAACCAGGCCCTCTGCAGGTTTCCCAGGGTCTGGGTCCTCGCCACCTGCCAGGGGTTCTTCCGCCAAGGATCGATCGGTCCCGCCTTCCTGCAGGTCACCCCTAGTCGAGTCGAAGCTGTCAGCGGAAGTGGGAAGATCTCTGGCAGCTGGATCTGGTTGCACATACCCACCACCCCACAGCCAGATCACTGGCAGCAGGATCAGGGCGAGAATGCCGAAGACAATGAGCGCTCGAGTCGCGGGCTGCATGAGGGGCTTGGATCTAAGAGCCGCAGAGCTGCCAGGATGTAAGGCAGCAATCAAAGTATCCTCTCCGGATGCTAGGATGCTCGCCATGCCTCGCCCAGAGAAGCTCTCCCAAGACGACCTCCAGACTGCCCTCGAGACCCTCGAATCCTGGTCCCTCGACCAAGGCAAGCTTTACCGGGAGTTCAAGTTCAAGGACTTCGTGACGGCCTTTGCCTTCATGGCCAAGGTCGCCGAGCTTGCCGAGGAGATGAATCACCATCCCGAGTGGTTCAATGTCTACAGCACTCTCCGTGTGCACCTACAGACCCATGACGCCGGCGGCATCACGCAGCTGGATCTGGATTTGGCCGGGCGTATGAACCAGGTCTTGGCGGCAGGCTAGGACTGCAACTGCGCGAGAATCGCTAGGGGAATGGAAAATAGTCCAGGGGACTTGCGCAGCTGCTCTTGCTCAAGATATGAATATGAATTCAGATTCATATCAAGAGCGAAGCCATGGAAGCGAGTCAGATTCCCAATCCCCCGCAGCAGGGTCGAGCGAAGGCCACCTTGGAGCGCATCCTGAGTGCTACCGAAGCCTTGCTCGCAGACGGTCTTTTCGAGGAGATCACCATGGCCCAGATTGCCGCAGAGGCTGGAGTCTCGGTGGGAACGATCTATACGCGTTTTCCTAGCAAGACCGAGGTCTTGCCAGCTCTCTTCGAGCGTCACGATGCTCAGGTTGGAGTTCAGGTCGAGAAGCTCCTTGGCGAATTGCGGGCTGATCCGAGGATGGGTCTCGCTCAACGGATCGAGGCGGTGGTTGGCTTCAGTGTCAGTTATCACCGCCGACGCCGAGGCCTATTGCGGGCCCTCACCATGTACACCTGGCAGAACCCGGATGCGATCCCGCCGGAGATTCTCGCCGAGCGAGGCAAGCAGTACCGAGCTGTGGCAGAGCTTCTCGTCGGCGACGGTCGCGACATCGGCCATCCGGATCCACAGACCGCAATTCCCTTCGCGATGAGCCTGGTCGCCTCGGCATGCAAGGATCGCATCCTCTTCTCAGAGCTCAATCCCACGCCGCAACGTCCGCGAAGCTACGCGGACTTTGTCCGCGAGCTCAGCAGTAATCTTTACCTCTACCTGTCAGCCAAGAAGGCTTGATTCATATGCAACAGAGCAGCCCACGTCATCTCCTCAGCCTCCTCATGGGCACGATCCTCCTCCCCTCAATCGTCGCCCAGGATTCTGTCGCCGCTTCCTCGGAATTGGACCAGGCGATGTTGGCAGTCATGGAGAAGCAAGGCATCCCTGGCCTCTGCGTCGGAGTGTTACGCGGCGAAGATGTGCTCTATCGTAAGGCCTTCGGCTTCCGTGATCTGGCCAGCAAGAAGGAGATGACCTGCGAGACCCTCTTTCAGGTGGGTTCCGTGAGCAAGACCTTCACTGCCACCATGATGGCGCAGCTCATGGAAGAGGAGCTCTTGCGTCTCGAGGATCCGGTACGGGTGTACCTACCGGAGAAGCTAGCTCTGGATGAGGCAGTTGCCGAGATCACTCTCCTGCAACTCGCCAGCCATTCATCGGGGTTGCCGCGGAATCCAATCAACCGGCGAGACCTGCCCAATAGCCCTGGGGTCATGTTGCCCTATTCGACCAAGGAACTTTACCTGGGCCTCGAAGGGACCAGACTGAGTCATGATCCCGGGGTGCGATGGGGCTACTCGAATCTCGGCTATGCGCTCCTCGGGCACGTCCTCGAACAGGCCTCCGGTGAGGACTACGCCACGCTTCTCGCGGAGAGAATCGTTCGACCTCTTGGACTCGAAGACACGGGCGTCTATCCGAGTGAAGATCAGCTGAGTCGGATGGCGACGCACTACTGGCCCGAAGACAAGGAGCTTCAGGGTCGGGAGCCTTGGGTCTTCGGTGAGGTGGTTGGCTTTGCCGCTGTCTTTTCCACTTTAGACGACCTGGGGATCTATCTCCGGGCCTGGTATCAAGGGGTCGAAGGCACTCTCGGCCTGAGCGCCGAGACTCTGGAGGCCCTGCAGACCGGAGTCGTCCCCATCGACGCGAGCCGTGGTCGCAACATGTCTCCGGGCTGGTTCATCGACAGCTTCCCCGGGGTGGGTGCGGTGATCGGGCACGGTGGCGAAGTGGATGGCCATAGTTGCTGCATCGCTTACCTGCCCAAGCAGAAGGCCGGAATCATCGTCCTCGCTAATATGGGCGGGAACTCTGCCGAGGCCGCGATTCAGGTTCTCATGCAGAAATCCATGCCGCTCCTGCTCAGTCGCTAGTCGCGCTGGTCTTGGGCTTGGCGCCCAAATCCTGGATGATGGTAGGGTGAGTTATCACCTCACCCTGCCAGACCGATCCGGGCCCGCTTTCAGAATCACTGTTCTCGGCCTCGTCCTTGCCAACGCAGTTCCCCTCTGTGGCGTGGCCTTCTTCGCTTGGCGGCTCTTCGACGTGCTCGCCCTGTACTGGGTGGAGAGCGGCATCATCGCCATCTACACCCTCTTGCGCATGGCGTTCTGTACCAACATGAATGGACCGAGAGGGACGGTCCTGGCGGGCTCCCTGCATGAGACTCAGCGGGGCGAGATCTTGGCGAGCAGTTTGACGAAGCTCTTCATGATGCCCTTCTTCTGCCTTCACTTCGGGATCTTCATGTTCGTGCACGGGGTGTTCCTCGTCGCACTCAGCGCTGAGGGGAGCCCCGGCCTTGCCTTTGAGTCCCCCCTCGGCCTGGTCTCCCAGCTCCTGGACCCGGCGGGGTCAGAGGGCTTTCGCTACGCCATCCTTGGATTGGTGCTCAGTCATGGGCTCTCCTTCTTCCTGAACTATGTTCGGAATGGCGAGTACCGCGGGGCTGTCCTGCAAGAGCTGATGATGGCGCCCTACGGCCGAATCCTGGTCATGCATCTGACCCTGCTGCTGGGCGCCTTCCTCTCCCTGGCATTCGGCGAGCCCTATTACTTGCTACTGATCTTGATCTTGCTCAAGACCGTCGCAGATGTGCGCGCACACAAGCGCGAGCATCGTCGTCTGGCAGCAGCCGCGGCGATCAGGGACTAGCCGAGACCAGGCAGCTCGGCCCGCCCGGATCAGCCGTCCTCGCTTCCCCCGGGAATATCGTCCGTATCAGCCTCTTCGCCGCGAGCTTCTTCCTCACCAGAGTCGACGAAGAGGTCATGGGTGGCCGTGATCGGCAGAATCGCCAGGTCAGCTGCCAGGCCAAAGCTGAAGTTCGCCAGCCAGGCGACCATGTAGAAGCCTGCGGAGGGGTTCGGATCTTCCCAGTCGATCTTCCGCCTCTCCGGGTCTTCTTCCGGGGTGAAGTTGTACTTGGTGGCAGGCCAGCTCCAATAATTGGGGCCGCTGCAAGCCGTGGCAAGGGAGGCTGCGAGGAGAGCACCGGCAAGCTTGAGTCTGATCATGGCTGGATCCGCGAAGGGCTAGATAGTATCTGCTGCCCAGCGGCTGGGACGAGGGAAGCTCGCCCAGTCTGGCAAGAAATCCGAGATTGTCCGGGAATGCCCCATTGGGGGCAAAGGGCAGCCCTTTCGCCGGGTCGATACATGGGGCATGCCCAGTTATGAGATTCTGGGGGAGGGCCAGATCCTCTGGCGGGCCGGTGATCGGCGCACGGGGGCTGCGCTGATCCTCATCGGCTCGATCCTTGCCCTGATCGGCATCAGCAGCCTTTCTGCAGCAGAGCAGCCTGAGGCGGCGATCTTCGTGGGCATCCTCTGCCTCCTGATGGTTCTCCTGGGTCTGTATTTCTGGATGCGGCGCCTGCAGTTGGAGATCGGTCCTGAGGGGCTCGCCTTGCAGCGCAAGGGTCTCTTTGGTAGCAGAGAGACCCGGATGCCGGGAGTGAAGGTCACGGGGGTTCGCATGCATGTCGAGGTGCGTGGCGGGCATATTGACGAGGGCTTGAACTACCAGGGCATGCACATCAGGTATGTGGTAGTTCTCCTAGTCGCGGCCGAAGGCCTAGCCAGCAATCTCCCACTGATGGTGAAGCGCCGTGAGATCACCGCCCGGAGTCGCGGGAAGAGCATCGCGGCGGCCCTCAAGGTCCCCTTCATCGATGCGATTGGTGACGAGATGCTGGAGCTGGCGCCGCAGGGTGCGCAGGGGGACAGGTTCGGCAGCCCCCTCGATATGCGCGAGGAAGATGGGGAGCGCTGTGCCTACTTGCGCGGTCTCATGCCCTGGAAGAGTTGGGGAGTGTTACTGGTCGGCTGGGTCTTCGGGATGGGCAGCTGTCTGCTCGCCCAGGGATGGTTGCGTCAGGACATCCCCGAAGTCAGTGATGAGTTCGGGATTGCGATTCTCGTCATCCAGGCGGTGCTCAGTTTTTGGTTGGTGGCGGGGGTGGCTGGGATCGAGCGGGTTAGTGTGGGTGAAGCTGGCCTGGAGCTGCGGAAGTCTCTCTTCGGGATCCCGCTTCGCCGGATCAGCATGCCGAAGGCCGCGGTTGAGAATCTGCGTGTGCAGACCTTTCACCCGATGCTGCACGGCCTGGGGATCGTCTTTCCGGATCGGACGCTGCTCGTCGGGCGCCGAGCACCGGGACTGATGCTCTGGGAGATGCGGGCCTGGCTGGCGCTGGAGTTGTGGGGGGGTGCTGGCGGAGTGCCACGAAAAGGCTCCGATCCGCAGAATGCGGTTCACGCGAAAGCGAGCACTCTCAATCCTGGCGAGCTGTCCTAGCCCGTCAATACCGCAACTGCAGCACTTCCCCCGGCACGCAGCGCATAGGCAATCTCGCCAACTCGCCGGTCTCGCCCCCATGAATCACCAAGGTGACAGCCAACTCACTCACCGAAACCACTGCACTCTTCCCATCCCTCAGCTGCACCTGGTCGGAAGTGCTGATGGCCCCGAGGGTGCTCTTGGTGATCCGTAGGCGATTGCCCTCAGCATCCAAGACGCTGCAGAAGGATGCGACTGCGCTGTCCGTCACCACCTCCACTTGGAAGTGCCCCATGCGCAGAGCGGTGAGTTCGAGATTCGTGCCCGGATCCGTCGCCGGTAGCTCGTACTCCAAAGGCGTGATCGACTTGGCGGAGAACCCCAGGGTACCGCCGTAGCGCGGCAGGTCCCGTAACTCGAAACGACCTTCCGCATCGGTCTTGCCGATCTGACTGCCCTGCCGGACTATGGAGACGTCGTTGGAGATCCCCTCCATCCAGTAGGAGATATTTGCATCGGCAATCGGGTTGCCGTCCCGAGTGCGGAGCACGCCGCTGACCTTCTCGCGCAGCACGTCAGCGGGCAATCTGATCTCCACGTCTTCACTACCGGCGGCGATTGGTTCAGTCGTGTAGACGAAGAGCTTCTTCGGGTCATAGAGGCGCAAGCGGTAATCCTTATCGCGCAGACCTTCGATGCTGAAGACACCCTCGCTCGAGCTCAGGCAGTGGGCGAAGATCGGATTGCCGGCTATGTCGAAGGGAGCTCGGTTTGGGTCGACTGCAATGTCCTCGGCAGTGAATTCGCCGAAAGCACGCGGCTCCTGCCAGGGGAAGATCGGCATGCGCTCCAGGGCCGTGCCATCGCTATTGACCAGTCGACCGGTGATTCTCAGACTCGGGCCGGGTAGGCGGAGTTCCAGCGGTTCATCTCGTTCGGCCTGTTGCCTGGCCTGCCTACCGAAGTTCTCGAGGATCAAGCTCTGATGGCCAGTCTTGCCAGCTACCAGGGAGTAGCTCGGAGCCAGCGAGTTTTCGGGGAGCACCAGCTCGAAACTGCCATAGCGATCGGTTTTGGTTTCGGTCCTGTCAAACCCGACGCGGGCTTCCTCCACCAGGCGGTTCTGCGCATCCACGACCGTGCCGCGCAGGATGATCTCCTCTTCTCCACCCTTGCGCATGCGAATGACTTGTTCGTCCAGGCCGGCAATGGGAACCTCGACTCTTACCCTATGGTAGCCGGGCTTGCGGAAGACAAGGCTGCAGCCGCCGCCTGGAACCCGGTCGATGAGGAAGAGGCCCTCTTCGTCACTGTCGGTGCCTTCGAAGCGACGGAAGCTGCGCAGTTTGTCCAGGGGCATGGACAGGCCGGAGGGAATATCCCAGTCACCGGAGACCCTCACTCCTGCCAAGGGCTGGCCTTCCTGATCGTAGATTCTGCCGCTCACCTCGAGTGCGGGGGCGACGACGACCAGGATGCCGCTCTGTTCCCGTTGCTCGCGCTTGGGTGGTTGGCTGTAGGTGAGCATCCAGGGTTCGGCGACGCCGAAGCAGTCTGTGGGGAGGCTCGCCAAGGTGATGTTGAATTGACCGGCATCGTCCGACTCACCGAGGCTTCGAGCAGAGGGTGCAAACTCCAGCTTGGAGTTCAGCGGGTTGATCTCTCTTAGCGGTGGCTGATCGGTGAGGGTGACAGCGGCGACCGGCTGCCCGCGCAGATCGATGACCCGGCCTTGGATGTGAAATAGCTCGTCCTGGGGGTCAGAGCTCGCTTCTGCCACCAGGGCCTCCCTTTGAGTAGTCTCGGTCCCAACCTCGATCCCGGTGGAGCTTGCGATGGGCATGGTTTGGGGGGTGATGGAGGGTGCCTGTACCGGGCTGGCCTCCGAATCTCCGCTCATGTAGATGGCCGTACCTCCAGCGATGAGAAGGAGGGCGACGGCGGCGGTGGGTGCGAACTTCTTCACAAGGAGTGCTCCGGTGATCAAGGGGATCGATGTGGTGCTCGCGGTAGGGGGCATGCCGCGGACAGCAGGTAGGGTTAGGAGCATGAGGGCGGGGTTCTGGCGCCAGTCCGGTCCGAACTCGGATTCGAGTTCGACGCGGAGGAGCGCCAGCCCCCGGCTGCAGCGCTGGCGTGCGTTGGCTTCGCTGATCTCCAGCTGCCTGGCGATCTGTCCATAGTCGAGGCCGTGGTACCAGCGCAGAATGACTGCGCTGCGAAAGGGTTCCCGCAGGTTGCTCACCGCCTTGGTGACCCTTCTCGATGCGGCCATGCGCTGGACTGTCTTCTCCGTGGAGGGGAGCGCCTCGGGTTGGGCAGCAAGGCCCTCGTGTCGCCGTCGGCGGCCTTCATCACGCTGCCGACGGCGGGCAAAGTTCTGCGCAACTCGGCCAAGCCAAGTGCGGACCATCTGCCGTGGCGGACTGTGCAGGGCTGCGAGCCTGGTCTGCTGCAGGACGTCGTCGACCTCGTCCGCCCGGACAAGGCCAGTGACGAGCCCACGTAGCCAGTCGTCATCCTGCAGCAGTTCTTCCATGCGGGCCGACCCGTTATCCGCCATCATGCTCATCGCTCATCGATCCCCGCGGAGCGGGCTTGTGACAGGCTAAGGGACTTTTTCTGGCAGGAAAGCTCCCTTCGCCGCTCAGCGCTGAGGCCATCGCTTAGGCTGAATCATGAATTGCATGTGAATGCGACTTCTGCCAAGGCTCGTTCCAAATCCGTGCGGGCGCGCTAACTAGCTTCCCAAAGCTTGGATGTGTCGGTGCTCAGGGAGCGCTGTGGAATTCACGTTAGATTCAATCTTGCTCGCTAGCTTCCAGCCATGACCAAGGCACGCATTGTCGTTGTCGAAGATGAAGAGGATATTCGTGAGCTTCTCGAGTACGTCCTGACCCGGGAAGGCTTCGCTGTGACTTCAGTTTCGGACGGTCGCAAGGGCCTGGCCGAAGTTCGCAAACAGCTTCCCGACCTGGTTCTTCTCGATCTCATGTTGCCCGGAATGGATGGTCTGGAGGTCTGTTCGCAACTGAAGCAGGATGAGGACACCAGAGAGGTCGCCGTGGTCATGTTGACCGCGAAAGGCGAAGAGTCTGACATCGTGGTTGGCCTGCGGTTGGGCGCTGACGACTACGTAACCAAGCCCTTCAGTTCGAAGGAGCTGGTAGCTCGCCTGCAGGCGGTGATCAGGAGGACGAGCACGGCCCCGAGTCAAGAAGACCAGACGATTCAACACGGCCCGATTCGCATCGATCCCAACCGACATCAGGCATGGAGTGGAGATGAATCACTGGATCTCACGGCCACCGAGTTCAAGATCCTGCACCATTTGGCGCGTCAGCCAGGAAGAGTCTTTACCAGAGACCAGATCCTCAGTGCGGCGCGAGGCGATCAGGCTGTGGCTACGGACCGCAGTGTGGATGCCCACATCCGGACCATTCGCAAGAAACTCGGCGACAACCGTGCGATGATCGAGACCATCCACGCGGTCGGCTATCGTCTCAAGGAGACTTGATGCATTGAGATTCGTTTGGAAAGTCTTCGCCGGCATGGTTGCGGCAATCCTTTTAGCCGGTTTGGTCATCGATCTCTCCGTAGTCGGAGAGGTGCGTGACGGGCTAAGGGAAGAAATCAACGGGCACGTTCGACGCACCACACCCTTGGTTGCGAGCATGGTTGACTTCAATGCCGAGAGTGGTGAGTTGGTCACCGATCAGCTCCTACGGGTAGCGCGCAGCGAGCCGGATATCCGCATCACGATTATCAATCCAAATGGCTTGGTGCTCTTTGATAGCCATGAAGACGTTGCGTCGATGGATGACCACGGCCAGCGGACGGAGGTCTTGGATCCCGGCAGTATTGTGACCCGTTACAGCAATACGCTGCAAACCCATATGACCTACCATGCCCTCGAAGTCATGCGCGATGGTGTGGTTCGGGCCTATGCGCGCGTCGCTTTGCCGCAGGAGCGCATCGAGGCGAGGATCAGCGCTCTGCGCCTCTCCATACTGCTTTCAGTGCTACTGGGCTTGGCGGTTGCCCTTGGAGCCGCCTTTGTCATCTCGCGGCGTTTGACCAGGCCGCTCACCGAAGTTGCCGCGAAGGTTCGTGACCTGGGTCGCGACGAGGCGAGTCAGCGACTGCCGATCATGCGTCAGGATGAGATCGGTGAGCTATGTGCAGCGATCAACAGGATGGCCGACGAACTCGAAACACGAGTCGAGGTGATCGCCAAGGATCGTCGGCAGAAAGACGCGATCTTGGCCGGTATGAGCGAGGGTCTTATTGCCGTCGACCGCGACCAGAAGATCATGCTCATCAATACTGCCGCACGGCGGCTCATCTCCTTGACCGAAGATGATCCGATGGGCCGTTCTCTTTGGGAGATGACGCGGATTACGGAGATCACCAAGGCGGCGGATTCCTGCATAGTCGACGGGATCCCAGCGGTCGACGAGATCACATTGAATGGAGAACAGACGGAATTGGTGCTCCGTCTCGCAGCGGCTCCCTTCCGCGAGGGCTCTGAAGATTCAGTCGGTTGTGTCCTGGTCCTGCAGGACCTGACCGAGTTGCGGCGGCTCGAGAAGGTGCGGCGGGACTTCGTTGCCAATGTCTCGCATGAACTGAAGACGCCATTGACTGCCATCCATGGATTCGTCGAAGTCATGCACGACGATCCGCAGATGGAGGAGGCGCAGCGGCAGACCTTTCTCACCAAGGCCCTGGCGGCCACCGAGCGTCTCTCGGCGATTCTGCGCGACCTGTTCTCTCTGGCGCGCATCGAAGCTGCGGATGGGGCACTGGCCAAGGAGGCTGTCGATCTGGGTGCTCTGTCGGCCAATTGTCTTCGGGAGGCGCGGGCGGCTGCGGAGATTCGGGACATGAAGCTCGAGATGCACAGTCCAGCCCACCCGATCTCAGTGCTGGGAGATCCAGAGGCGCTGGCCACAGCGGTTTCCAACCTCCTGGACAACGCCATCAAATACTCACCGCCGGGCAGCAAAGTCGATCTGTTATGCGATCTGCATGAGGGTTTCGCCCGTGTCCGAGTTCGTGATCAGGGACCTGGAATCCCGAGCGCAGCCCAGGAGCGGGTCTTCGAGCGCTTCTATCGGATAGACAAGGACAGGTCGCGAATCTTGGGGGGCACGGGCCTCGGCCTATCAATTGTGAGGAATGTGTTGGCTGCCCATGGGGGAGAGGTCTCGTTGTCGAGCGAAGTCGGTCAGGGAAGCGAGTTTACGATCAAACTCCCCACCTGAGGCGAAGGCTGTTTATTCACTACGCCTTCACGAGGCATTCACGCTTGGGACCTAGCGTCCACAAGCATGAAGAACGCATTTCACTTGGCCTGTTCATTGCTCAGCCCCCTGCTGCTCGTGGCCTGCAGCGACGAATCCCAGGCGAGCGAATCCCTCCTCAGCGGCAGCGTGGCCATCGATGGCTCATCCACGGTCTTTCCGATCACCGAGGCTGTGGCGGAGGAATTCCGCAGTGTTGCCCCGCGAGTTCGAGTGACGGTGGGTGTTTCCGGCACCGGCGGTGGCTTCAAGAAGTTCATCCTCGGCGAAACCGATATTTCGGATGCCTCACGCTACGTCAAGGAGAGTGAGGTCAAGGCGCTGGCCGAGGCCGGGCGAGAATTCATCGAACTGCCCGTCGCCTACGATGGTCTGGCAGTGGTCGTGAACAAAGGCAATGACTTTGTCAAAACCATGACCGTGGCAGAGCTGGCCAAGATGTGGCGTGCGGATTCAACCGCCAAGAACTGGAGCGATATCCGTGAAGGATGGCCGGAGCGCCCCTTCAAGCTCTTTGCTCCCGGTCAGGACTCGGGAACCTTCGATTACTTCACCGAGGTGGTAAACGGTAAGTCGGGCAACTGCCGCGCGGATGCAACTTTCTCCGAGGACGACAACCTTCTGGTTACCGGCATCGCTGGCAGTCCGGATGGGATCGGCTTCTTCGGAATCGCCTACTACATTGAAAATCAGGCCAAGCTGAATCTGGTTGCCATCGATGGTGGCAAGGGTGCCATTTCCCCGAATATGGAGACCATCTCGAACGGGACTTATGCACCGCTCTCGCGGCCGCTGTTCATCTATGTCGCCAAGGCAGCCAAGAGCAAGCCTCAGGTGGAGGCCTTTGTGAACTTCTACCTGGACAACATGGCAGAGTTGGCAGGACAAGTTGGATATGTCGCCTTCCCAGATGATCTTGGTGCTGCGATCAAGAAGCGCTACACGGATGGTGTTTTGGGCACGACTCGTGAAATGAAGGGATCGCTTCCCGAGTTGTACAAGAACTGAGGTCCATGGGCTCAATGGGAACTGCCCTGATGAGCGCGAAGGCGAAGCCCGGGCAGGGAGCACTGTCCATCGCTTCTGCACAGAGTTTTCGTGTGCGGAAGCGCCGGCTCGGAGAGGCCATCATTGGGCGTAGCCTGCAGGCTTGCGCCCTGCTCTCCATCCTGATCAGCCTCGGTATCGTCTTTGTTCTCCTGAACGAGTCGCTGCCGTTCTTCTCAGAGGTGGGCTTCACCGAGTTCTTTCTCGGCACGCGCTGGACCCCGCTACTCGAACCGAGGAGCTTCGGTGTCCTGCCGCTGGTCTTTGGCACCCTCCTCGTCGGTGGAATCGCGGCCTGCCTGGTCATTCCGATCGGAACTCTGGCGGCTTCCTATCTCTCAGAGTACGCGCATCCTCGCACCCGTCGCTGGCTGAAGCCCTCTCTAGAAGTGCTGGCTGGTGTGCCCACAGTGGTCTACGGCTACTTCGCCCTGATGCTGGTGACGCCAGTGCTGAGGATGGTCATACCGGGGACGGAGATCTTCAACGCGCTCTCAGCGGGTTTGGTCGTTGGAGTCATGGTGCTGCCAACCGTTGCTTCGCTATCCGATGATGCCATGCGCGCTGTGCCCCGAACTTTGCGTGACGCTGCCTACGGGCTGGGGGCGACCAAGCACGAGGTGACGATCGGGGTCGTCATTCCCGGCGCATCATCCGGGATCCTTGCCTCCTACATTCTTGGCATCAGCCGAGCCATCGGCGAGACCATGATTGTTTCCATGGCCGCTGGTTCGACCCCGCGCATTACTGCTGATCCCCTCGAGTCCGTGCAGACCATGACCGGTTACATCGTGCAGGTGAGTCTCGGCGACACGCCAGCAGGAACCACCGAGTACCGGACCATCTTCGCGGTTGGGCTCACTCTCTTCCTCATGACCTTGGTGATGAACTTGATCTCGCAGCGCATTCGACTGAAGTTCAAGGAGAAGTACGGATGAATCAATCCGAGCTCTTCACCAGAGATCCGGAGGAGCGGCGAAGGCGCGGGCGAATCTTTGAGCGCCTGGCGTTCTCGGCCACGATCTTTGGCGTCGTGATCTTGGGCATCCTCCTGGTCGGTGTGCTTATCGAGGGCCTGCCTTGGCTAACCGCTACTTTCCTTGGCTCCTACCCATCGCGATTTCCTGAGCGCGCTGGCTTCTTCGGGGCGATCTTCGGCAGCCTCTGGGTGATCGGCCTTACGGCCGTGATTTCCGTGCCAGTCGGAATCGCTGCCGGGCTCTACCTCGAGGAGTTCTCTCGTCAGGGTCGACTGCATCGTTTCCTCGAAGTCCTGATTGCGAACTTGGCAGCTGTGCCCTCCATCCTTTACGGGATTCTCGGGCTCGTGGTCTTCGTTCGCATGTTTGGCATCTTCGAGGAGGGGACCAGCTTCCTGGGACTTCCACTGCCCTTTGGCAGGTCTGTGATCGCAGGTTCGTTGACCCTGACCCTGCTCGTCCTACCGGTGATCATCATTGCCACTCGTGAGGCCCTGCGCGGTGTGTCATCCGGCTTGCGCCAGGCGGCCTATGGAGTCGGTGCCACCGGCTGGCAGTGTGCTCGCCATCATGTCCTGCCGGCCGCTGCTCCCGGGATCCTAACCGGTGTCATCCTCGCGCTCTCGCGATCCCTGGGGGAGACCGCACCACTGATCATGATCGGCGCCTTGACCTATGTGGCATTCGTGCCCGAGTCGCCGGCCGACCCCTTCACAGCCATGCCGATCCAGATCTTCAACTGGGCCTCGCGCTTCCAGGCTGACTTCCATTCACTGGCAGCCGCAGGCATTATCGTCCTGCTTGCCTTCCTCCTGAGTATGAACGCCATAGCCATCCTTCTGCGTAACTACGCTGAAGACCGGCAGATGTCATGATGAGCGAGAGCATTCTAGCCGCCGAAGCGGTCACCATCAGTTACTCGGGTGCCCCCGCAGTTCGCGAAGTGAGTTTCAAGGTGCCGCGCCAAGAAGTCACGGCCATCATCGGCCCCTCTGGCTGCGGCAAGAGCACCCTCTTGCGTGCATTCAATCGCATGAATGACTTCATCGATGGGGTCACGGTGGATGGCGAGATCCTCTTCGAGGGGGTGGAAGTGCACAGTGACACTGTGGATCCGGTTGAATTGCGCAGGCGAATCGGGATGGTGTTCCAAAAGCCGAACCCTTTTCCTCGATCCATCAGGGACAACATTACCTGGGCGCCGAAGATCGCCGGCTACGTGGGAGACTTCGATGAGTTGGTGGAACGTACCCTCAAAGAAGCGGCACTTTGGGATGAGGTGAAGGACAAGCTCGACGACTCAGCTCTGGCTCTCTCTGGAGGGCAGCAGCAACGACTTTGCATCGCCCGGGCGCTGGCCATGTCCCCAGAAGTCTTGCTCATGGATGAGCCTTGCTCGGCTCTCGATCCGATCGCGACATCGCGAATCGAAGAGCTCATTGCCAGTCTCAAGGAAAACTATGCCGTAGTGATCGTGACGCACAACATGCAGCAAGCGGCTCGAGTATCTGGTCTCACGGCTTTTCTCTATCAGGGGGAGTTGATCGAGTTTGGCCCGACAGCCAGCATCTTTACTCACCCGAGCAAGAAGCGTACAGAGGACTACGTCACCGGGAGATTTGGCTAATGACGAGACACATCGAGCGAGATCTGGAGAAGCTGAAGAAGCTTGTCCTGACCATGGGTGGGCTTGTCGAGCAGTCCCTGCAGCAGGGTACGCGAGGCTTGATTGAATGGGATGAGCAGAGCGCTCAGGCCGCCATCGACGGTGATCGTGAGATCGATCGTTTGCAGCTCGAAATTGACGAAGAGTGCCTCAAGGCCCTGGCGCTGCATCAGCCGGTTGCTGGTGATCTCCGCTTCATCACCTCAACCATGAAGATCTGCAATGATCTGGAGCGCATCGGCGATCTCGCTCGGAACCTGGGTGAGCGAGTTCTGGCGATCTTGGAGAAGAAGGTGCGGACCGGACCCCTGCAGTTCGCAAAGATGGTCGAGTTGACCAAGGGCATGCTGCAGGACAGTCTCGATGCGATGGTCAATGAGGACTCCAAGCTGGCCAGGGAAGTCTGCATGCGCGATGACCTGGTTGACGAGATCAACAGCCAGCACTTCGAGATACTGCAGGAGAGGATGCGGCAGGACCCTGACTCGGTATTTGTGGCGGTTTCCCTATTGTCGGCGACTCGCAATATCGAACGCATCGCGGATCTGGCCACCAATATTGCCGAAGACGTGGTCTTCTTGGTCGATGCACAAGACATTCGGCACCCGAGTCTGAACGACTGATCTCTCAAGCGACGACGGCGATCAGTCGCCCTTCACAGACTTGGCCATCGTCCTCGACGATTTCCAAGATCCCCGCGCTGGCCATGCTTCGCATACGCGCCGCTGCCTCCTCCGGCGCAATTCGCAGGAGCAAGGCTAGCTGCAGGTTCAGCCATGGACCCTCGATGTCCTCCCCGTGTTTCAGCATGCATTGATAGGCTTCCCTGATCTCGAACTCGCACATGATTCCTCTCCTGAGTCTTGGGAAGCTGGCTCTAGCCCCTGGAATTGGATCTGGACCAGACTTCTCCGTGAGTGCCCTTGCGGACACTTCACCCTGACTAGGGGAAACCCGAATCGGATCGATGGCAGATTCCCTGACTTTGCTCCGTCGCTAGCTTCTCCCCCTACCGGCAAGTGCCCATAGGGCGGTCACAGGGAGGGTATGGATTGGATGGAGCGATACCGCAGGAGCTCGATTTCTGTGCTGAGATAGCCTGCCTTCACCGGCTCCTCGTGCATTAGATCGGTGGAGAGATACTTCTTGTTGCTGTCAGGCAGGACGGTGACCACAACGGAACCGGGGCCCAATTCAGCCTGAATTCCTATGGCCCCCAAGACGTTGGCCCCTGAGGAGATGCCCAATCCCAGGCCGAGTTGACAGGCAAGCTGCTGAGCCAGAATGATCGCGTCGCCGTCGTCGATCGAGACGATGTGATCCAGAGATTCCAACTCGACAAGATCTGGGATGAACTCATCTGAAATGCCCTGAATGCGATGCTTGCCCACGTTGTGGCCGGTTGTCAGCACTGGTGAGTTGGCAGGCTCGAGGGGGTGCACGTGGATCTGAGATCGCCGCGTCTTGAGGCAGCGACCCACTCCCATGACTGTGCCGCCGGTACCCACCCCCGCAACGAAGGCATCCGGAATGTGCCCGATGGCGGCGAGTTGCCGCAGGATCTCCGGACCCGTTCCGACTTCGTGGGCGAGACTGTTGTATCGGTTTGAAAACTGACGGGGCAAGAAGCTCTCTGCCTTCGTGGCCGCGTAGTCTTCGGCCTTTTGGATTGAGCCGACGAAGCCACCCTGCTCGCGAGAAACAAACTCCAGGTTGGCGCCAAATTCCAGAAGCAGGCGCTTGCGCTCTTCGCTCATCCAGTCGGGCATGAATATCCGCACCGGGTGGCCAAGGGCACGACCGATGGCGACAAAGGAGATGCCCGTGTTGCCGCTCGTCGCCTCGACGATTTCCCAGCCAGGTTCGATAAGGCCCTTTGCATAAGCATTGCCAAGAATATGCAGTGCCATGCGGTCCTTGATGCTGCCGGTCAGATTGAGCGGTTCGTACTTGGCATACACGCTCCGATCTTCACCGGCGTAGCGGTATTGGATCTCCAGTAGCGGCGTGTTGCCGATCAGTGCGCTGATGCGCGATACGGGGTTGTCGGGCGAGAAGTGGTGCATTCTGGGTCTTCTTCGCCCTGAATCGCGTGGCCGCGCTGGAATTGCGCTATTCAGCCTTCAGGGTAGGGATTTGTTTCACCTGTAGGCGCCGCAGGATCGCGCTGCGCTCGTCAGCGGTAGTCCACTCGTCCACACGCGGATAGAGGACATTCCCCTCGCGCAGGTCGTGGTGCATGAGGAGGTTCTTGAACACCGCCTCTCGATCCAGGAGTTCGAGAGCTCCCGGGGCATCGCCCTCGCTGAGTGCTGCCAGCTTGACTTCGATCTCATTCAGGAAGTCGCGGATCTTGCGGTGTTCTCCGAGGAAGAGCCGGGGTGGGCTGTCCAGGTCTTCGCCACCGCGCTCGGCAAACACCGGCAGGATGTGTGCCTCTTCATCTTCGGCATGCTGCCTCAGGTGCTTGGCGTAGCATGCAAAGATGCGACTCGCCACAGAGGCCTCGCAGCGCATCAGAGCTAGTTGGTGCTCCCGCAGGAGTTGGTCAAGATTCTCGTGCAGCCCCATCATGAGCCGCGAGAATTCGCTGCCGGCTTGTGTATCCACGGCCGCATCATCCATTTTTGGGGACGAGTCTGCCATGTTTGAGCAGCATCGGAACCGGATCCGGAGAGCCGTCTACCCTTCTAGGGCATGCACGGACGCTATGAAATTCTCACTTGCGGTCGCCGTTGAAAGCGCTGCCAGTCTGTACGGAGGGAGTTTGCCGGTTGCCTGCTTCATGAGAGTGATCGCCGCGTTCAATTGCTTGTTAAACTCAGCGCGGGTGAGCGTTAAGTGCGCAGAGAAAAAAATGGAGACTGCGTAGAGAATGGAAATTCGCCGCATCCTGGTAGGAGTCGATGAAGCCAATGTTGCTGAACACGCCATCAGAGCAGCTCGTGATCTAGCGGACCGCCTATCTGCTGAGCTCGAATTCGTCCATGCGGTTCCCATGGAGATGCCCAACTGGGCGGTGTCTGGCGTGCCGCGTTGGTCGGCGATTCGTGACGAGATCTTGGACAAGGCCCGGACCTCTCGCCGCGAGTTTCTGGCCTCCCTGGATGAGGAGTCCGGGGATGCAGGAGCTGACATTGCGCTCTCTGTCATGCCTGGCAAGCCGGCCCGAGTCTTGCTCGAGCGCGAGGGGAAGAAATCTGCGGACTTGATTGTCTTGGGGGGACATCGGCGAAGAGGCTTGCTTCGCTTCGGTTCCACTTCGCGGACGGTTCTAGGCAAGTGTTCCTGCCCGGTATGGGTGCAAAGCAGTTCCCTGCAGCCGATCCGAAGAATCCTTGCGCCATTGGACATGTCGGCGAACAGCCACCTGACCATGGCCTGGTGCCTGACCCTGGCGCGAGTCTTGGATGCGCGCGTCAGCGCCTTGCACTGCTTCGTGCCACCCTACTTTTCCTATGACGACCCTCCCCTGGATCTCTGTGATGCCCCGACCCTGGGTTTCGAGGAGTTCAGAAAGCATGCCGAGATCGACTTCAACCGGGTGGTGGATGAATTCGACTGGGGAGGCCTGCAGGTCGACCGTGCTTTCGAGGATGGCACTCCCAGCGAGAGGATTCTGGAGCATGCCGGAGCGGGAGACCTGATCGTCATGGGCACTCATGGTCGCACCGGCTTGTCGCGGGCGATTCTTGGCAGCCAGGCATACTCGGTCATGAAGGAAGCGAGCTGCCCGGTATTGGCGGTTCCCAATCCGAGCCGAAGTTATTCCGCAACGCCCGCCGGCGGTCATGGTCCTGTGACCGATTGAGTCCGGAACCGCTCGCGAGCAGCTTGACCGGTTGCAGTTTCGATCATCGGCTAGTGCTAGGCTCTTCTTCGCAGGCTGCTTCGACGACGCGCCGAAACTGCTCTCGTGGGTTCTTGCCAGCCGGATGCTGGGTAAACACGAGACCGATCAGTTCTCTCTCCGGGTCGATCCAGGCAGCGGTCCCATCCGATCCAGAGTGCGAAAAGACGCCTTCCCTGTCTACGGCCCAGCCCAGGCCATAGTAGCTCTTGCGCTGAGTGAGCTCTGCTTGACTGTAGACCCCTGCGGTTTGAATCTTGGTCGCTTCGGCGACCGACTCCGAACTGAGGATGCGCTGGTCGCCGTAGACTCCTTGGTTGAGGTACATCTGGCAGAAGATCGCGTAGTCCCAGGCGGTGGAGATCATGCCCCCCGATGCTCGCGGGAAGGGGAAGTCTGGCTTGTCACCCGGCTGCCAATTGATCTTGCCTTCGCGACCAAAGACTGCGGACATGCGCTCGTGGTCTGCGTCGCTCTCATGATTGCAGCTGTCCTTCATGCCAAGAGGTTCGTAGATTCGGCTACGCAGGTAGTTTTTGAGTGCAGAGTCCGAGCGCAGTTCGATCATTGCGCCCAGGCTGTTGAAGCCAGCATTCGAATAGCTGTAGCTCGTTCCTGGGGGCACTTCGGCTCCGACCTCGGCGAATCGATCGACTTCGATCTGCAGGCTCGGGGCGCTTGGTTTCTCGAATGATTTCTCGACCAGAGGTCTGAAGAACAGGGGCTGGATTCTGAATCCACCGGTATGACTCAGCAGTTGACGGACGGTGATGTACGCGGCGCGGTGGTTGTCGAAGGAGGAAATGTGCGCTCGCATGTTATCGTCGAGGTTGACCTTTCCCGATTCGATCAACTGGAGCACGGCGGTCGCAACGACTGGTTTCGTGTTGGATGCCATGCGAAAGAGCGAGTCCTTTTGCATCGCCAGGCTGCGGTCCTTGTCACGCCAACCGTAGGCTTCGTGGAGCACGATCTTGCCACGTCTTGCCACCAGGATGACCGCGCCCATGAGCTCCCTGTCCGCGATGGCCTGTTCAAAGAGCTTGGCGCCGGCTTGGAGAACCTCCCCGGACATGCCCATGTCTGCGGCTTGGCCGTAGCTGAGTTCCTGCTGGCTCAGGGCGGGCGTGGCGAGGGCACTGAGGGTCAGAATCGTACTGCAGAGAAGAGGTTTACTGAGCATAGCTAGGCCTGACTGCCTGCATCTGGATTGAGAATCCGACGCATACTCTCGAGCAGTTCATGAGTGGTAAACGGCTTGTGGACGAGGATCGAATCCCTTGTGGAACTCTCTGAGTTGCCGAGATTCTCTTCGGAGTACCCGGAGATATACAGGACTGGAGTGCCCGGGCGGTCCGCCAGCACCTTCTCCGCGAGCTGTCTGCCGGTCATCTTCGGCATCAACACGTCGGTGATCAAAAGGTCGAAGCTGATGTTCTCCTGGAAGATGAGCGCCAAGGCTTCCTCAGGGCCGTTCGCTTCTATGCACTTATAGCCATGATCCTGGAGTATCTCGCAGGTCAGAGTGCGAACCGAATCATCGTCTTCCACGAGCAGAATGGTCTCGCTGCCACCGAGATTGACCAGAGATCCGCTGGCCTCCTCTTTTGGGTCGAGGGGTTGGAAGACTCGCGGGAGCAGAATCCGGAACCGACTCCCTTGGTTAGGTGTGGCATCGACAGAGATGTGTCCGCTGCTCTGGTTGATGATGCCGAAGACCGTAGCGAGGCCCAGCCCGAGACCTTCACCCGTGTCCTTTGTCGTGAAGTAGGGGTCGAAGATCTTCTTCCGAACCAGCTCCTCCATGCCGATACCCGTATCGGTAACGAGCAACTGGACGTACTGCCCGGGCATCAACGTGAGCTCGTTTTCGGTCGTTGCAGTGTCGAGCATCAGGTTCTCGGTCGACACTCGCAGATATCCGCCAGAAGGCATGGCGTCGCGTGCGTTCGATGCGAGGTTCATGACCACCTGACTGATCTGGCTCGCATCGGCACGAATGTGTCCGAGCTCTGGGTTGAGCTTCATTTCCAGGACGATCTCGGCGCCGATGAGGCTCTTCAACATGCCCTCCATCCCGCTAAGCACCTCATTGAGGTTCAGGACTCGGGGCTTCAGGTCCTGCTTCCGACTGAATGCGAGCAGTTGTTTGACGAGATCTGCTGCATCCTCGCCGGCCTTCTCGATCGCCTGCAGGTACTCGTATATGCGACTACCCTTCTCGACACTTGCCATGCCGAGCTCGGCCCGACCAAGGATTGAGGTCAGAATGTTGTTGAAGTCATGGGCAATCCCGCCGGAGAGCTTGCCGATGGCTTCCATCTTCTGTGCATGGCGCAGTTGCTCCTCGAGCTCTGCCGACTGGCTCATCTTTTCTTCAAGCTGCCGGTTGCTTTCCTGAATCTCGAGCCGAGCATTGGATTCGGCGGCGATGAGTCCATTGACGAGACTCATCAGGCGGAAGATCGCGATGCCACCCACGACTAGCGTGATCAGCAGAAAGCCCAGAAACTGCAGTGTGTTGCGCTCAGTTCGCAGTGCCAATGCCGTACGTGTTTCTTCGGCAATGGCAAGGTGCAGTTTGCGCGTCTCCTCGAGCGTGCTTGTCAAGCTCTGAACGCAGAGGACCAGTCCAGCTTGATCCACTTCGCTTTGAGCTGTGAGCCTGCGAAACTCTGCGACGAGCTCCTTGCTGCGCAGATAGACGGTGCGCACCCGCGGTTCTACGAGATCCTGTTCCAGATTCGTGAGAGCTCGATAATCCCGTTCGATCAATTGGAGCGTCATCGCGGGATCGCGCGCCAGGATCAGTCCCTGGTACCTGGGATTCGTCTCTGACTCACCCAGGGCAACCACCAGCAAGGAGGTCACGTAGCCCTCCAAGTGCTGGAGGACTCGTGTTGCCCGTTCTGCCGCAGGCAGATGGACTTCGCTCACAATCCTCTCCGTCTCAGCACTGCGACTCCGCAGTCGTTCCAAGGCGAATACTGTGACCACTCCCATGAGCAGGCCGATGCCGAGGATCAAGCTGATGCAGCGGTGGATGGTGAGCAGTGGTTTTCTCTCCGCGCCATCCACCATGCTCATCGCTAGCTCGCCTTATCCTTCATCTGTTTGGCCATCCTATGCAGCATGGCGAAGTCTGCCAGACTGGCAGCGTAGCCATTATGCATGCCAGGATCGAGCGATGGCGGCCACCATGGCCACCAGCGGTTGATGATATGCGCGCTGGTTTACGCATTTCGCAGCACATGGCTCACGAGCTATGTCGCAAAACTCGCCATGGGGGTGCAGGGATGGGCCAGAGCTTCCTTGCCACGGTTCCTTCATGAGTGCTCGAGACTAAGGGCTCGCCCTGAAGTGACCGATAAGCAGAGAGTCTTCCACCCCGCTTGCAACTAGCCAAAAGGTCACGACAAAGGATGGACCAAGCCAAGGGCGGCCGCAGGCTGCGCTGGTATCACCTGTACTTCCTGCTTGCGGTCTTTGATCTATTGACCGTTGGTGTAAGTCTGTACCTGAATCACCGATCTCTTGCGGTCTACGTTGATTCAGTCGAGCTCAATCAGGTCTGGGCTGACCGGCTGAACCACTTCGCGAATCTCGCGAATCTCGCTGAGGAGGTCAATGCGCCGGGCAACGAAGTCTTCGCGAGTGGTGACTTCGTCAAAAACTCCGCGGACTTCGAACGCGCACAGCAGGTGTTCACGAAGGAGTTGGCACACTGTCGCGGCGTCATTCAGCGGAAAATGGACGCGGAGACTTCAGTGCAGTTGGGAGCCCACATCGACTTTCTCGATGTGCAAATGCAGGAACAGGCTCGCGAGGCGAGACTCGTATTTGCAGAGTTCGCTAAGGGCGATCGCGAGGCGGCCGGGCGGCACATGGCTGCCATGGATCGCATATCGCATCGCATGTCAGATCGCCTACTAGAGCTGACGGCCGACATCCACAGGATACAGGCGGAGAACTTCTCCGAGCAGAAGGTCGAAGCGCAGATTATGCGCGATCTCGAGATCCTCATCCTCGGCATGATCTGTCTCATGGTTCTCGGAGTGGCCTACTACGGCCAGAAGATCAGCCGGAATGTGCGCCGGCAGCAAGACGCACTCTTGGAAATACGCTCGGCCTTGGATGCCTACCCGGACCAGGTCCTGCTCTTTGATCTCAGAGATGATCGGGTTCGCTATGTGAATCACGGACTGGCCGAGACCCTGTCCCCGGATGCGTCGATTTTCACAGCGCTCTCGCCAGTACCGGAAGACGAACTACGCGATCGGATCGATGACTTGAGGGACTCAGACCAATCGCACGTCATCTACCGAACAGAAGTCCCTGACCTCTCAGGTGACTCTCGTACGGTCGAGATTCGCTTGCACCAGGTCGGGGACGATACTCGTCTAGACTCATGCCTGGCGATGGTTCGGGATATCACGGCCTTGACCGAGAGCGAGCGTGCGCTGGCGCTACATAAGCTGGCGATCGATGAACATGCCATCGTGGCGATTACCGACCGTGATGGACTCTTTGAACACGTCAACGACAAGTTCTGTGCCATCAGCAAGTACTCGCGGGACGAACTGATCGGCGAGGACCATAGGATTCTCCACTCAGGGCATCACGAGGAAGAGTTCCTCCGGGACTTGTACGACTGCATCTATGCCGGCGGAGTTTGGACTGGTGAGATCAAGAGCAGGGCTAAGGATGGGTCCTTCTTCTGGGCGGATACGACCCTGGTTCCTTGCCTCCGGGAGAACGGTGAGCTGCAGAGTTTCATCGCTCTGCGCCACGACATTACCGATTTGAAGAGCGCACAGGAGGCCATCCGCAGCAGCGAAGCTCGGCTATCGATGGCTCTCGCCGCCGCGCAAGAGGGGCTCTGGGATTGGGGCATCGAGTCCGGGGAGTCGTATATCTCGGATCACTGGTTCGGCATGCTTGGCTATGAGCCTGACGAGCTGCCCGCAGCAATGCAGACTTTCGAGAACCTCGTGCATCCGGCGGATCTCGCCGCTGTGCGCAAGGCGATTCAGGCTGCAATCGAAGGCAAGACCGATCGCTTCGAATGCGAGATTCGCATGCGCACCAAGTCCGGGGCCTGGAAATGGGTTCTCGACATTGGAGAGGTCATCGAGCGAAGCGAAGACGGGCGGGGAACGCGCATAGTCGGTGTCCACATAGATATCGATGGGACAAAGCAAGTTCAGCGTGAGTTGGAAGAAGCTCGCCAGCGTGCAGAGACGGCGAGTCAGGCCAAGTCTGAGTTCCTGGCCAACATGAGTCACGAGATTCGGACGCCGATGACCGCCATTTTGGGCTTTGCCGACCTGATCTGTGACGAAAGCTCCGACGCTGAGATGCGGCGTGAATATGTCGAGACCATGAGGCGCAATGGCGAGCATCTCATGGCGATCATCAACGATATTCTCGATCTATCGAGAATCGAAGCCGGCAAGATGGCTCTCGAGGGAATCAAGACTTCGGTCTTCGATGTGCTTGACGAGGCTATTGGCATTACGAGGATCGCGGCGCAAGAGAAGCAACTGCCATTGCGCGTCGAGTACGCAACGCCGCTGCCTGAGTTGATCCTCAGCGATCCGGTGCGCCTACGGCAGATCTTGGTGAACCTCATCAGCAACTCGGTGAAATTCACGCAGGCCGGTGGTGTCACCGTTTCCGTTGCCTATGAGAGTACGAACGCCGTGCCGATGATTCGATTCACGGTCTGTGATACCGGCATCGGCATGACCCGAGATCAGATCGATGGGCTTTTCGAAGCCTTTGGGCAGGTGGACACATCGCTGGCTCGCAAGCAGGGCGGAACCGGGCTTGGTCTAAAGATAAGCAGGAAGCTCGCGTTCCTTCTCGGTGGTGAAGTCGAGGTGCAATCGCAGCCCGGTCTGGGCACCACCTTCACAGTGAGCATCAAGGCCATAGATGCTGAGGGCTCCCGGATGTTGCATCGACCTGAGCTGGCCGTGCAGGATCGGGGGCAAGCAGCTCCAGCGAAGGTGACTCACTCGAGGTTGCCGCTGGAAGCCTGCCGGATTCTGCTCGCAGAGGATGGCCGCGACAATCAGTTGCTGATCTCGCATGTTCTGCGCAAGGCCGGTGCAGAGGTGAAGATCGCCGGCAACGGCCAAGTCGCTGTGGATGCAGTCGAAGCTGCGGAGTCGGCAGGTCAGCCCTTCGACCTGATACTCATGGACATGCAGATGCCTGAAATGGACGGCTACGCTGCGACGGAGTACCTGCGAGAAGCTGGCTCGAGGCTGCCAATCGTGGCGCTGACCGCCCACGCCATGACCGAAGATCGAGAGCGTTGCCTCGCTTCGGGTTGCTCCGAGTATGCCACCAAGCCGATCGACAAGCTGAGCTTGGTCGAGCTCTGCCGGCGCATGAGTGATTGGGCTTGAAAGAGACGACCGATCCTAGAACTGCAGCTCGATCCGTCCGCCGCTAGCTGGCACCGCGAACTCTTCCTTGCTGATCTGATCGTCTGTCCAGGATGTGAAGATGGCGCTCAGTTTTCCTCGCGGTAGTCCGCGGATCAGTTCGATTCTCGGGCCCGCGTTCCCCTCGATGTCACGGTGCAGGTTTTCGACCAGGACCTGGGTGCCCGACTCATCCCGAAGCTGCAGTTCGCCATAGATCGTCTTGCCCCTGACTTCAAAATCCATGACCAGGGTACAGCTGCTGGCGCCATCAACTTGAATCTGGGACTCGAGACTCTGGCCTGGTTCGAGCTCGAAGGGGATTCTCTTGGGTAGAACAGTGGGGCCGGTGACCTGCAGGAGAATTGGGCCGGACTTCACGGAGCTACTGCTGTACGTCCCTTCACCTGCCTCATGGAGCTGCCGCAGAATGCCTGGGGGAGTCCCGCTGAGGAGACTCAAAGCCAGATCTCGAACTGGCTTGCCGTCCGCTCCGGTGACGTAGAATCGGATCTCGCAGAGCTCCGGGAGTGAAAGTTCGCCCAGATCCAATTCCTCGCTGCCATCGACCTCGAATTTCTGCATGGTCTCGAAGTTGGCCTCTGAGTTGCGCATGGCCAGGAGTTCGTATGCTCCCGGCGCCAGTCGCGTGAACCGGAAGCTGCCATCCTCCCGGCTACGCATCCGAAGACGGAGATAGTGCTCTTCCCAGTGCAGCACCAGTTCGACGCCAGGCAGAGCTTCACCCTTGGAATTGCTGAGCCTCCCCGCAAGGACTGAGCGTGGACGATTACTCGCATCAACTCGTAGCTCCTGATCTTCGCCGTTGACCTGGAATGCGCCCACTTCGAGGGTGGGTAGACTGCCCATCTGGCCGAAGGTCTGTAGAGGTCCCGCGTCCGGTTCAGTGGCGATCAATTCGCCAGCGCTGACCATCAAGTTGTGGAGCACGACGCGACCCTCTGCGTCCGTGTTGCCTTGCCCGGCCGGTCGCCTGCGCGCGGCCGGCCCTGCTTGCCCGGTGGCGAGATCTGCCAGGAGCGTTACCCGCCAGCCAGCCAGGGGCTCACCTGCCAGGTCGAGGAGGCGAATTGCCTGATCGACGCCGCGTGGAATGATCGGATTCCACTCTCGAGTTTGTCCGTCCACGAGTTCGAGAGATTCGTGCTTGCGGTTGCTGGCCCAACCGGCGGACAGTCGATAGTGGCCAGCCAAAAGGCCCTCCATACGGTAGCTGCCATCATCTTCCGACAGCCCCAACTGATCCGCCACTCCCGAAGGTCGGCTCCCGATCTCCGAACCCTGCCAGTTGGCGATGATGTTCTGCTTTCCCCATGGGCGTCCATGTTGATCCATGATCACGCCATGGAGAGTTGCGCCAGGTGCGATTTGGAGATTGAGGATCTGGGTCTCGTCCCTTTGGAGTTCGACATGCGCAATCGCCCGTCCGTTCTTCTGGTCGTGGACAAAGACGTTAGCCGGTCCGGGCCAGAGGTCGGGCAGATGGTACTGTCCTGCGGCATCTGATCTGGTCACCAGGCTTTGCGGCTGATCTTGCGCGCCCTTCCAGGCGACATAGATGATCGCTTCGGCCAGTGAACTGCCATTGCGGTTGAAGACTTGTCCAGTCAGCACACAGGCCCCTTCGGCCAGAACCAGTTCCACTTGTTGCTTGCTGCCTTCGCCTCCCCAAAGGACTTGCTGCTGCGAGCGCCTGCGACCCGGGTGCGTTGCCCAGACGTTGACCATTGGGCTCTCGATCTCCCTGATCAGGAAGGATCCATCCTCAGCCGAGCGGGCGAGAATACGCCCTTCAGGCTCGGGAAAGTCCGCGGCTTGGACGGTGATCGCCGCGTCGGCGAGTGGATTGCCGAAGGCATCGACGCAGCGGCCACGTAGATCCATCCCCACTGGGATGGTGATTTTGATCTCCCCGGGCGCCTGCGCCGGCAAAGCGGCGGTGACCCGTGTGCCACGATCCGTGCGCAGGTAGACCTGGCCTGGGGGCAGTTTGAATTCGACCAGACCATTCGCATCGCTGCGACGCTCTCTCAGAACTCGCCAGTTGTTGGCTGGACCGTCGACTACATAGATGCGCACATTGGCAGCGGCGGCATTGTCGCCTCCGTATCTTGCCTGGACGCGCAGGACCGACCCCGAGCTCGACTCCGACTCCGTTTCGGCGGCCAGACGAAGCTTCGCCTTCTCCGCCTCGTGGTTGCCCTGTGGAAGAGCAGTGCCAGAGGGATCGATACCCTGGGAGTTGTCCGGCATGCTCACCAGGTCTTGCTCTGTCATCCATGGGATCAGACTGAGACTCAAGGCCAGGACCAGGACCGCCGCGGCGGCAAAGAACTTCTTCATGGTGAACACCGTTCCAAACAGGCCAACTGCGAACGATGACGCCAGATGTGCAGGCACGCCGGCTTCGCTGAGCACCTTTGCCCGCAGCCCGGCCAGGCTGTTGACCGGAGTGGACAGCAGCGCGACTCCACCAGCGAGGCTCGCGGGCAGTGCCCGGCGGAGTTGATCCATGCCGCGCAGCAATTGGGTTCGCACGCTGCCAGCAGGTCGATTGAGAGCCTCCGCAATCTCGCCAGCTTTGAGTCCATGCAGCAGGTGCAGAACCAGCAGTTCCCTATAGGTGTCAGGCAGCCGCTTGAGCGCCAAGCGCAGCTCCGCATGGAGCTCGGTAGCTTCGGCGGCCTCGAGGGGGCATTGTGCATCGCGCAGAGTCAGCCGAGTGGGATCGACCGGTCGCAGGGATCGCTGCCGTCGTCTGGCCAGGTTGGCCAGAATGCCGAGCATCCAGGGCATGAGCCGCTCGCCATGGCGATAGCGCTCGCGGTGCTCAATGACCTCGACGAAGCATGACTGAACCATGTCTTCGGCGCTGGCGCTGTCACCGACCAGATGAAAGGCGACTCGATAGAGCTCAGGTGCACAACGATCGAAGACCTGGGCTAGAGCTCGGGCGTCGCCCAGGCGGCGAAAGCGCTCGAAGAGGCGGTCTTCAACATCTTGCGTCATCGGCCCTTCTTCACCCTGGAGGAGGAGGGTGCGACGGTGATCTCAGAAATTTAGCAGACTTTTGTCGGCAGGGCTCGGCCAGCGGGAATGGCCTTAGGATTCAGACTCGCAGAAAGATCCGGTGCCGGTAGAGGTACCCCAGCAGCGCCAACTCGATCAATAGCACCGCCAGGGCATGCAGGGGGGGCTGCAGGCTCGGCTCCGCCTGCGCGATCAGGCCTGCGAACAAGAACCTCGCCGTATGCCCGAAGTCGACGGCTACATGGGCGGCAACATAGATCAGAATCGGGTTTGCACCGATCCAGACGAAGGGCAGTGCCCAGCGTCGCAGGCCGAGGATGTCGACAAGCAGGTGGAAGATCATCAGTAGCAGGCTGCCCCAGCCAATGGCCAGGAGGACGAAGGAACTGGTCCAGAGTTGCTTGATGATCGGGAAGAACATGCCCCAGACTGCGCCCAGGAGCAGACAAGTGAGGGAGAGCAGCAGCAGGATTCCGCAGCGACGGGGATGATTCAGGCCTGGCGAGAGGAGAATGCGGGCGCAGAAGCTGCCGGCAAGCGGAATCGCGGCGGCAGGGAAGCTGCCCAGCAAACCCTCCGGATCCCATTCCGGACGAAACAGGTGCCCAGACATGAGGCTGCGATCCACATAGGCCATGAGGCTGCCTTCTGCCGTCAATACTCCGGCACCGATCCCTGGGACAGGCACAAAGAGCAGGGCCAGGTAGTAGAGGATCAGGAGGAGCGCGAATGCGATCAGCTGCGCCGGTAGGGAGAGGAAGAGGTAGATCGTTGCCGACCACAGCCAGGCCAGACCGATCAGGCCGAGAACACTGGGGAAGCGTAGGCGCTCGAATTCGAACTTCAGCAGTCCGTTGTAGACCAGGCCGAGGAGGATCAGCAGGAGGGCCCGACGTAGACAGCGCAACCAGATCCGTCCGGGGCGAACCCCGTCCGCTAGACGACCGTCAATGGAGAGTGGGAGCGTGACCCCGGCAACGAACAAGAAGATCGGGAAGATCAGGTCCCATGCGTGTAGGCCTTCCCAGGCTACGTGCTCGAACTGAGTCTGAACTGCTTGCAGCCAGTCGATACCGCTCCAGGCGATGAGGCCAGTGGCCAGACTGCCACCACCGATGATCCAGAACATATCGAAGCCCCTGAGGGCATCGAGGGAGAGAAGGCGATTGCGCTCAGTCCGAGGGACCGCGCTCACTTCGACTCCCGTTGGTACCGAATTTCCCCGTCGAGGATCGTGTAGAGCACTTCCGTCGCCATGATCTCATGGTCGGGCACGCTGAGTAGGTTCTTCGAAAGCACAACGATGTCTGCGTACTTGCCGGGAGTCAGGGATCCCTTGACGTCATCTTCGAAGGCGGCGAAAGCGTTGTTGATCGTGTACGAACGGATCGCCTGCTCGCGGGTCAGAGCCTGCTCCGGAAAGAAGCTCTGCCCAGTTGGGAGAATCCTTGTCACCGAGCAGTGAAAGCTGGCGATGGGGTCGATGTTCTCCACGGGAGGATCCGTTCCGTTGGTAACTACGGCTCCCATGTCCATGAGGCGTCGAAAGAGGTATCCCCGATTGCGGGTGCGTTGTTCGCCCAGCCGATCAGTGACCCAAAGGCCGTCTGAGCAGGCGAAGATGCCCTGCACCGAGGGGATGACCTTCAGATCAACGAAGCGTTGCAGGTCCTGCGGGTGAATCACTTGCGCGTGTTCGATTCGCCAGCGCCAGTCATGGCGCTCTGCACGGCTCTTGAAAGAGGCTTCGTAGATATCGAGTAGCTCGCGCACAGCCCGGTCGCCGATACCCTGGATGGCCATCTGGTACTTGTGCCTGACCGCCAGTTTGGCGGAGGCCAAGATCTCCTCCAGAGGCGTCACCTCGAAGCCATAGCTGCGCGGTAGATCCGAATAGGGCTCGAGCAGCCAGCCACCGTGAGTGCCGAGGGCGCCGTCGAGCACCTTCTCGCCGATTGCTCGCACCGTGAGGAAGCCATCGCCGTGTCCGATCATCCGGTAGCTGGCCAGGCGATCGCGCATCACTTCGCTGGATTCTTGCACTGCGGCATACATCCGAAGAGGGAGGCGTCCCTCCGTAGCCATGTTCTTCCAAATATCAATGTGCAAGAAGCTGGCGCCCAGATCCTGAAAGCTGGTGATGCCATGGCGGAGTGCTTCATCTCCTGCCAGTTCGGAGAAACGACGCAGCTTGCTGCCCTGCTCGGCAGCGGACTCGCCTGCACGGGAAGCTGCGACTGCGGCTTCCACCAGGCTGGCGGCGTCTTCGCGCATCATGCCGATTGCATGTCCGTCATCATCACGAACGATCTCGCCACCTGTCGGGTTTTCTGTTTCGTCGTCGATGCCGGCGAGTTGCATGGCCAATGCGTTGGCGAAGAGTCCATGACCACTGACGTGTTGGAGCAGGACTGGATTCTCCGGGGTCAGAGCACTCAGCTGGTCATGCAAGGGAAGGCCCTCCACGTTTGGCTCGGGGGGGCGTTCCCACTTGCCTTGGTGCCAACCGTGACCGATGACCCACTCCCCAGGCCCGATCTCTTCTGCAGCATTCACAACCAGATCCACGACCTCCCGCCAATTCTGCGCGGGGCGAAGGTCGACTTGGGTGAGGGTCTCGCCGAGGCGCATGTAGTGTCCATGTCCCTCGATGAAGCCAGGCATGGCCATCCACTCGTCTTCGAGCTCGATGACCCGGGTGTCCGGTCCCGCATAGCGGCGGATCAAGCTCCAGCTGCCTAGGTTTTCGATCCGGCCGTCCCTGATCGCCAGCGCTTCAACCTCACCGAAGCTCGGATCTACGCTGATGATGTGTCCACCCCGGAGGATGAGATCCGCAGCCTTAGGCTCCGGGCTCTGTTGGCAGGCGGAGACCAGAAGGATGCTGCTCGTGAGCAGGAGCGTGAGCTTGCGTGAATACACGGCGGCCTTGTACTCTCTGGCCCGCCACCTTGCCTAGGGAAAGCCCCTGCTTTCGGCGCTAACCCGAGCCTGTTCAACTACCGGGCGGTCTACCTGCGACTCGATCGGCCCCGCCAGCTATGCGCCTCAGACTGCTTCTCGCCACCCTGCTGAGCTTGCTGCCAGCCCGCGTCTCTGCCCAGGAGACTGTGGGCCTTGGACCGGATTCTGATCCGTTGACAAGCGAGGAGCGGGCCTGGTTGGCTGCCCATCCTCGGATCAGGCTGCGGGCCAACGAGAGCTATGCGCCAGCGGATTTCTTTGACGCTGAGGACCGACACAGTGGCATCGCTGCGGACTACATTGCGCTGATTCAGCAGCGTCTCGGTATCGAGTTCGAGTTGCTGACGCCGAGAGAGATGCAGCGCATCCGCGCATCCGGAGTTGAGGACCCCTTCGCCCTGGGCGATGTCTTGACCCTCGCCGCATCGACCGTTGATCGCGAGCAGAACTGGTTCTTCTCCGAGCCCTACCTTGAATTCCCGGCACTCATCATCTTGCGCGATGATCGCGAGGTCGCGCCAAGCCTGGGGGATCTCAAAGGCATGCGGGTGGGAGTGGTGGATCGCTACGCGGTCCACGCGCACTTGCGCGAGAATCACTCCGAGTTGGTGCTGGAGCCGGTTGTAGACACGGAGACCGGTTTGCAGAAACTCTCATTCGGTGAGCTAGATGCATTCGTGAGCGACCTGCCGGTGGCAGTGCACTATCTCGAGCGCGAGGGAATCAGCAATCTGCGCATCACTGGCGAGACCGACTACGTCTATCGGATGGGTTACTCGGTCCGGAATGATTGGCCGGAACTGCTCGGCATCATGCAGAAGGGCTTGGATCTCATCAGTCCAGAGGAACGGCAGACGATCTATCGGCGATGGATTCACATCGCTCCAGGAGCTTGGTACCACTCGAATACTCTCTGGTACACCGTGCTGACCATACTCCTCTTCTCCGGAGTCTTGCTGTCCGGCTTCTTTCTGTGGAATCGATCCTTGGCGGCGCGTGTGCGCCAGAGTACCGGCGCCCTGCGGGACCAATTGACGGAGCAACAGCGAATTGAGGCAGCGCTGCGAACCAGCGAGGGTCGGCTCCGCACCGTAATCGAGGATCAGCTGGAGTTCGTTGTTCGCTGGCTGCCTGGTGGAATCCGTACCTTCGTCAATGAGAGCTACTGTCAATACTCCAACAAGACCGCTGCTGAACTTATTGGGCGAAGTTTTCTGCCCGACCTCCCAAAAGAGGATGCCCAGGAGTTCGAAGCGGAGATCAGCAAGCTGAGCCCGGAGAATCCGGTCACTCTCATGGAGCACAAGTTTCTCCGTCACGATGGCGTCCTCGCCTGGACCCAATGGACGGACCGGGCGATCTTTGACCATGACGGGACCGTCATCGAGTATCAGTCTGTTGGTCGCGACATCACCAGGCAGAAGCTCGCCGAGGAAGAGCGTAGGCAGCTTCGCGAACAACTGCGGCAGACGCAGAAGCTGGAGGCGATCGGAACTCTCGCTGGTGGCATCGCCCATGACTTCAACAACATCCTATCGGGCATCATCGGCTATGCGGATCTCGCTCGCTGCGAGATTGCCGATGACCGGCCCAAGCTGCGCGCGCACATCGAGCAGATTCTCGAGGCTGGTGAGCGGGCGAGCATGCTGGTGCAGCAGATCAATACCTTTAGCAAGTCGAAGGGTCTGGAGTCCGAGGTCGTTGAGCTAGGCACGCTGGTGGAGCAGGCGATCAATCTCGTTCGCGGGACTGCCCCCCAGTCCACTGAGATCCGTTGCCATGCGCAGTACGGTGATTATCCGGTGATTTGCGACCCTACGCAGATGCATCAGATCCTTCTCAACCTGCTAACCAATGCAGTGCAGGCCATCGGCGAGAAAGGCGGGGTCGTCAATGTGCATTTGACTTCGTCGCAGCACTCAGCTGAGGAATTGGTCGCACCCCCGAACCTCTCATCTGAGAGCTTCGTGCAATTGCGCGTCAGTGACAGCGGAGATGGCATCGCAACTGAACACCTGGAGAGAATTTTTGAGCCCTTCTTTACCACCAAGGATGTTGGTCAGGGAGTGGGCATGGGCTTGGCAGTGGTGCACGGCATCGTCACGCAACATGGTGGTGCAGTTACCGTCGATAGCGAAGTTGGTACTGGCTCTACTTTCAGCGTCTTCCTGCCGCTTGCCGAGGAGCCGCATCAGACGGGTCGAGTCGCCCGTGACTGCTGTGGTCGGGAGCACATCCTCTTTGTCGATGACGAGCAGACCATCGCCTCCCTCGGCCGTCAGGCTCTGGAGTCTTGCGGCTACAAGGTTGAGTCCAAGACCAGCAGCAGCGAAGCCCTGGACCTCTTTCAGGCCGACCCGAGTGCCTGGGATCTGGTCATCACCGATCAGCGCATGCCGAAGATGACCGGAACCCAGCTTGCGGCAGAGATTCGCCGATTGCGGCCTGAACTGCCGATCATCCTCTGCAGTGGCTTCAGCGGCGGAGATACTTCGCATGTGGCGCAGCAGGCCGGGCTGCAGGGCTTTCTCGCGAAGCCCTTCTCCAAGAAGCGCCTGGAAGAGATGGTCCGGGGAGCTCTCGACCAGGCAGCCAGCAGTTGAGCCCGGCTTCGGCGGCCATTGATTCGATTGGCTCGAGCCGTGAAGATCCTGGCTCAAATGAGCGAATCCAATCAGGACTTTGTGCGTCAGATCATCACGGCAGATTGTGCAGCCGGGAAACATGACGGACGCGTGCACACGCGCTTTCCACCCGAGCCGAATGGTTACCTGCATATTGGCCACGCCAAGTCCATCTGTTTGAACTTTGGCATCGCGCAGGAATTCGGAGGGAAGTGCAACCTCCGTTTTGACGACACGAATCCCGAGAAGGAGGATGTCGAATACGTAGAGTGCATCAAGGAGGATGTTCGTTGGCTAGGCTTCGACTGGGAGGATCGGCTGTTCTTCGCGTCGGACTACTTTCAGCAGCTCTTTGACTGGGCAGTCAAGCTCGTCGAAAAGGGTAAGGCCTATGTCGACAGCCAAAGCGTCGAGGAGATTCGCAAAGGTCGAGGAATGGGGGGCAGTCCTGGGGTCGAGAGCCCGTATCGCGATCGAAGCTCCGACGAGAATCTCGATCTTCTGATGCGCATGAAGGCTGGCGAATTCGAGGAAGGCAGCCATGTGCTCCGCGCCAAGATCGACATGGCAGCGGAGAATCTCCTATTGCGGGATCCGGTTCTCTACCGCATCAGAAAAGTTGCGCACCATCGGACGGGCGAGGCATGGTGCATCTACCCCACCTATGACTGGGCCCATGGGCAGTCTGACTCGATCGAGAACATAACTCACTCTGTCTGCACCTTGGAGTTCGTGAATCACCGTCCGCTGTACGATTGGTGCCTGGAGGAGCTCGAGGTCTTTCACCCCCAGCAGATCGAGTTTGCTCGCTTGAACATCAATCACATGGTGATGAGCAAGCGCAAGCTCTTGCAAATGGTGGAGGCAGGGCATGTATCGGGCTGGGATGATCCCCGCATGCCGACTCTCATCGGCATGCGACGCCGTGGATTTACACCGGCAGCAATCCGTAAGTTTTGCGAGCACATCGGCGTAGCCAAGTTCAATGGCGTCCACGAAATGTCGCTTCTCGAATTCGTCTTGCGCGAGGACTTGAACAAGTGCTCGGAGCGTCGCATGGCTGTGGTGGATCCGATTAAGGTTACCCTCAGCAACTATCCGGAGGGCAAGTCCGAGGATCTCGAGGCCATCAACAACCCGGGAGATGAGAGCGCGGGCAAGCGGATGGTGCCTTTTTCTCGCCAGCTCTATATCGAGCGCGCTGACTTCATGGAGGATCCGCCGAAGAAGTACTTCCGTCTTGCTCCGGGGCGAGAGGTTCGCCTGCGCTACGCGTACTTCATCACCTGCCAGGAGGTTATCAAGGACGACGCGGGCGAGGTCGTCGAGATCATCTGTAGCTACGATCCAGCGACCCGCGGTGGTGATGCGCCTGACGGCCGCAAGGTCAAGGGGACGATCCATTGGGTTTCGGCTGCCCACGCTGTGACCGCCGAGGTGAGGGAATACGACCACTTGTTCAATGATCCCAATCCGGACAGTGGTGAAGACGGCAAGACCTTCCTCGATCACATCAATCCGGACTCCCTGCGGACCCGTAGAGATTGCCAGCTCGAGCCCTCTCTCGAGAATGCAACGCCAGGGCAGCCATACCAGTTCGAACGCCTGGGCTACTTCTGCGTGGACAGCGCGGATAGTGCCCCTGGTCGATTGGTCTTCAACCGGACCGTCGGTTTGCGTGACAGCTGGGCCAAGAAGCAGAAGAAATAGCCTTGCGGCCTGTTGCCCGGCTATGATGGCGATCTCCGGAGGAATCACGAGGGCATTACCATGCGAGCATTAGTCATCTCTTTATCCCTGCTGCTCGCCAGTTGCGGCAGCATGGGAGCGCTGAAGGCCACCAATGGCGCCGAGGGCCTGAGCCTGGCGGCCTACAATCGCGTCGTCGTTCAAAACATCGAAGACCATGCGAGCATGGCGGTCGAAGCAGCAGTCATGCCGCGAAAGATCAACGAAGTGGCGGCGGCTAAGGAGACCTTTGCCGGCTTGATCCGAGACGAGATCGCCAAGCTCAGAGTCTTCAATCAGGTCAGTCGTCTGGAAGTGCCGCGTAAGGGGACCTTGATCGTGAGTGGCTCGATCAACAGGCTGGAAGAGGGAACTGCAACCGAGCGATTGGTGATCGGTCTTACAGGCAGGTCCGAGTTGCAGGCGACTCTCGAACTCCGCGATGGTGCGACGAAGCGGCTGCTGGCGAGCATGGACGTCGACGAGTCCAGCTGGATCATCATGGGCTTCATGGGCGGCAGTCAGTCGCCTGAGAGTTTCATGGCATCGGCGGCGGAGTACTTCGCCGAAGAACTGCGGGTTGCCAAACTCCGTTAGCAAGGCGGCGGCCAGCATCGACGGGGCTCGTTGCCGAGCAGGGAGAATCTCCTCGGTTGGAGCCCTCCCGAGCCAGATAGGAGGGGAGCGAGATCCCCTCGTCATGGAGTAGACTTGTATGCGTCCCCTGCGGCATCCGCCATCAACGCGCCATGCCTCTATCCAATCCCAGGAAGTTCCCTCTCATCCTCTGTTCAGCGATCTGTTTGGTCGGCTGTGGTGGGCAGCGATCCACTCCGGTTGGCGAAGCTAATCCGCCGGCCCTGGCCGCCTTCGTCACCCCAGCGCTGACTTTTCCGACCCAGGCCCCGAATCCTGGTGGGATCGGAGTCGAACGGGCCTTTCCTGGCTTGAGATTCTTCAACCCTCTTCTCCTCACTCATTCTCCTGACGCCAGTGACCGCATCTTTGTAGTCGAACAGCGTGGCGACATCCGCGTCTTCCCGAACGACGATGCTGCACAGTCCGGCGACGTGAAGACCTTTCTCGACATCCGCTCGAAAGTGACCTCCGGCGGCGAGATGGGTTTGCTCGGCCTCGCCTTCGACCCGGAGTTTGCACAGAACGGCTTCTTCTACGTCAATTACACGACGATTGGCGATGTGCACACGGTGGTCTCGCGCTTCTCCGTGGATCCGAATGATCCGAATCGTGCCGACCCGGCTTCGGAATACGAGCTCATGCGCTTTCAGCAGCCAACCAACGCTCACAACGGCGGCATGTTGGCCTTTGGTGCGGATTGGATGCTGTACATCTCTGTCGGTGATGGTGGTGGTCCACAGGACGTCTTCGCCAAGGCTCAGGATCTCACCAGCATCTATGGCAAGATCCTCCGCATCGATCCCCGGCAGCCGAGCGGAGGTTTGCCTTATACGATTCCTGCGGATAATCCTCTGCTCGGGACCCCGGGAGCCGCCGGGGAAATCTGGGCTTGGGGCTTTCGCAATCCCTGGCGCATCTCCTTCGATCGCAACACCGGAGAGCTCTGGGGCGGCGATGTTGGCCTCAGTAGAAGGGAGGAGATCGACTACATCACCAAGGGTGGCAACTACGGTTGGCCGGTCTACGAAGGCAATATCAACCGCTTCAACCCTGGGGGCCTGCCACCTTCGCTTTTTGAGCAGCCGGTGGTGGACTACGAACATGACCTGGGAGGCGCTGCGATCGGTGGCTATGTGTACCGTGGCTGCTGTCTGCCCGACCTACGCGGTAGCTATGTCTACGGCGACAACGCCTCCGGCAGGATTTGGGCTCTCGTCTACAAGGATGGTCAGCTTCTCAGCAATGAGGAAATCGCCCTCGTTCCCAAGTTGACTTCCTTTGGCGAGGACGAAGCCGGCGAGCTCTATCCCGTGTCACACGACGGTCGGATCTATCGCATGGTCTCCTTACAGCCCAATGGCGCGACCTTCCCCAACAAGCTTTCCGAGACCGGGCTCTTCACTGATATGGCCAGCATGACGCCTGCGCCGGGAGTCGTTCCCTACGAGGTCAATGCTCCGCTTTGGTCCGATGGCGCCGATAAGAAGCGTTGGATTGCTGTGCCGACGGCGAATTCGATCGAGTTTTCCCCGAGCGGCAATTGGCTGTTCCCAAAGGGGACCGTTTTGGTCAAGCACTTCGAGCTTCCCACTCTCTTTGATCATGAGCAGGGCCGGCTTCGATTGGAGACGCGCGTTCTCGTGTATGAGGAGCTTGGCTGGGCCGGCTATACCTACAAGTGGCAGCCCGGCAGCCAGGACGCCTTTCTGATCAGCGACCGTGTGCGTGAGACCTATGGAGTCTCCGGTCACGGTCGGCGTTCCAGCCTGTCACCCACTGACCGCGATGGCCTGGATCCGGACATGCTGCAGCAGACTCGTAGCTGGACCTACCCCAGCCGTCCGGATTGTCTGGCTTGTCATACGGAGAGCAGAGGCGCGGTGCTTGGCGTGCGCACCCTACAGCTGAACGGTTCGAAAGCCGGCGATCAGCTTTCCGACTGGCTGAGTCAGGACTTCTTCTCCACGGACATCGGTGCGAGTAGCCAGTATCCGGGCATGCCCAACCCCTTGGATCATTCTGCCGATCTGGAGGAACGTGCGCGTTCTTACCTGGACGCCAACTGTGCTCAATGTCACCTTCCAGGCGGGTCCACGCCGGTTGTCATGGACCTCCGTTACGAGACTCCCCTCGCGCAAACCGGGACGATCGATGTGACGCCACAGTCGGCAACCCTCGGGATCAACAACCCGGCGATCATCCGTAGCGGCGACCGGCATAGTAGCGTGCTCTGGAAGCGCCTTGGCACCCGCGGTGTGCACCGTATGCCGCCCCTGGGGACTGAGCGCGTCGATCAAGCTGGACTGGACATGCTTGGTCGCTGGATCGATTCGCTCCGCTAGACATTCTAGTCTTGCCTGCGAGCGGCCCTTCAGAGACCCTGGCTGCAGGTGGTCGAAGTCGAGAAGACCCCCTGGCGCTGACATGGCTCCATTTCTCAAACGCCTGGATGCACTGCTCTCTACAGCTCGAGAGCGTGACTTGATCACTGAAGATTCTTCCAGCGCGGTCATGGAGTTGGCGCGCGAGAAGGAGCGCAGCCACGGCCTGCTCAATCTCACGTCTGTTCTGGGCAGGCTTGGCGCATTGGTCGCCATCCTCGGCATCATCTTGGTGGTATCGGCGAACTGGGCTGAGATCAGCGATGGGGTCAAGATTGCCGGGCTGTTGACTCTGCTTGTCCTTTGCCACGCGGCGGGCTTCTGGCTCTCCAGCCCTGACCGCGACATGCCGCGGTCAGCAGAAGGCCTGCACTTTGTTGGCGCCGGGCTCGTCTTGGCTGGAATAGGTCTCATCGCCCAGATCTACAACCTGAACGAGCGACCGCCAAATGGAGTGTTGCTCTGGTTGGTGGCCATAGTTCCGCTCGCTGTTCTGCTGCGCTCGCCATCGATCTCACTGATGTCGATATTTGCCCTTCTGCTCTGGGCGCACATGGAGGGGGCCTTTCCAGATTCACCCCTGCGGATGCCGCGGTATCAGTTCACCAGCCACCTGGTGATGGAGATGAACATGGGGGCGGCAATGGTGGGGCTCTCGCCTCTGCTCAGAAGGCATGAGCCGGAGATCGCCAGGCTCCTTCGCGTTGTGGGCGGAGTCCTGCTCTTTGCGAGCTTGTACCTGATGACCTTCTTCAGGCATTTCAGCGACGTGGAGTCTGAGGGTTCGGTCATTCTGCAACTCGGCAGCTTCGCATTGGGATTGGCTGGCCTCTTCATCGGGAGGGACGCCCTCGCACCCGAGTCCAGTTGGTACCGCCATCGCCTGATCCTGCTTCTGAGCTCCGTGCTGTTCCTGGGGCTGGCTGCCCTGGCTGCGGACATGGGTTGGTTGCCGCGGGGAGCCAATTTGCAATTCTTCAACTTCGGTCGCAACCAGACCTTTGACTACGCAGCTATCTTGATCTCCCTGGGTGCATGGTTCCTCTGGTTCGTCCTGGCGATCTGGTGTGTCGGCTTCGGCACTCGATCCGGACGCAAGGGCTACCTCAACGCGGGAGTGCTCGGGGTCGGTGTTGGAGTCTTAACACTCTTCTTTGATCTCATCGGCAGCTTGCAAAGCACAGGACTGACCTTCCTTCTCGGTGGGCTTGCCCTTCTCGCCACGGGTTGGGGCGTTGAGCGCTGGCGTCGACGAATGCTGGATGCGATGGGGGCTAAGAACTGATGAATCGCAGCAAGAAGATCGCGGCGTTCTGGGTGGCTCTGCAGGTTCTGTTCTTCTCGCTCTGGGCGGGCCTGGAAGAGGGTCGTTTTGCCAAGGGTGAAGGGCAGTCGATTCTTGTGCGCACTGTGCCGATTGACCCACGTGATCTTCTGCGCGGCCAATACATCCAACTGGCTTACGAGTTCAGCCGGAGTGGTTTTCAGAGCGCGCTGACTGCAGGTGAGGCCGGGGGAACTGCCTGGGTTCTGCTGGCCCCAGAGGCAGAGTTTCATGTTCCCCGTAGCCTGCACCATTCGCGGCCGGCGGACATCGCCAGGGGCGAGGTCCTTTTGCGCGGGACCTTCGACCGCTTCGGTATGATCCGCTACGGCATCGAGCGCTACTTCGTGCCCGAGGGTACGGAGACTCCGGAGCAGCGCGATATCACGCTACGCCTGCGGGTCGGCGATGACGGAGTGCCGCGCATCGAAACGGTTTACGTCCGTGGCATGCCCTGGCCAAAGGCGCCCTAGCGGCGCTCGCAGGAAACTCCACGAAGCGCCAAAAATGCCAATTGCTGGCCCTTGACGGCCTTGATCAGATAGGTAACCTATTCGTTACCTATGAAGGACAAGCAGGTGGACCTGGTCTTCTCCGTTCTCGCCCATGCGGCGCGGCGGCGCATGCTCGACCTGGTCATGCAGGCACCGGGGATCAGCGTCAGCGCCCTGGGGACTCACTTCGACATGAGCCGCATCGCCGTGCTCAAGCACATCCATGTGCTCGAAAAGGCTGAGCTGCTCATCAGCAAGAAGGAGGGCCGCACCCGCCATCTGTACTTCAACCCTATCCCCATTCAAATGATCTACGACCGCTGGACCACCCAGTACAGCGCCTTCTGGTCCTCCCATATGGCGGACATCAAAGACCGCGTCGAAACTCGCGCAGCAGGAAAGAGAGGAAGCAAACGTGCCTAAGTCGAACGAAGCCATGTTCCGTGTCACCATCGAAGGATCTATCGAGGACGTCTGGCAGGAGATCACGCGGACAGATCAGCCCATCCCAGCCTTCTTCAATTCACGCATGCATGTGGGCAGCCTGTCTGCCGGGTCGCGTATTGCCATGCGCACGCCGGATGGCAAGTACACCGGGGTCGTGGGGGAGATCCTTGTCTACGACCCACCAAAGCGATTCAGCCACACCTTCAAGTTCACCAACTACGACGACCCGTACTGCAAGGTGATCTATGACCTGGAAGAGGTCGAAGGTGGCGTGCAATTCACCTTGACCCTCGAGGACCTGCCTGTCGGCAGCAAGTCCGCCAAGCAGATGCTGCAGGGCGGCAAGTTGATCGTCAACACGCTCAAGTCGGTCATCGAGACCGGCAAGCCCAGCTTCGGCACGCGCATGCTCTTTGTGCTGTTCAAGATCATGGCGCCCTTGAGCCCCAAGAAATGCCTGAGTCACAACTGGCCGGTGGATGGCCAGAACAACCAAACCTGATCCTGAGGAGTTAGATATGAAAACCGCAATCCCCGTCATCGTCGGCTACTTGGCCTGGACCGCCCTCTGGCTCGGTGGCAATGCCGCCATCATGAGCATCTTTGCCGAGCACATCGGTCCGAACAGCGAGGTCTTCCATGTGCCAGCCTTGGTTTCCATCCTGGGGCTGAGTGTGGTCTGCTCCCTGGCCTCCGGCATCGTCGCCGCTGCTCTGGCCAAACCGAAGGGCTCCAAGGCGGTGCTGATCATGGCCGGCCTGCTCCTGCTGACGGGAATTGGCGTGCAAGCCGGGTTCTGGGATGGCATGCCGGTTTGGTACCACCTTAGCTTCCTCGCTCTTATCGTTCCTGTCGTCGTTGCCGGCGGCAAGCTTCGGCGCTGAGCCTACGGAGCCTGGCTTGGGCAAATGGCATGTCCTTGCAGGGGGATCTGGCAGCCGCTGCGGCGAGTCCGTACCCTGCAGCTGCCATGAACCGCCTCGCCCTCACCATCATTCTCATCTTCTTCGCTTCGGCCTGCGCCAAGCTCGCCGATTCGGACCCGTCCAGCCTGGCTGAAATAGTGCCCGGTGGGCATGCCATTGTGCACTCGGAGCGGCTCTTCGATAAGGGCCAGGTGGAGCTCTCCTCCAATGGTGGGGAAGTGCTCGATCGCTTTGCTGCCAAGCTGGTCGCCAACAAGGTGCGCTTGGCCATTCGCGTGCAAAAGGACGAGCGCATCAAGATACGCCGCGATCACCAGCCAATGTTCTCAGAGAAGGGGCGCCAACCTTACGAGCGCGCGCTCAGGATCAGCGCCTATCTGCAGCAGCAGGGTGTGCCGGAGCACATGATCCAAATCATCCGCGACCCGGACTTGCC